>CAZMCA010000215.1:0-5240 GCA_964564595.1 uncultured Caulobacteraceae bacterium
GTGCGAGACGCGCTTCCAGCTCATGTCTGTGACGTGCAGCAGGCCGTCGATGCCGCCGAGATCAACGAACGCGCCGTAATCGGTGATGTTCTTGACCACGCCTTCGCGGATTTCGCCTTCCTGCAGCTGGCCGACGATTTCGGCGCGTTCGGAAGCGCGGGTTTCTTCCAGAACGGCGCGGCGCGAAACGACGATGTTGCCGCGCTGACGGTCCATTTTGAGGATCGCGAACGGCTGCACGATGTTCATCAGCGGGCCGACGTCGCGCACCGGGCGGATATCGACTTGGCTGCCCGGCAGGAACGCGTTGGCGCCGCCGAGGTCGACCGTGAAGCCGCCCTTCACGCGGCCGACGAGCGCGCCTTGCACAGGCTCTTGCGCGGTGAAGCTCTTTTCGAGACGCGTCCACGCTTCTTCGCGGCGCGCTTTCTCACGGCTGACAACAGCGTCGCCGAGCGCGTTTTCGATGCGATCGAGATAGACCTCCACGATGTCGCCGGTCTTCGGCGCTTCGGGCGTGTCTTCCGCGATGAATTCGCGAAGCGGGATGCGGCCTTCGGTCTTCAGACCGATGTCGACGATCACGAAGTCATGTTCGACGCCGACGACAGTGGCGGGAATGACCCGTCCTTCGACCATGCCTTGGGAGGACAGGGATTCATTGAGGAGCGCGGCGAAATCATCGCGGCTCGGGTTTTGTGATTGGGCGAGAGAACTCATGTTTGCGGTACTGCTCCAAATAAAAAATGGCCGACCGGTTGGCTCCGGCGGTCTCGGCGCGTGAGCGCCGCGGATGGAAGGGCATGACGGACCGCGCCAGCCCCTCAAGGGGCCGGAAATGGGCGGCCAAAGAGGGTTTGGAACGACAACGGCCCCTAATCGGATCAGGATCGGATCAGGAGCGCGCGGACGCCGCGTCGATAATTCGGCGGGCGGCCGTCACGGCCGCCTCTATAGAGAGGGCGGTTGTGTCCAGCAAGTGCGCGTCCGGCGCGGGCTTCAGGGGGGCGTCGGCCCGGCCCTGGTCCCGCGCGTCGCGCGCCTCGATCTGGGCAGTGAGGGCGGCAAGTTCAATGGGCTCGCCCCGGGCCGCGAGTTCCTTCCAGCGCCGCTCGGCGCGGGCCGAGAGGCTCGCCGTGACGAAGAGCTTCACGTCGGCGTTCGGGCAAATCACCGTGCCGATGTCGCGCCCGTCGAGGATCGCGCCGCCGGGTCGGGCGGCGAAGGCGCGCTGGGCAGCGAGGAGAGCGGCGCGCACCTCAGGGTGTGCGGCGACAACGGAGGCGGCCGCGCCGGCTTGCGCGGTGCGGATGCGGTCCTCGTCGATGGCGTTGAGATCGAGCGCGGCGGCGGCGCGCGCGGCGGCTGCGGCGTCTGCCGGGTCAGTGTTTGCGTCGAGCAGGGCGAGTCCCACGGCGCGATAAAGCGCGCCCGTATCGAGGCGCGGCAAGCCATAAGCTTCGGCGAGCCGCTTTGAGAGCGTGCCTTTGCCGGACGCGGTGGGGCCGTCGATCGCGATGATCATGGCGCGGTCTTAGCGCGGCGGCGCGCTGAAGGAAGCTCCCCGGCAGACGTAGCGGGAGCGCTCGCGCCGCCCGGCGATGTAGCCCATGCTTCACGCGGGAGGCGCTGATGGCCGACGCAGAGCAGCCGCAGCAGACGAATTTTGGCGCGTACCTGTTCACGAACGGGGCGTGGTTCCTGGCGTTCGGCGTGCAGGTGGTGCTGTTCCCGTATCTCGTGCGCGTCGTGCTCGGCGAGAGCGAGGTGCGCTTTGGCTACGCGCAGATGGCGCTGCAGCTGCCGACGGCGCTGTTCATCTTGTTTGGCGGCTTCGTCGCCGATCGCGTGGACGGCAAGCGGCTGGTGATCGCCGCATGCTGTATCGCGGTCGCGACCTTCACCGTGCTTGGTGGGGCGGTGATCTCCGGCGTGCTGACATATGAGCTCGTCATCATCTACGCAGTCGTCGTCGGCGTGATGAGCGCGTTCGCGACACCCGCGCGGGACGCGATGCTGAGCCTGATGGCGCCCGATCAAAGCGTGCACGGCGTGCAGCGCGCGGTTTCGATCGCATCGCTCTCGCAATTTGGCGGGCAATTGATCGGCATGGCGTTCGCGGCGGGCGCGGCGTTCATCGGCGTCGGCGCGCTGCTGATGGGGCAAGCGGGCTTGATGGCGCTGGCGGCGTTCTCGGCAACGCGTTTCAACCCGCGGCCGCGCGATCACGCGCCGCAGAAGATCGCCGGCAATCCGATCGTGCATATCGGGCGCGAGATCGCGAGCGGCTTTGCGGCGGCGTTCGCGTCGCGCGCCATTGCGCCGGTGATGATCTGCTCGATGGCGATGGGCGCGTGCTTCATGGGCGCGTTCTTCGTGCTTCTGCCGCTGATCGTGCAGAGTTATTTCCCGCCGGATGCGCGTGCGGAAGTGGCGGGCGCGCTCGGCCTGTTTTCGCTCTGTTTCTGGACGGGCTCGACGATATCGGCGTTTGCGCTGATGCGCGTGGGCATGCTGCAGCGGCGCGGGCTCGTTTATCTCGCGGCGCTGACGAACGGCTCGATCGTGCTGATTTTGTGCGCGATCCCCGTGCCGTTCTGGGTGTTGTGCGCGCTGAATTTCGCGTGGGGTCTTGGCGGCGGCGTGGCGATGACGCTCGGGCGCGGCATCGTGCAGGAACACGCGCCTGCCCATGCGCGTGCGCGCATCCTATCGATCTTCACGCTGACGCTGATGGCGACAGGCCCGCTCGGCGCGGTCGCGTACGGCTATCTCGCCCACGCCGTCGGCCCGCATACCGCGATCCTCGTGCCAGGCTTTGGCATGCTGACGGTGGTGGCGTGCGTCTATCTGTTCACCGATCTACGCCGCCTCGCACACGCGCCAGTCCCCGCTTAGGCGCCGAGACCGCCACGCCAATCGTCATGTAACGAGCGGCGCCGGCGCGCGCTTTGCGCTTGCTTGCGCGCTTCGAGTTCGTTCGCTTCGCGCAGCGCTTCAGCGAGACGCTTGAAATATTCGCCGGCGGGAACGAGGCCGTTTTCATCGGTTCGTACGCGGAGTTTTGCGACCTGCATTGTGTTGCGCTCCGTTGTTCGCCCGCGTGAACAACGGCGCGCTCCTTGCATGGTTCGCAGTTTCGCAAACGGATCGGTGTGGATAAGTCAGGCTTCGGCGATGTCGGCGCCGAGGCTGCGCATCAGCTGCGAAAAGCCCGGAAAGCTCGTCGCGATCATGCGCGCCTCATCGACGCTGACGGCGCGCTCAGCCGCGAGGCCGAGCACAAGATGGCTCATCGCGATGCGGTGATCGCCGTGCGTGGTGATGGCGGCGCCGCCGGCGACGCGGCTGTTGGCGCCCGCCGTGCCGACGACTGTCATCGAATCGGGCGTATCGCTGACGCTGACGCCGCACGCCGTGAGGCCTTGCGCCATCAGCGCGATGCGGTCGCTTTCCTTCACCCGCAGATCCTCGACGCCGCGCATCACGGTTGGGCCTTTCGCAAAGGCCGCAAGCGCTGACAGGATCGGGTATTCATCGATCATCGAAGGCGCGCGTTCGGGCGGCGTCTCAACGCCGTGAAGCGCGCTGTAGCGCGCGGTGACGTCGCCGACGGGCTCATCGCTCTCGGTGCGCACGTTCGCGATCTCGATGTTCGCGCCCATGTCCTTCAGCGTTTCGAAAAAGCCGATGCGCAGCGGATTGAGCAGCACGCCTTCGATGGTGACCTCGGACCCCGGCGTGATGAGCGCGGCGGCGAGCGGGAAGGCGGCGGAGGAGGGATCGCCCGGCACGCGCACGCGCGTTCCTTTGAGCTTGGCGCCGGGCGCGAGCGTGATGCGCCAGCCTTCCGGCGTTTGCGCCTCCACGAGCTGCGCGCCGAAGGCGCGGAGCATCCGCTCGGTGTGATCGCGGGTGCGCTCGGCCTCGATGACCTCGACGCCGCCTTCGGCCTGAAGGCCCGCAAGCAACACGGCGGACTTCACCTGCGCTGAGGCGACGGGCGTCTTGTAGGCGATCCTCTTGAGGCTCCCGCCGCGCACAGTGGCGGGCAGCAGGTCCCGCGTGCGCGCAAGGGCCGTCGCCCCCATCTCGCGGAGCGGGTTCAGGATGCGGCCCATCGGCCGGCCGCGGAGCGAATTGTCGCCCGTGTACGTCGCCGCGATCGCAAAGCCGGCGGCGGCCCCCATGAGCAGCCGCACGCCCGTTCCGGAATTGCCGCAATCGATAACCTCACCCGGCTCGGAAAAGCCGCCCCGGCCCTCCACACGCCAGCGCCCTTCGCCAAGGCGCTCAACACCCGCGCCGAAGGCCCGAACGGCTTCGGCGGTGCGCAGCACATCGTCGGATTCCAGCAGCCCCTCGATCTCGGTGACGCCCTCGGCGAGGGCTCCGAGGATCAGGGCGCGGTGGGAGATGGATTTGTCGCCGGGCGCGCGAGTGCTGCCCTTGAGCGGCCCGGACGGGCGCGCGGCCAGACGCATCGGAACACCAGATTGGGAAAGGGGTTTGTGGGAAATCGACAAAGCTTTTGACAGGGCCGGGGGAGCGTGGCAAGCGAGCGCCCCTTAACCGACCCGGGCGATTCTGAGGGCTTCATGGCCAAAGCCGAATTGGGCGAAAAACAAACGTGCCCGAGTTGCGGCGCGAAGTTCTACGACCTCCGCAAGAAGCCGGCCGTGTGCCCGAAGTGCCAAACTGCCTTCGATCCTGCGGATGAAACGCTCAAGGTGAAGCGCACGCGTCGCGCCCCGGCGTATGGCGGCAAAGCCGGCTACGACGACGAAGAAGAAGCAGTCGCCGAGGCCGAGGAGTCGGAAGAGGAAGTCGAAGAAACACCCGAACTCGACGCTGAAGGCGCCGACGAGGTGTTGGCGAGCGACGATGACGAGGATGCAGCGCCCGAAGGCGAACTGCCGCCCGGCTTCTCCGAAGAAGAATCCGATCTCGAAGACGAGACGTCCTCTGAAGACGAGATCCCGACGCTCGACGATGAAGAAGAGTTCAACGAAGACGAACTCGGCGACATCAGCGACGGCGACGACGAGAATTGACGTCAAGTGCGCGGCGGCGCGGACATGCCGGCGCGAACTTGAACCAGATGCGGGCGGGGGCTAGTTTCCCGCCTTCCCAAACCGGGGCGCTCTCGTAGCGCTTCATCGGGGCCTTAGCTCAGCTGGGAGAGCGCCTGCATGGCATGCAGGAGGTCAGCGGTTCGATCCCGCTAGGCTCCACCAATT
>CAZMCA010000216.1:0-5043 GCA_964564595.1 uncultured Caulobacteraceae bacterium
GCGCCTTGCCCGCCGTGCACGCGTACGCGACCGACCCCGCGGTCGTGCGCGCCGTGCGCGTTGAGCCAACGGCACAGGGGGCCCGCCTTGTCGTCGCGCTGTCCCGCCACGTGTCGCCAAACGCCTTCTTCCTCGATGGCCCAGCCCGGTTCGTCGTCGATCTGCCGGACACGCGCCTTGCCCTTGGCGCGGCCTCCGGCGCGGGCCCAGGCGCTGGCCCGGTCTCCCGCTACCGGTACGCCCCCCGCCCCGATGGCGGCGCGCGCCTGGTGCTGGACCTAGCCGGTCCCGCCACCTTGGCAGGGCAGGAAACCGGCGGCCGCAACAGCCCCGGCCTCCAATTCGACCTCGCAGCCCCCGGCTCGGTCCGCCTTGAGCCGCAAAACGCGGCAGCAGCCGCGCCCCCGCCCCGCCAAACCGGCGGCCGCCGCCGCATGATCGTGATCGACGCCGGCCATGGCGGGCGCGATCCCGGCGCAGTCGGCGTCACCGGGGTCCGTGAAAAAGACGTCGTCCTCGACGCTGCCCTGAAGCTGCGCGACGCGCTCGAGGCCCGCGGCCGCTACCACGTCGCCCTCACCCGCGATGCAGACCTTTTTATCCCGTTGGAACAACGCGTTCGCTTCGCCCGCGAACAAGGTGCGGACCTGTTTGTCTCGCTCCATGCCGACGCGAACCAGAACGCCGGCGCGGCTGGCGCTTCCGTCTACACGCTCTCCGAGCGTGGCGGCCTGCGGGCCCGCGGCATGATGGAGACGCAGAACTGGGAGATCGATCTCGGCGATGCCCCCCGCACGGGTCTGGTCAGCCAGATCCTGACCGACCTCACCCAGCGCGAAACCACAAACCGCTCTGCCGCCTTCGCGCAGACTGTGATCGGCGAGCTCCAGGGCGTGTCCCCGCTCCTCGCCAACACCCACCGGAACGCCGGCCTTTTCGTGCTGCTCGCGCCGGATGTTCCTGCCGTGCTTCTGGAAATGGGCTTCCTGACCAACGCCGCCGACGAGCGGCGTCTGGCATCAGACCGCGAGCGCATGCGCATGGCGGACGCAGTCGCAGATGCGATTGATCATTATTTCGCCCCGCAACGCACCTATATGGCGCGGGCCTAGAATCGGGCTCTTGGGCGCGCGAAGCGTTCACACGGGTTCGATCTGGCCGGCGGGGTCGAGGGAATCCGTCTGAACATTCATGTGGTCTTGACCGACGGTCAGGCATAAGCGCGGGCGCCATGAGCAGAGATCTGTGGGAAGAAGACCGCGGCGAAGACGGACGGGGCGGCCTCGTCAAGAAAATCGCCATCGGGATCGTCGCCGTCGCCGGCCTCGGCGTCCTCGGCTTCGGGGGCTTCCTCCTCGTTGCGCTGCAGGGCCTGCCCAGCGTCTCGCAGCTCCGCGACTACGAACCGCCGATCACCAGCCGCGTGCACGCCGGCGATGGCGCGCTCGTTGCTGAATTCGCCGAAGAGCACCGCCTCTTCGTGCCGATCGAAGCCATGCCCGATCACGTGCGCCAAGCGTTCGTCGCGGCGGAAGACCAGAACTTCTTCGAACATAGCGGCGTCGACTTTGTTGGCGTGATCCGCGCGATGGTGTCGAACGTCGGCAACATGCTGAGCGGCCGGCGCCTCGAAGGCGCCTCCACCATCACGCAGCAAGTCGCCAAGAACATGCTGCTGACGAGCGACCGCACGATCCTTCGCAAAGTGCGCGAAGCGTTCCTCGCGCAACGCATCGAAGAAGCACTCGGCAAGGAGCGCATCCTCGAGCTTTACCTGAACCAGATCTATCTCGGCCAGCGCGCCTACGGCGTCGCCGCCGCCGCGCTCAACTATTTCAACAAGCCGCTGAGCGAACTCACGATCGGCGAAGCCTCATACCTCGCCGCACTCCCGAAAGCGCCGAACAACTATCACCCCGTCCGCCAGCGCGAGCGCGCCATTAACCGCCGCAACTACGTGATCGGCCGGATGGAGGAGCAAGGCTTCATCACCGCCGCGCAAGCCGAAGCCGCGCGCGCAGAGGACCTGCGCACCACCGACCGTCTGACGGGCGATCAATACGTCGCCGCCTCGCATTTCGTCGAAGAGGTGCGCCGCCAAGTCTCCGCGCAATATGGCGATGAAGCCCTGCTCCGCGGCGGCCTCTCGATCCGCTCGACGGTCGATACGCGCCTCCAACTCGCCGCCGCACGCGCGGTGCGCGCCGGCCTCGATCAATACGATCGCCGCCACGCTTGGCGCGGCCCTGTCGGTTCGGGCGAACCGGCGGGCGACGTCGCAGCGCAACTCGCGCAAACGGCAGCGCCCCCATCGCTGACCAATTGGCGCCGCGCGATGGTGACCAACACGTCCGGCGGCGTGCGTTTCGCGCTCGATAACGGCGGCGCTGGCCGCCTCGTCGACGCCGACGTGCAATGGGCCGCGCAAGGCGCACGCTCCAACCGCGATCGCGCGCTGCGCGCGGGTTCGATCATTTATGTTCAGCGCGCCAGCGCGACCGGCGACCGCTACAATCTTCGCCAGATTCCGCAGATCCAAGGCGCGCTCGTCGCGATGGATCCGCACACCGGCCGCGTGCTCGCGATGGTCGGCGGCTATAACTTCTCCGAGCAAGGCTACAACCGCGCCACCCAAGCGCGCCGTCAGCCCGGCTCGTCGTTCAAGCCGATCGTCTACGCCGCCGCGCTCGACTTTGGCCTCACGCCCGCAACGCTCGTCGATGACGGCCCGCTCGCAATCGAAGCGGGCGATGGCTCGGTCTGGTCGCCGGAAAACTATTCACGCGAATATTACGGCCCGACCACCCTCCGCCGCGGCCTCGAACTGTCGCGCAACGCGATGACCGCGCGCGTTGCCTACGAGATGGGCATCGACCGTGTGGTGCAATATGCGCAACGCATGGGCGTCTACGATCAGAACGTCCAGCCTGTGTTCGCGCTCGCGCTCGGCACCGGCGAAACCACGCTCCAGCGCATGACGACTGCGTACGGGGAGTTCGTGAACGGCGGCCGGCGCATCCAGCCGATCCTGATCGACCGAATTCAGGATCGCACGGGCGCAACCGTGTTCCGCCGCGATCAGCGCGAATGCGCGAACTGCACCGCCGCGTGGCGCAATGGCATGGCCCCGCCGCGTCTGCCCGACACGCGCGAGCAAATCCTCGATCCCGTCACCGCCTACCAGATCGTCTCGATGTCCGAAGGCGTGGTGCAGCGCGGCACGGCCACCGTGGTCGCCTCGCTCAATACGCCGCTCGGCGGCAAGACCGGCACCACCAACGACTATCGCGACGCGTGGTTCGTCGGCTTCTCGCCGGACCTCGTGGTCGGCGTGTGGGCCGGGTTCGATCAGCCGCGTTCGATGGGCGAAGGCGAAACCGGCGCACGCATCTCTGCGCCGATCTTCCGCGACTTCATGCGCGTCGCGCTTGAAGACACGCCCGCAACGCCGTTCCGCATTCCAGCGGGCGTCCGGCTCGTGCGGATCGATGCAACGACGGGCCTCCTCCCGAATGCGGGCACGACGCAAACCATCCTTGAAGCGTTCAAGCCCGATACCGAACCGACGCGCGACGAGCCGGAAAACAACTCGCCCTTCGTGTTCGGCGGCACCGATCCGATCGATCCGCGCCTGCTCACCGGGCTCCAGGAAGGCTTCTCCATGCCTGCCGAAAGCGGCCAGCAGGCCGCCCAGGCCCAGCCGAGCCAGCGCCCGGCGGACGAAGGCCTCAGCGGTCTTTACTGACCCCGCCCGGGCGCCCCGCCCCAACGGAAGGCGCTGGCGCGCTTTTCGAAGGGGCAGGCGGCCCCCGGCGGCGCGCGGCGCTTTCTTTCGTAACGGATTTCGTGCAATCTGAATCGACGTTGCTTCGGCCCGCCTGAGACGGCCCGCGGCAATCGTCAGCGCTCCCGCAACGCGGATCGGCACGGCACGGCCCCCGGCGCAGCACCCAATTTCGGGACGCGCCGCCGGCGACAAGCGCAGCCAGACGCGACGGGGCGCACCGCCCCCTGCGCCGCTTTATGCGGCGCGTCCTTCGGAGTTCGGCATGCCCCAAGCGCCCGCCCGCCAACCCACGGCCCCGACGGCCGCGCGGCTGGCCGGCATCAGCGCCGGCGTGCCCGCTCGCTCGCCTTCGCGCCCGCTCTCACCCCTGCGCGCACCGCGCCCTTACGGTCTGAGCCCCGGCGCCACCGGAGCCCTACATGCCCAAGAAAATGCTCATCGACGCCGCCCACCCCGAGGAGACCCGGGTCGTGGTGCTGGACGGCCAGCGCGTTGACGATTTCGACTTCGAGACCCAGTCCAAGAAACAACTCCGCGGCAATATCTATCTCGCCAAAGTCACCCGCGTGGAGCCATCGCTCCAAGCGGCCTTCGTGGACTATGGCGGCAACCGACACGGCTTCCTGGCCTTCTCGGAAATCCATCCGGACTATTACCAAATCCCGGTCGCCGATCGCGAAGCGCTGAAGGCCGAGTTCGCGGCCGCCGAAGCCGACGCCGAAGGCGATGAAGAGGAGGAAGAAGGCGCCGCCGATGAGCGCCGCCGCCGCATCCTCACGCGCCGCTATCGCATCCAGGAGGTGATCCGCCGCCGGCAGATCATGCTCATCCAGGTCGTGAAGGAAGAGCGCGGCAACAAGGGCGCGGCGCTCACGACGTATCTCTCGCTCGCCGGCCGCTATTGCGTGCTGATGCCCAACACCGGGCGCGGCGGCGGCATCTCCCGTAAGATCACCAGCGGCCCAGATCGCAAGCGACTGAAGAAGGTCGCGACCGATCTGGAAGTGCCGCAAGGCATGGGCCTGATTATCCGCACCGCGGGCGCCAAGCGCACGAAAACGGAGATCAAGCGCGACTACGAATATCTGACGCGCGCCTGGGAAAACATTCGCGACAATACCCTCAAGAGCGTCGCCCCCGCGATGATCTACGAGGAAAGCTCGCTCGTGAAGCGCGCCATCCGAGACCTCTACGACAAGGACGTCGATGAAGTGCACGTCGCAGGCGACGACGCGTACAAGGAAGCCAAAGACTTC
>CAZMCA010000217.1:0-5035 GCA_964564595.1 uncultured Caulobacteraceae bacterium
AGCATCAGGGGCCCAGCGCAGACCAAGCATTCCTTGTTGGCGAGCGCGACATTGGCGCCGCGGCGCACCGCCGCCAGCGTTGGGGCGAGCCCAGCCGCGCCCACAATCGCGGACATAACCCAATCGGCGTTCCGGCTCGCAGCCTCTTCCAGCGCCGATGGGCCCGCGCCGACTTCCATGCCCGGAAGAGCCTGGCGGGCCTCTGCCAGCTGGGCCGCATCCGCGACCGCCACAAAGCGCGGCTTCACCCGCGCTGCGATCTCGGCGAGCTGCGCGAGGTTTCGCCCGGCCGTCAGCGCCTCGACCTCGATATCTTCCCCGCGCGCGCGCAGCTCTTCGATCACCGCGACCGTGGAGCGGCCGACCGACCCGGTCGCGCCAAGGATGGTGACCCGCCGCGAGAGCGTCATAGGCCCGGTCCGAATAGATAGCCCGTGAGGCCGGGCGCGAGCGCGAGCGCAGCCGCCCAGAACAAGGTCGCCATCATCAAACCATCGATCCGGTCGAGAACGCCGCCGTGCCCCGGGATGAGGCCCGACGCATCCTTCACGCCGAAGCGGCGCTTGGCGAAACTCTCGAACAGGTCGCCACCAAGACCGACGAGCGCCGTCACCGCCCCGGCCAACGCAAACGCCGGCAGGTGCGCCCCACCCAGCACAACACCGAACAAGATCGCCGCCGCCCCGCCCGCAAGCGTGCCTGCAATGATGCCTGACCATGTCTTCTGCGGCGAAAGCGCGGGGTGAAGCTTTGGGCCACCGATCAGCGTGCCGCCGAGATAGGCGAACACATCCGCCGCCCAGATCGCGGCAAACAGAAAGAGGATCGTCTCCAAACCCTCGGGCGTGCTGTCCCGAAGCCACAGAAACAGCGCGCACGGCGCACCGACATAAAGCGCGCCCAGGAACGTTTCCGCGCGCGCTGTCCAATCGTCACGCCGCAGCATCGACAGAAACGCGCAGAAGGCGAGCCAGCCGATCGCCACGACGACGTAGCCGCGCGAAGCGAACATCACCGCGCCGAGCGACCCCGCGAGCGTCGCGACAAACGCAGGTGCATATTTTCCTGGCTCGCTCATGCGCGCCCACTCAAAGCTCATCGCAACGACCGCGGCCCCTGTCGCCGAAGCGATCCACGGCTCTCCGGCAACCGCCGCGGCTACGCCCAGCGGCGCCAGCACGAGCGCTGACGCAATCCGCGGTGCGAGGTCGGCGAAGCGGCCCGTCTGGGTCGTCAACGGCGCACCCCGATCACGTCTCGCTCGCGCCGAAACGTCGGTCGCGACGGCGGAATTCATCGATCGCCGTCTCCAGCGAAGACTTGTCGAAATCGGGCCATAGGACGTCCAGGAAAATCAGTTCGGCATACGCCGCCTGCCAGAGCAGAAAGTTCGACAAGCGCACTTCGCCGCTGACGCGGATCAGGAGATCGAGGTCCGGCAATTCAGCCGTGTCGAGATAACGGGCGAAGGTTTGGGCGTTCACCGCATCAGGCGCGATCTTGCCTGCGGCGACATCCATCGCGAGCCGCTTGGCCGCGCGCGCGATCTCATCCTGACTGCCATAGTTGAACGCGATCGTCAGATGCAGCTTGTCATTATGCGCGCTCTTGGCTTCGGCGCGCGTGATGATGTCGATGAGATCCGGCTCGAGGCCTGAGCGCTCGCCAATCACCCGCACGCGCACGCCTTCACGCACCAGCTTATCGAGATCGCGGCCCACATAAAGCCGCATCAGTTCCAGAAGCGCGTTCACTTCGTCCGCTGGGCGGCGCCAATTCTCCGTCGAGAAGCCGAAGATCGTAAGATAGCGAACGCCAAGCTCGCCCGCGGCCTCAACCGTGCGCCGGAGCGCCTCCACGCCTTGCGAGTGCCCAAAGCTGCGCGGACGCATGCGCTTTTTGGCCCAGCGCCCGTTGCCATCCATGATGATGGCGACATGCGTCGGCAGCGGCGCGGCCTGAGGCGAAGGAGCGGGGCTGGCCATCGGCGCGCGCAGGCTCACACCTGCTGAATCTCCTGCTCTTTCGTCGCGAGCGCGTTGTCGATGTCCCGGATGTGCTTGTCGGTGGCTTGCTGAACTTGCGTTTCGCGCTTCTTGCGGTCGTCTTCGCTGATCTGGTGATCCTTCTCGAGGCGCTTCAGATGGTCCATCGCGTCGCGGCGCACATTGCGCACGGCGACGCGCGCGCTTTCGGCGTACTTGCCCGCGAGCTTGGCGAGTTCGGCGCGCCGTTCGCCCGTTAGCGGCGGGATCGGAATGCGCAACGTCATGCCATCGACGATCGGGTTCAGCCCGAGCCCCGACGCGCGGATCGCCTTATCGACGGCGCCAACAACGGCCTTGTCCCACACCTGCACCGAGAGCATTCGCGGCTCCGGGACAGTGACCGCCGCGACCTGATTGAGCGGGCTCGACGCGCCATAGGCGTCGACGTGAATGGGGTCGAGCAACGCGGGCGAAGCGCGCCCAGTGCGCAGCCCCGAAAACTCGTGCTGGAGCGCTGAGAGCGCTCCGTCCATGCGCTTGGCGTAGTCGTCTAGTTGGAACGGCGGTACGGCGGGCATGACGGTGCTTTCTGTCTCCAGGGCCGTTAAGCGGCGATGGCGGGGCCAATCGTGGTGTGGACGCCCTCGCCGCGCAACACTTTGAGGAAGTTCCCCCGGTCGCGGATCGAGAACACGACGATCGGGATCGAATTGTCGCGCATCAGCGCGATGGCGGACGCATCCATCACGCGAAGATCGTTCACCAGGACGTCTTGATAGGTGAGCCGGTCGTAGCGCGTGGCGTCCTTTTTCTTCTTCGGGTCGGCCGTATAGACGCCATCGACGCTGGTGCCCTTGAAGAGCGCGTCGCAGCCCATTTCGGCGGCGCGCAGCGCGGCAGGCGTGTCGGTCGTAAAGAAGGGCTGGCCCATACCGGCCGCGAAGATCACCACGCGGCCCTTTTCCATGTGCCGCAGAGCGCGACGGCGGATGAAGGGCTCGCAGATCGCGTCCATCGGAATCGCGGATTGCACGCGCGTGAAAACACCGATTTTCTCGAGCGCCGCCTGCATCGCCAGCGCGTTCATCACGGTCGCCAGCATGCCCATGTAGTCAGCCTGGGCCCGCTCCATGCCGGCCTCCGCGAGCGACATGCCCCGGAAGATGTTCCCCCCGCCGATCACGAGGCAGACCTGCACGCCGGAACGAACCGCCTCGGCAATATCCTCCGCGACGGCTGAGACCGTGAGCTGATCGATGCCGAAGGGCTTTTCGCCCATCAGCACCTCGCCGGAGCATTTGAGGAGGACACGCTTATAGGGGACCGGCGCCATGCAGAGACTCGCTTGAACCTTCGGCGGTCAATGTACCTGAACCTGGGCGCACGTCGAACGGCGCGGGCCGTGGTCCTGGGATGTGAAAAAGGCCGCTGGCGCTCCGCCAGCGGCCCCTCCCCGCGTTGGACTGGATCAGTCCTGCTTTGTCATTGCCGCGACTTCGGCTGCGAAGTCGTCAGCTTTTTTCTCGACGCCGTCGCCCACGGCGAAGCGCACGAAGCCGGTAAGCTTCGCCGGCGCGCCGGCGGCCTTGCCGGCCTCCGTCACCGCCGCCTCGACCGACTGATCGGGGTTCAGCACGAAGGCCTGCTTCAAGAGCACGGATTCCTCGAAGAACTTCCGCAGGCGCCCTTCCATCATCTTCTCGATGACGTTGTCGGGTTTGCCGACGGCCTTCGGGTCCTGCTTGATCTGCTCGGTGAGGATGGACTTTTCGCGCGCGATGCGCTCGGCCGGAATGTCGGCTTCGCTCAGCGCGAGCGGGTTCACCGCAGCGATGTGCATCGCAACCTTCTTGCCGATGTCTTCGAGCGCGGCTTTGTCGCCCGTCGATTCCACCGCAACAAGCACGCCGATGCGGCCCATGCCGTCCGACACCGCGTTGTGGATGTACGGCACGACGACGCCCTGCCCGACGCTCAGCACGGCCGAGCGCCGCAGCGTGATGTTCTCGCCGATGGTCGCGATGAGGCGCGTGACGAGATCGCTCACGCTGCCCTCGCCGTCGGGCGATTTGGCAGCGAGCAGCGCATCGTGATCCTTCGCCGCCAGCGCGATCTTCGCAAAGCCGGACGCGGCCTTCTGGAACTGCTCGTTGCGCGCAACGAAGTCCGTCTCGGAGTTGAGCTCGATCACCGCGCCCTTGGCGCCATCGATCGCAACCGCGACGACGCCTTCGGCGGCGGCGCGATCAGCCTTCTTCGCGGCCTTCGAAAGACCCTTGGCGCGCAACCAATCGATCGCGGCTTCGATGTCGCCGTTGGTTTCGCTCAGCGCCTTCTTGCAATCCATCATGCCAGCGCCGGTTCTTTCGCGCAGGTCTTTGACCAGCGCAGCGGTAATTTCCGCCATTTGGCGTACTCCTTCGATAATTCTGGCGTTCGTTCTGGACGTCGTGCGCCGACTAGTTCGCGACTTCGCCGGGCTCGCTTTGTGCGAGCGTCGGTTCAGCCGGCGGACGCGCCGAGGCGCCCACATCGACGCCCGAGCGGCCTTGGCCTTCGGCGAGACCATCGAGCACCGCATCCGCGATCAGATCGCAGTAGAGCTGGATGGCGCGCGCGGCGTCGTCGTTGCCCGGGATCGGGAAGTTCACGTCATCGGGATCGCAGTTCGAATCCACGATCGCGACGACCGGAATGCCGAGCTTCTTGGCTTCCTGGATGGCGATGGCTTCCTTGTTGGTGTCGATCACGAACATCAGGTCCGGGATGCCGCCCATCGCCGCGATGCCGCCGAGCGAACGGTCGAGCTTGTCGCGTTCGCGCGTCAGGTTGAGGATTTCCTTCTTGGTCAAACCGGCCGGCGCGTTTTCGCCGACGAGGTTTTCGAGTTCGCGCAAGCGCGCGATCGACTTCGAAACCGTCTGCCAGTTCGTCAGCGTGCCGCCGAGCCAGCGCTGATTGATGAAGTACTGGGCCGAGCGCTTGGCGGCGGCGGCAATGTGCTCGGCCGCTTGGCGCTTGGTGCCGACGAACAGGATGCGCCCGCC
>CAZMCA010000218.1:0-5000 GCA_964564595.1 uncultured Caulobacteraceae bacterium
GTCGGCGATGTTGTTGTAGCTCAGCTCTTTGCCTTGCAGCTGGCGCGCGGTGGCGACGCCGGGGCGCTTTTCGCCGGTGACGTAGAACGCGGCGGTTTGGTGCGGGTTTTCGCCATAGCGGAGCGTTTGCTTGAGCTTGCCGCCGAGCCCGCGCCAGGGCGGAGCTTCCTGTTCGAGCTGCGCGGCGTACCAGCCTGAGATCGCGGCGTCGTACGCGCTCGTGCGCGCATAGGCTTTGGCGGCGAGGCGTTTGCGGAGCGCGTGCGTTGTGCCGCCGTGGGTTTTGATCTCTTCGAGGATCGCGGCGATGTCGTCGCCATCGGTCGCGACCGCGACGTAGCCGTGATTTTTCGCGGCGGCGCGGATCATCGCGGGGCCGCCAATGTCGATGTCTTCGATGCAGGCGTCGAAATCGCCGCCGGCCGCAACGGTCGCTTCGAACGGGTAGAGATTCACGTAGAGCACGTCGATTGGCGCGATGCCGTGCGTTTGCAGTGCGTCCGCGTGAGAAGGATTGTCGCGCAAAGCGAGCAGGCCCCCGTGCACTTTCGGGTGCAGCGTCTTTACGCGGCCATCCATCATCTCAGGCGAGCCGGTGAGCGCGCTTACGTCTTTCACGTCGAGCCCAGCTTTCTTGAGCGCGGCGGAGGTGCCGCCGGTCGAGACGAGTTCGACGCCGTGCGCGGCGAGCGCTTTGCCGGCGTCCTCGAGGCCGGTCTTGTCGGATACCGAGATGAGCGCGCGGCGAACTGGTTGGATGTCGTTGGTCATCTTTTCTTTCGTCAGTCGGAGCGGGCGAGCGCCCAGCGGATGCGGTTTGGCGGGCCAAGGCCGTGGCCCATGGGATCGGCAGCGCCCGCGAGCACGATTTGCAGCGTGTCTTGCGGGACGGTCGCGCCGCCCCAATAGGCGGAGCGCTGCAACGAAACGTCCGGCGCGTCGGTGCGCAGGCGCCAGCGCACGCCGCTCGGCGTTTCGAGCGAAATCATTTGGTTCTCGATCGTCTGTGCGCGCACGCTCGGGTGCAGATGGAAGCGCGCGACGAACGGAATGGGCTGGCGGGGCGGCGCTGTCTTCAGCTTCATTGGCCGCATCAATTCGTCGATGCCGCGCACGTTTTTGCCCGCATGATCGACGAACAGGTAGCGCCGGTGCAGCAGGCCGAACTGCACTTTATAGCCGTCATGCCGGCCTTGCACGGTGACGCCGTCATCGTCCTCGCTGCGGCGGACGTCATCGACGTGCGGGCCGACGAAACGCGGCGTGCGCCCGCGCCCTTCGAGTGCGGCGGAGAGGGCGTCATTCACGATCAGCGTGGAATGACCGTTGGTGGTGCGTGCGGCGGCGCGGCCTTCCGGCTCCAACTCGCGCGCGGCGCCGACATTGACGATGATCCGCTCCTCGCCGGAGGACATCTCGAACGCGAGCGCGCCCGCATGCGCGCGCTCGCCGAACAAAGTCGGGGGCGCTGCGCCGACGTCGAACAACAGCGTGAGCGGGCCTTGCTCGAGGCGCTGATAGGCTGCGTGCGTCGCGAACCGGAAGCCGCGCACGGGGCCCGGTATGGTCGCGAGCGCACGCTCGATTGCGCCAGGCCGCCCCTCCGATCCGCCGTGGAAGCAGGCAAGGCCGCCATCGCCGAGCCGGAAAAAGCGCAGCATGTTCGCAAAGCGCGGCAGCGCGTCTTTGATGCTCGGCACCGGTTCGAAGCCGGCTTGCTTCAGCGTGTCGAGCACCGTGACGAGATCGCAGAGCGCTTCGGCGAGGGCTTCAGGCGAACGCGACTGGTGCGCGCCGTCCGGCAGGAACTGCTTGGCGATCGCTTCGATCAGAACTTCTTCGCCCTCTTCACGAAGGCGCTCCGCATCAGGAAAATCCGCGCAACCCGCGAGGAGGAGAGCCGCGCCCGCTTTCAGTTGCGCGAGCGGGCGGTCGTCGAGATCGCTGTGGCCGATGAGCAAAAGGCGCGCTTGGCGCCCGGCGCTGCGCATCAGCGCAAGGCGCATCGACGGATCGCCGAACTCAAACGCGCGCCGCCCGTGGCAGAGCCACGCGAACAGACGCTCGGCCGTCAACGCTGAGTCCCAGGCGAACTCGTCCCACTCGCCGTAGAGGCGCACCCAGGTTTCGATCAGCGCCGAGATGCGGCCGTGCGCATCGGGACCAATGGCTTCGAGATCGGCGAGCCACGTGAACGCGTGCAAGCGCGCCGTGAAATGCTTCGACGGGTGCGGGCGATCCCACGGAATGTCGTAATGGCCCGCCATGCGCTCGGCCGCGATGCGCCATGTGCCGCGCATGAGTTCACGCCCGCGCGCAAGATCGCCGAGGCGCGGATCGGCGCCGAAGTGTGTGAGACGGTCGGGCCCGTGATCGCCGAGGCGGAGGCGGTAAAACGGATTGGCGCGCCATTGTTCAACGTCGCCGCCGCCGCGGGAAAGCCAGGCGCGGCGCGGAGGACCGTCGGCCGGCGCGCTCACGCGGTGCTGGCGCGCAGGCGCGCGATGTTGGCGGCGTAAGCGGAGGGGCCGCCGGTGAACACGGCTGTTCCGGCGACGAGCGCGGTCGCGCCCGCGGCGATCACGCGCGGTGCGGTTTCAGCGTTCACGCCGCCATCGACCTCAAGGATGATGTCGCGGCCCGACGCGTCGATGCGTTTGCGCGCGGCTTCGATTTTCGGGAGCTGGCTTTCGATGAAGCTTTGGCCACCGAAGCCCGGGTTCACCGTCATGATCAGCACGAGATCGATCAGGTCGATCAAATTGTCGATGACCTCAATCGGCGTTCCGGGATTGAGCGAAACGCCGGGCTTGGCGCCTGTGGCGCGGATCGCCTGCGCGGTGCGGTGCGCGTGTGGGCCAGCTTCCGGGTGGAACGTGATGATGCTCGCGCCCGCAGCCGCGAAGGCGGCGATGTAGGGATCGACGGGCGCGATCATGAGATGCACGTCGAGCGGAGTTTTGGCGTGCGGCTTTAGCGCCTTCACGACCATCGGCCCGATGGTGAGATTGGGGACGAAATGACCGTCCATCACATCGACGTGGATCATGTCGGCGCCGGCGGCCTCGACCGCGCGCACCTCTTCGCCAAGTTTCGCGAAATCCGCCGATAGGATCGACGGCGAAATCAGCGTCCGCGCCATGAGGGGTGTGCTAGCCGCGCCCGCAGAACGGTGCAAGGACGCGCCCTGTCACACCGGTTGGCGCGTCAGTGCGCGCCGGGCTCGTAGCGCATCGCGCACAGGATGTTGCCTTCGGGATCGGCGAATTCGATAAGCGTGCCGACGCCGGGGATGGTGCTGGTGTCATGCGTCAGCGTCGCGCCGTGCTGGAGGACGAGGGCGCGGGCGGCGGCGACGTCATCCACCGCGATGGTGCACCGGAAGCCCCTCATGCCGGTTCCAGTGAGCGGCTCGGTGCGGGCGTAGAGCGCGCCCATGATGCCGCCCTCGCCGGTGTGGATATTGTAGAAATCCGGCGGACCCCAGGCCTCGAAACGCCAACCGAAACAGGCCTCGTAGAAGGCTTTCGCGCGCTCGACGTTGTCGGCCTGGATGGCGAAGTGGGCGATGTTGGGCATAGGACCTCCCATCCGAGGGATCCTAACGCCAGCGCCGACTTTGCCGATACGCGCCATTACGCCAATTACTATCGCAAACGCGCCATGACAGAGACCTTCCTTATCCGCGCGCTCGCGACAGACTACCCCGCTGGGCGGACGACCGAGCCGCACGTTCATAGCTGGAGCCAGATCGTCTTTGCTGAGGCAGGCCTGATGCGCCTCGTGGCCGGGCGGGACGAGTTTGTGATCCCGCCGTCGATGGCCGTGCGCGTGCCCGCAGGCGTGCGCCACGAGATCCGTATGGAGAGCGCCGCGCGCCTGCGGACGCTCTACATCGCCCCGCCGCTGGATGCGGGCGGAGACATGCGCGTGCTGGCCGTAAGCGCGTTCTTTCGCGAACTGATCCGCCGCGTCGTTGCGCTCGCGCCATTGCGCGCCGACGACAGCGAGCACGCGGCATTCGCGGCGATCGTGCTCCGCGAGCTGCGCGAAGCTGCGTCTTTGCCGCTCGCTCTGCGACGCCCCCAAGACCCGCGCGCGGCGCGCGCCGCGGACTTGGCTGCCGCCCGCGTGAGCCTCGCGCACATCGCACGTGACGCCGGCGCGAGCGTGCGCACGCTGCAGCGCTTGTTCTTGGACGAGACGGGCATGAGCTTTGCGCAGTGGCGCACGCAGCAACGCCTGCTCGCGGCGACAGCAGCGTTGGCGGGCGGCGCAAACGTGGCGCGCGCGGCTGAAAGCGCAGGCTATGAGAGCGTCAGCGCGTTCGTCGCCGCGTTTCGCCGCCAGTTTGGTAACACGCCCGGTAAGTGGGCGGCGCGCGTGAGCGCTTAGACGCGTTTGAAGCGCGCAGCGTAGAAGCCATCCATGCCGCCGCGCTCGCCCCAGTGCGAGGGCAGCGTCCGGAGCGCGCCGTCTTGCGTGATGAACGCGGGATCGCCGAGTTCATTTGGCGCGATCGGATCGCGCAGCAGCCCATCGGGCGCTGCGCGCGCGATCGCGTCGCCTTCTTCCGGTTCGAGCGAGCAAACGGCGTACACCAGCGCGCCGCCCGGCTTCACGAAGGTCGCGGCTTTCGCGAGCAGCTCGGCTTGCAGCGTCGCGAGCGCGGGGATGTCGGTTGGGCGGCGGAGCCAGGCGATGTCGGGATGGCGCCGCAGCGTGCCGGTGGCGGTGCAGGGCGCGTCGAGCAGCACGCAATCGTAGAGCTTCGAAGGGCTCCATGCGCGCGCGTCCATTGCGACGACTTCTGCCGTGAGGCCGGTGCGCTTGAGGCCCGCGCGCAAGCGATCGAGGCGGCTGTGATCCTTGTCGAGCGCGGTGACGTTCGCGCCGGCGGCGGCGAGCTGCAGCGTCTTGCCCCCAGGCGCGGCGCAAAGATCGAGCACGTCTTTCCCGCGCACATCGCCGAGCAATTGCGCGGGCAGCGCGGCGGCGGC
>CAZMCA010000219.1:0-4510 GCA_964564595.1 uncultured Caulobacteraceae bacterium
AGATGATGATGCAGTTATCCGCTTTGTCGCGAACAACCTCCATCTCGTACTCTTTCCACCCGATGATGCTCTCTTCGACGAGCACTTCATTGACAGGCGAAGCCGCGAGCCCGCGCTCGATGATCTCGCGAAACTCTTCGATGTTGTACGCAACGCCGCCGCCCAGGCCGCCCAGCGTGAAGCTCGGGCGCATGATCGCCGGCAACTGCACGTAGTCGAGCGCCGCGAGTGCTTCGTCCATCGATTTTACGAGCCGCGAGCGCGCGCTCTGCAGCCCGATCTTGTCCATCGCTTCACGGAACTTGAGCCGGTCTTCGGCTTTCTCGATCACCTCGGCGCGCGCGCCAATCATCTCGACGCCGTACTTCGCGAGCACGCCCGTCCGCTCCAGCGTCAGCGCGCAATTGAGCGCCGTCTGCCCGCCCATCGTCGGCAGGATCGCGTCCGGCTTTTCCTTGGCGATGATCTTTTCGACGATCTCTGGCGTGATCGGCTCAACATAGGTCGCGTCCGCCAGCCCCGGGTCGGTCATGATCGTGGCCGGGTTCGAATTGACCAGCACAACCCGGTAGCCCTCGGCCTTGAGGGCCTTCACGGCCTGGACGCCGGAATAATCGAACTCGCACGCCTGACCGATGATGATCGGACCCGCGCCGATGATCAGAACTGAGGAGATATCCGTCCGTTTGGGCATGCGTTCTCCACGGCGGGACTCAGGTCCCCCGGGCCAAAACCGCGCGTGCTTAGCGGGGGGGCGCCTCCGGTGCAAGTTCGGGGACCGCCTGAGCCCCCGCCATCGCGTCCTCGAGCGCCGCCCAAACCGTTTCCGGGCTGATGGCGGCCATCATCTGGGCCCCCTCAGCGGCCGGCTCGAAACCAAACTTGGTGAAGCCCGAGCCCGGATAGGGAGAATCGACCCCCCGCGCTCGCGCCGACCAGGCGCCCCAGCGCCGCGACGCAGAAGGCCCGTGGAGCCCAACCACCGGCCCCCCGAGCGCTGCGCCCAGATGCAGCACCCCGGTATCCACAGAGACCAGCCCCGCCGCGTGCTGGATGAGCCCCGCCAGCTCCGGGATGGTCTGCTTGCCCGCAAGCGAGAACACGCCCGGATCTCCCGCCAGCGCCACGATCGGGTCGATCGCGGCCTTGTCCGCCGGGGCGCCCGTGAACGCCACCTTGTAGCCCTTGGCCCTGGCGAGCCGCGCCAGCGCGACCCAATGTGCGTCCGGCCAGGCCCGGTCCGCCGCCCGGGAGCCGCCGGCCTGGGCGTGGCACAGCACCAGCCCGCGCAGCTCCAGCGCCGGGGCCGGCCAGGCCGTCTTCAGGGTCATCCGGTAGGGCTCGGCCAGACCAAGCGCCTGCGCCATGCCGGCGAAATTCTCGAACTCGTGGCGCCCGCAGCTATGGGCGACCGGCACATCGAACGCGCCGCCGCGCGCCTGATCTTCGCTGTCGAACCCAACCGTCACGCCGCCAGAAAGCATCGCCGCCAGCGCCGTCGCGCGCGGCCAGGGCGCCAGATCGATCACCAGGTCCGGCTTGAACGCGCGCAGCGCCGCGAGCGCCTTCCACGGCCGCCCGAACGGGACGGTCTGCGTTTCAAACGCAGCATCGATCAGCGCCATCGCGCTCGCGTTCGATGGGCCATGAAACACAACGACGCGCGCGTGCGGATAAGCGTTCACGACATGCGCGATCACGCCCGAACTCAAGATCGCATCGCCAATCGCGGTCGGTTGCAGGATCGCGATGCGTGCGGGCTGCGCGGGCAGGGCGCGCTTTGGGCGCACGAGCGCGAGCGCGCCGATGAGCGGCGCGCCCACCGCGCCGTCCAGGCTCCGCATCAAATTCGAAGAACGCGCCACCGGCCCACCACACAGCGCAACAAGCGCGCGCCAACATAATTTGCGCGCCAAACCCATGCAATTCTGGCGCCGTTGTTAAGGACTTCTTCACCCTCTCGGAAAATCGGGCGTTAAGAGGAGTTTGATAAGCTTGTGGGCTAAGGCAGGCGGATCTCTACCTCATGGCCCACGCTCTTTTGTCGCCCCTTCGGCGCGCACTTTCCCGTTTCCAGCGCGATACGCGCGGCAACGTGGCGATGATTTTTGCGCTCTGCGGCGCAGCGCTCATCGGCATGGTCGGCCTTACAGTTGACTTTACGCGCGCCCAATCTTTGCGCGCGCAGATGCAGAACGCCGTCGATGGCGCGGTGCTGGTGGCCGAGCGCAGCTCGAACCTGCCGAACGCTGAACGCGACGCCGCCGCGCGCGCCTATTTCGACCAGACCTTCGGCCGCCAGCCCGTGCAGGGCGACATCACGTTCCGCGTGATCCAGCTGCAGACCGGGGGCCACCGCGTCGAAGCCAGCGGCTATTTCGACAACGGCCTTTCGCTCGTCGCGCGCATGCTCGGCTCGTCCACGGCAGGCAATTGGAACGTCTCGGTCGCCGCCGAAGCGCAGGCCGAAGCGAGCCCGCCGATCGAAGTGGCGCTCGTGCTCGACAACACCGGCTCGATGTCGAACGACATGCAGGCGCTGCGCGATGCGGCCGGCGATCTCACGGAATATCTGCTCAGCCTCGATGGCGACAGCGTGCAAGTCGCGCTCGTGCCGTTCGTCGCGCAGGTGAACGTCGGCAGCCAGTATCGCAATGCGCAGTGGATGGATTCCACCGGCATCTCTCCCTACAACGGCGAGCTTCTCGAAGACCGCCAGATTGCGCTGCTCGATTGGACCGCCTCGATGGGCGTGATGCAGGGCGGTTCGAATCTCAACTGTCTTGCGCTTTCGACGCGCCCGTGGGGCACGATGCCGGACAATCAGGCCGATCCGGCCTATACCGGCCCGTACAACATCGTGTGGGTGTTCGATAACGGTCTTGCCGGCATCGGCCGCAAGTGCCGCGCCTTCACGCCCGATACGATCAACTATTTCGCCCTGTTCGATCAGCTCCCCGGTTCGCCGTGGAAGGGCTGCGTCGAAGCGCGCACGATCCACAACGACCAGGACATTCGCGACACCCCCGGCAATCCGGCCGATCCGGAAACGCTGTTCTCGCCGTTCTTCTGGATCGACACCGGCGGCACGGCTGGCCAGGCGAGCACCAACACGTCCAGCGCGATGAACTATCAAAGCGCCAACTCGTATCTCACCGATACGCGCGGCGACATCGCGCGAACACGTCTCGCGAACGGCTCGGCGCAGGTGACCGGCTCGTACGCTGACAACTTCGACTCCTCGGCGTTCAGCAACTCGAACGGCACGACGGCGTGGGGCTCAACGCCCTGGGTCGAAACCGGCGACAACAGCAACACCAACAGCCCTTCGGCTGGCCAAATCCGGATCGACAATCCGAACACCACGAACGCCATGACGTTCCGTGACGACGATAACGACAGCGGAAACGGCACCGCGCGCATCCAGCGCACCGTGAACCTCGCGGGCGCGCAGGAAGCGACGATCTCGTACAGCTATGTCGAGACGGGCTATGACGCGGGCGAAACGGTGACGGTTCTGTTCTCGGCCGACGGCACGAACTTCAACCAGACCATTCAAGTCATCGATCTGAACTCGAACACCGGCGCGATCTCGAACGTGCAGCTGGTTGGCCCGTTCACGGCAAACTCGGCGATCCGGTTCGTCGTTGCGGGCACAAACAACAATTCGTCCGGCGCCGACGTGGTCGCGATCGATAACCTGGTGATCAACATCTCGAACACCGCCACCGCCACGATGACGAACGGCAACAGCACGTCGAGCGTGACTGCCGCCGAGCGCCGCCGCGCGTACTGGTTCAACGTGTTCAAATATCGCGGCGACACGACGGCTTCTGGCTTTGCCTCGTACACCAGCACGGCGCCGGACGTGCGCGGCCCCAACCGCGGCTGCCCCACGCCCATCGTGCCGCTCACGAATGACCTCAACGTTCTGAGCCCCGCAGTCGACGCTATGCGTCACTGGAACGGCGGCGGCACCAACCAGGCCGAAGGCTTGGCGTGGGGCTGGCGCGTGCTTTCGCCGACGGCGCCCTTCACCGAAGGCGCGGCCTACGGCGAAACGCGCAAAATCATCGTGCTGATGAGCGACGGCGAAAACACCAACGTCGGCACCGACGCGGTCTATCAATCGGACTATTCGGCGTTCAACTATCGCGGCCTCTGGGATGAGTACGCCGATGGTTCCCTGCTTGGCGCTATCGTCGGCCAGCTGCGCGGCATCTTGAACTCGCTCTACCGGCGCAACATCCACTCGCGGGCGCAGTTCGTGAACCACATCAACGATCGCGAACGCCTGCTGTGCGAGAACATCAAGCGCGAAGACATCGTGATCTACACAGTGCTGTTCCGCGAAACGGATCAGACGACTGAAAACCTGATGCGCAATTGCGCGACCAGTTCGGATCACTTCTTCCGCGCCGATAGCCAGGAAGAGCTCCAGCAGGTCTTCACCGCAATCGGTTCGGGCATCGGCCAGCTTCGCCTCACGCACTAGCGTGAGGCGCGGCCG
>CAZMCA010000219.1:4520-4987 GCA_964564595.1 uncultured Caulobacteraceae bacterium
CCCCCTCCCCTCCCCCCTCTTCGGGGCGGTCCCCGCCCCCCCCCCCCCCCCCCCCGTGCGCCCGCCGCGGCCGGCGCGCTGCGGCGTGCTGCTATTCGGCCGCTTGGAACGAGATGTTGAGACGCGCGTCCGAGCCAGGCGAGGGCGTGCCGTCATCCAGCGTCGGGCGCGCCCGGTAGGAGCGCGCAACCCGCAGCGCCGCTTGCCCAAAGCCGTAACCGGCCGGGCTCTCGCTCGCGACAGCGCAGGCCGCGCTGTAATCGGCCTGGATCACGCAAGACAGCTGCACCCGCCCGCTGACGTCCGCGCGGCGCGCGTTCTGCGGATAGACCGCGCTGAATTGCGCCGCGCTCGCGCGCGTCTGCCAAACCACCACGCCGCGGCGCGGGATCGGCGCGGGCGCCGGCGTTGCGAGCGCCGCCATTTGCTGCGGCGCGGGCGCGACCGGTTGCGGCATCAGCGACACG
>CAZMCA010000220.1:0-4956 GCA_964564595.1 uncultured Caulobacteraceae bacterium
GTCAAGAACGCAGCAGAGAGCATCCAGGGCCGCCGGCAACGCGACGGGGAGCCGAAGGACGGGCGCGTGACGCTCCGTTTGCGCGATCTCGACTACGGCGTTCAGTTTGAAATTACGGACAACGGGCTCGGCTTCCCGACGCACGATCGCCATCGGCTGATCGAGCCCTATGTGACGACGCGGGTCAAAGGTTCGGGGCTGGGCCTGGCCATCGTGGCGCGTGTCGTGGAGGACCACGGCGGCCTCATCGAACTCGATGATGCGCCGCCGCCTGGCCAAGGGGCTGTCGTGCGTTTTGTTTTGCCGAAGCGCTGGGAAGCGCCAGCCGACCCGCAAGCGGAAGTCGGCGAGGGAGCACTGTGATGCCCGCAGATATTCTTGTCGTCGATGATGAGGCCGACATCCGAGAACTGGTGTCTGGGATCCTCGAAGATGATGGCCATGCCGTGCGCGTTGCGCGCGACGCCGATGAGGCGCTCGACGCCGTTCGCCGGCGCCGGCCTGCGCTCGTGGTGCTCGACATCTGGCTGCAAGGCAGCCGGCTCGATGGGCTCGATCTCCTGCTGATGTTCAAGGAGATCGATCCTGACATGCCGGTGATCGTGATCTCCGGCCACGGCACGATCGAAACCGCCGTCGCGGCGATCCGCAAAGGCGCTTATGACTTCATCGAAAAGCCGTTCAACGCGGATCGGCTGCTCGTCGTCGTGCAGCGCGCGCTGGAAGCGACGCGCTTGAAGCGCGAGAACGCCTCACTCAAGGCGCGCGCCGTGATTGGCGATGAACTCGTCGGCTCCTCGCCGGTGATGCAGCAATTGCGCGCAGCCATCGATCGCGTCGCCGCCACCAATTCGCGTGTGCTCATTGTCGGGCCAGCTGGCTCGGGCAAGGAGCTGATCGCGCGCCTGTTGCATGAGCGCAGCCAGCGCGGGCACGGGCCGTTCGTCGCCATCAACGCCGCCTCGATTGCGCCTGAGCGCATGGAGCAG
This sequence comes from uncultured Caulobacteraceae bacterium, assembly GCA_964564595.1. Lineage (GTDB taxonomy): Bacteria > Pseudomonadota > Alphaproteobacteria > Caulobacterales > Aquidulcibacteraceae > JBEVOS01. The sequence continues at coordinate 990 of CAZMCA010000220.1, forward strand.
GAAATCTTCGGCGAAGACGGGCCGGATGGGAGCCCGCGCAAGATCGGCGTGTTCGAGCAAGCGCATAACGGCACCCTCTTTCTCGACGAGGTCGGCGATATGCCGCCCGAAACACAATCGAAGATCCTACGCGTGTTGGTCGATCAGCGCTTCCGGCGTCTCAACGGGACGGCGGACGTGCAGGTGAACCTGCGCGTGGTCTCGTCAACATCGCGCGATCTGCGCGGCGACATCGAGGCCGGGCGCTTTCGCGAAGACCTGTTCCACCGCCTCAACGTCGTGCCGCTCTCGGCGCCCGGGCTCTCTACGCGGCGCGAAGATATTCCGGAACTTGCGGCCTATTTCGTCTCGCGTCTCGCTGGAACGTCCGGCCTTGGCGTGCGCGAGATCGGCGAAGATGCGATGGCCGCGCTGCAGGCGGCCGATTGGCCAGGTAATGTGCGCCAACTGCGCAATGTGATCGAGCGCATCCTCATTCTCGCCGGCGGTGATCCAAGTTCGCCGGTCACCGTCGACGCGCTACCGCCGGAAGCTTGGCCCTCAGCCGGATTCTCCAAGCACGATGGCCTGCAAGAAGTGATCGGCATGCCGCTGCGGGATGCGCGCGAGCGGTTTGAGCGCGAATATCTCAACGTGCAGATCACGCGCTTCGGCGGCAACATTTCGCGTACCGCCGCATTCATCGGCATGGAGCGCTCGGCGTTGCACCGCAAACTCAAATCCCTCGGCGTCGATGCTCCTGGCCGTGGTGGCGATCTCGAATGAGCCGCATCGCCTATGTGAACGGTCAGTACCGCCCGCTCTCCGAACCGCTGATCGAGGTCGAGGATCGCGGCTACCAGTTCGCCGACGCCATCTACGAAGTGTGGGGCGTGGAGAAGGGCGCCCTGCTCGACAATGAGGGCCATTTTGCGCGACTGGAGCGCTCGCTTGGCGAACTGAAGATCAAGCCGCCGTTCTCCCGCGTCGCGCTGATGACGATCCTGAAGGAAGTCCAGCGCCGCAATCGTCTGCGCGATGGCTTGCTCTATCTCCAGGTTAGCCGCGGCGTTGCGCCCCGCGATCACGCCTTTCCGGTGTATGTGCGACCGGTCGTCGTCATCACCGCCAAGCGCGTCGATCCTGCGCTTGTCGCCACGCGCGCCGCGACCGGCATCGCAGTTGTCAGCGTGCCGGAGACGCGCTGGGCGCGGTGCGACATCAAGAGTGTCGGGCTCTTGCCCAATGTGCTGGCCAAGCAAGCCGCACGCGAGGCGGGCGCCTTCGAGGCCTGGTTCGTCGATGCTGACGGATTTGTGATGGAAGGCACGTCGTCCAACGCCTGGATCGTCGATAGTGCGGGCGTGCTGCGGACACAGCCGCTGTCGAACCGCATCCTGCACGGCGTGACGCGCGCGACGCTGATGCGGATCGCGGCCGAGCATCAAATGAAAGTGGAAGAGCGCCCATTCACGCTCGCCGAGGCGCTTGCGGCGCGCGAAGCGTACATTTCATCGGCCACAAACGCCGCGATCCCCGTGGTGCGCATTGATGGGCGCCAGATCGGCGACGGTAAGCCAGGTCCCGTCGCGCGTGCGCTGCGTGACGCTTATTTCGGCGCCGCCACAGCGCAGAGCTGATCTCCGGGTTCCAAACTTGCCCGTTTCACCGGCGCGGGGGTAAAAGGCAGCCAGCGCTGCGACGGGCGTAGCGCTCAATAAGAACGGCTGTGCCATGGATAAGAAACAGAACTTGCAGGACACGTTCCTGAATGCCGTCCGTAAAGCCAAAACTCCCCTGACCATCTTCCTCGTGAATGGCGTGAAACTTCAGGGCGTCGTGACTTGGTTCGATAACTTCTGCGTCCTCTTGCGGCGCGATGGCCAAGTCCAACTCGTCTACAAGCACGCGATTTCGACGATCATGCCAGGCCAGCCCGTGCAGCTCTATGAAATCGACAAAGCAATGGAAGACGCCGACGCCTGAGGGCGCGGCGGGCGATCCGCCCAAAGACTTGAATCCTGACAACGCCATTGTCCTGCGCCCGCGTCTGGCGCAGGGCGTGGAAACACGCGACAGCGCACTTCGGCTTGAGGAGGCGTGCGGCCTTGCCGCCGCGCTCGACCTCACGGTGGTGCACGACGAGATCGTGACGCTCCGCCGCCTCGAACCGGGCGCGTATTTCGGTTCGGGGCGTGTGGAGGCGCTCAAAGCTCTCGCGGCGGAGAAAGACGCCGGCGTCATCATCATCGACGCTGCGCTATCTCCTGTGCAACAGCGCAACCTCGAACGTGCGCTGAACGCCAAGGTCGTTGATCGCACCGGCCTCATCCTGGAGATCTTCGGCCGGCGCGCGCAAACGCGCGAAGGCCGTCTCCAGGTGGAGCTGGCGCGGCTCGGCTACGAGCGTTCGCGCCTCGTGCGGACTTGGACGCACTTGGAACGTCAGCGCGGCGGCACTGGCAAGACCGGCGGCCCCGGCGAAGCGCAGATCGAACTCGACCGGCGCCAAATCGCCGATCGCATCGTGCGCCTGAAGCTCGAACTGGAGGACGTGCGCCGTACGCGCGGACTGCAGCGGCGCGCACGTTCTCGTGCGGGCCTGCCTGCTGTCGTGCTCGTTGGCTACACCAACGCCGGCAAGTCGAGCCTCTTCAACCGGCTCACACAGGCGGGCGTGCTCGCCAAGGACATGCCGTTCGCCACGCTCGATCCGACAGCGCGGCTGATCAAGCTCCCTGGCGGGCGCCAGTTCGTGGCGTCCGACACGGTGGGCTTCATCACCGATTTGCCGACGGAGCTTGTCGCGGCGTTTCGCGCCACGCTCGAGGCGGTGATGGAGGCCGATCTTCTGATCCACGTGCGCGATATCGCGTCGCCCGAAACCGACGGACAGCGCGCCGACGTGCTCGGCGTGCTCGATCAGGTTGCGGCGGAAGACGCGAAGAATGGCGAAGCGCGTCCGCGCCCGCCGATGATCGAAGCGTGGAATAAGATCGATCTGTTGAGCGATGAGCAGCGCGCGGCGCGTCTGGCGCGCGCTGCGGAAGAGGCGGAAGAGGGGGCGCAAAACGACTCCCTGCCCCCTATTCCGATCTCCGCGCTTACGGGAGAGGGGACGGACGCGCTCCTCGCCGCGATCGACCGCGCTGCGTTCGGCGCAACGCGCATCGTCTCGTTCTCGCTCGACCCTGGCGATGGGCGCACGCGCGCGCGCATCGCGGCCAAAGGCCGGATCATCGAAGAGCATGTCGATGATGAGGACGGCCGTCTCAAGATCACAGCGGAGCTCGGCATCGCCGATGCAGCGCGTTTGAGTCTTGAAGCGAACGCGTAGGCCAATCCCCCTCTTTCAGCGCAGCGCCGGAAGAGGGGGAGGGCGCCCCTCGCCCCGCTAAGCGCGCCACACCAGCGCGGCCTCGCCGGCGTCCGTCGCAGCGCGGACGTACGCGCGCAGCCGCGGCAGATAGAACGCCAATTCCTCCGTGTGCATCTCGCGTGCGCCGTGATCGTTCGAGCCGCCGTACACCTGCGCGCGCGTCATCGCGGTGAGGTCCAAGCCAGCGATCCACGCGGCGTCCTCACGCGCGGCAAGGAACGTGTTGAAAGCCGAGACCGCCTGCGTCGTCACAAGCGAAGCGGGGCCGTAGCCCGTGTCCTCGCCGATCGGTGTGCCAGCCAACATGAGATTTCCTGGGGACGCTGTCGCGCCGCCAGCGCCTGTCAGCGCGAAGTGGATCACGTGCCACGAGTTCTCGAGCGGCAACGCTGGCGCCAGCAGCGGTTGGCGGCGCATTCGGTCGCGCGCGGCGTCCACCATCGCCATCGCGGCCTGCGCGGCTTCGCTCTGGCGGAAGGACTGCATCACCTGCGCGTGCGCGGCGCGCGCTTCCGCTTGCTGCTCGGCAGGCATGCCGGAGAACAGCGCTTCAAGCGAGGCGCGAGAGAGATCGTCCGCGGCCACGAGCGCAATATCGCGCGCGCCGGA
>CAZMCA010000221.1:0-4899 GCA_964564595.1 uncultured Caulobacteraceae bacterium
GCTCGTTGATGTTGGATTCTTTCTCGATGTACGTGTCGGTGCGCGGCACGTACGCTTCGGGCTGGTAATAGTCGTAGTACGAGACGAAGTACTCGACGGCGTTTTCCGGGAAGAAGTTCTTGAACTCGCCGTAGAGCTGGGCCGCGAGCGTCTTGTTCGGCGCGAGCACGAGTGCGGGGCGCTGCACCGTCTCGATCACCTTCGCCATCGTGAACGTTTTTCCCGAGCCCGTGACGCCGAGCAGCACCTGATCCTGCTCGCCCTTGTTGGCGCCTTCGACCAGTTCGGCGATCGCCGTCGGCTGATCGCCGGCGGGCGTGTAGGCGCTGACGAGCTTGAACTTTTTGCCGCCCTCGAGCTTCTCCCAGCCGCGCTCAGGCCGGTGCGGCATCCACACGGCGGCGGTCTGGTCGAACACGGCCGGCGGTGCGCCGGAGGAGGGGGAACGCGGCATGAACGCCAAGATAAGCGCGCGGGCGCAGGCGCGCCACCGCGCCCCCTGACGGCTGCTGCCATGTGGCGGCAGCAGTCAGCTAGGCGCGCACATGGAACGGGGCGGCGTCACAGCGTCTTGAGTGGCAATGGGGTGCAATGGGGCCCATATCCGGTCCGAAGGGACTGCTTTTGGAGGTGCGCCTATGAGAGCTCTGTTGTTGAGCGTGGCGCTGGCGCTGACCGCCGGCGTTGCAAGCGCGGAACCGGCCGGCACTGCGGCGGTCGCGGTCGCGCCCGCCTATCAAGTGATCGAAGAAAACGCGAGTGTGCCGTTCGCGGGCAACCGCATCCACGGCTTCGAGGTTTCCGAAGACGGCCGCGCCGTGATCTTCCGCGCGGGCGTGAACGAATATTATCGCGCGACGGTTTGGCCGCCGTGCAGCAGCGATCTGCGGTTCGAACATCGCATCGGCTTTCAGACCGAAAACAGCGGCGGCCGGCTCGATCGCTGGAGCCGCGTGCTGGTGAACGGCAATAGCTGCCCGATCCAAACGCTCGACCGGATCGCGCCGCCGGTGCGCAGCGCGGGGTAAGCGCTACACGCTTTGAGTTGAAACGCCGCGACGGTTAGTCCCCGTCGCGGCTTTTCTTTTTGCCGCGCGCGACTTCGGTGGCGAGGGCGTCGAGCTTGTGGGTCCAGAACACGCGGAAGCGGGCGAGCCATTCGTCGGCTTCCTGCAGCGGCGCGGGCGCGACGGTGTAGAGGCGGCGCTGGCCTTCGGCGCGCACGGTCGCAAAACCGCTCTCGCGCAGAACTTTCAGGTGTTGCGAGACGGCGGCTTGCGAGATCGAAAACTCGCGCTGAATCACGTCGACGACGGCGCCGGCGGAGGTTTCGCCATCCGCGAGCAGTTCCAGAATGCGCCGGCGCACCGGATCGCCGAGAACATCGAAGGCGTGCATCAGGCGTCGTGCGAATGGCCAGCGCCTGGGCCTTCGCCTTTGTAGAACGCGGCGGTGCGCTCGGCGGCTTCGCGCGCGGCCTTGGGATCGTCGCCGTCTTTGATGGCGGCCTCTCCCCACGCTTGCGCCGTCGCGTCGGAAAACGCCTTGCCGTTTTCCGAGAGCGCCCATTCTTCGGCGGCCTTCGGATCGAGCGCGGGGCTATCGCCTAGCAAATGACGCGCAAGGCCCATGAGGCTGAGGTCCCAGCCGACGCCTGTCGCGCCTGGGCCAAATTGCGCCCACCATTCTTCGCTGACATGCGCGACGTGTTCGAGCGTGAGGTGCGCGCCTTGCGCGTGCGGCGCGATGCGCACGTCAACCCAGCTCGTTTGCCCTGCGAACTCCCAGGTCACCCCGAGATGTTTGGGCGGAACGCAGGTGAGGATCGTGCCGCTTGCGTTGCCGGTCAGCGCGTAGCGGCCGCCGAGCTTGAGATCGCCCGCGATCGGCATGAACCAGCGGGGGATGCGTTCGGGATTGGTGAGCGCGTCCCAGAGGTCTTCGGGCGTGGTGTCGTAGGCGCGCGACGCGACGACGACGCGGGAGGGTTTGCCGTCCTTGTCGCGCGTTAGCACCTGGCGCGAGACGGCGCCGACATAGGCGGCGATGTCGATTTCCATGAGGCTGCTCCCTGTTCGTTGAGAGCACTATATAAGTTTGGACTTATTTAAAGCAAGGCCGCTTCAAGACCGAGCGCAGCGAGAACTGGGACCCAGAGCAGATGACGCGAGGCTGGCGCTGGGCCCCGGATCACCGCTGCGCGGCGTCCGGGGAGCGTTGCTCAATGGGGAAGCGCTTTCCCGACTCTTTTGGCGCCGGTATAGGTCCGCGGCCTTTTGGAGGACCGCATCAATGTCTGCCCCCGTCTCGTCAGCACTTCGGCGCATCAAGCCGTCGCCAACCTTGGCCGTGACCGCCAAGGCCCGCGCGCTGAAAGCGGCCGGGCGGGACATTATTTCGCTCGGGGCGGGCGAGCCGGATTTCGACACGCCCGAGAACATCAAGCAGGCCGCGATCAAGGCCATTCAAGATGGCAAGACCAAGTACACGGATGTCGATGGTATTCCTGAACTGAAGGACGCGATCGTCGCCAAGTTCAAGCGCGAGAACGGCCTTACCTACACGCGCGCGCAAGTGAACGTCTCGCCGGGCGGCAAGGCGGTGATCTTCAACGCGTTCATGGCGACGCTCGATCCGGGCGATGAGGTCGTGATCCCGGCGCCGTATTGGGTGAGCTATCCGGATATGGCGCTGCTCGCGGGCGCGACGCCGGTGTTCGTGGAAACCAAGATCGAGGACGGCTTCAAGCTGAAGGCAGAAGCGCTCGCGCGCGCGATCACGGATCGCACCAAGTGGGTGCTGCTGAACTCGCCGTCGAACCCGTCGGGCGCGGCGTATACGGCGGACGAACTGAAGGCGATCGCCGGCGTGCTGATGGCGTATCCGGGCGCGTACATTTTGACCGACGATATGTACGAGCATCTCGTCTACGGCGACTTCAAGTTCACGACGATCGCGCAAGTCGAGCCCGCGCTTTACGACCGCACGCTGACCATGAACGGCGTGTCGAAAGCCTATTCGATGACGGGCTGGCGCATTGGCTACGCGGCCGGGCCAGAGGCGATCATCAAGGGCATGGGTGCGATCATGAGCCAATCGACGTCGAACCCGTCGTCGATCTCGCAATGGGCGAGCGTTGAGGCGCTCAACGGCACGCAAGAGTTCATCAAGCCGAACCAGAAGCTGTTTCAGGGGCGGCGCGATCTCGTCGTGTCGATGCTCAATCAGGCGCAGGGCATTCGCTGCCCGACGCCCGAAGGCGCGTTCTACGTCTATCCCTCGATCGCGGGCGCGATTGGGCGGCGTTCGCCGACCGGCGCGGTGATCGCGACGGACGAAGACTTTGCGCGCGAGCTCTTGGAAGTCGAAGGCGTCGCCGTCGTTCACGGCGCGGCGTTCGGGACGAGCCCGTGCTTTCGCATTTCGTACGCGACGTCGAACGCGCAACTCGAAGACGCGTGTTCGCGCATCCAGCGCTTCTGCGGAAATTTGAGCTAGCTCAGGCTTGCGTGAGCGGTGCGCGGTCTAGGTCGCGCACCGCGATCCGCAGCATGGTGACGCCGCCGATCAGCGCGACCAACGAGAAGATCGCGAGGCTCGCGTAAGAGCCGGTCGCGTGAATCAGCATGCCGGCGAGGGTGGGCGTGCTTGAGCTGATCAGCGAATTGACGCCGCCGGAGCCGGCGTTGAGCCCGCCGGTGCGATCGAGCCGCACACCGATCGTCATGAACAGGTTCTGCATGAAGGTGAAGCTCGTCGCCATCACGGCGAAGGCGGCGATCATCAGCGGCACGGTCGGCGCCATCGGCAAAAGCCCGGAACCGATCGCGCAGGCGGCGACTGCGATGAGCGCGACCGGCGCGACGAGGCGGTCTGGCAGAATGGCGCTTGAGATGCCGATGATGCCGGCGCCGACAGTGACGATGGCGATGAGATCGCCGGCTTGCGATGGTTGAAGCCCGCGCTCGCCCGCGACTTGCGCGAAGAACGGCCACATGGCGTTGAGGCCCATGTAGGCGAGGATGCCCGCGATCACGAACGGAGAACGGATCAGGGCGATGACGCCCGCGAAGCTTGGCGCGATCGTGCTGGGTGGCGCGTCTTTGCGCACGCCGGGCGCGAACACGATCAGCGGCAGCGCGATTGCGGCGGCGGCGGCGTAGATGCCGAACACGCCGATCTGGCCGTGCGTTTCGATGAGACGGCCTGAGAGCACGGGCGCGGCGATGATCATCGCCATCTGAATCGCCATGCTGGCGCCGACGAGGCGCTGTGGGCTTGCGACGCGTGCCGCGAGCGCACTCTGTGCGTTGAGCAAGCAGCCAATGCCCGCGCCGCGCATCGCAAAGCCGAGCACGAGCGGCCAATAATCCTCACCGAACATCCCAAGCGCGTTGCCGCCGATCATCAGCAATGCGCCGACGATGCCGAGCACTTGCGGTGAGAACTTCGCAAGGCGCTGCGACACCCAGATCGTAACGAGCGCGTTCGCGAGCAGGTCGAAGCTGAAGGCGAGGCCGATCTGTGCTTCGTTCAGATCGCGCGCGGCCATGGCGGCGGTGGTCATGAGCGGCGTCAGCCCGATGCCGGCCGAGCTTGGCGCGCAAACGCCAAAGAAGCCGACCCAGACGCGCCAATTGCTTTCTTTCGGGCCGGCCGCTGCATTCATGCCGCAGCTAGAGCACGCCGCGCGGCGGTTGGCGAGGGCGGGGAACCCGGCCATCGTGCGCGGCCCATGCCCGCCGCCGCGATCACCGCCGCGCTCCTCTCAGCGCTCATCCACGCGACGTGGAATGCGATGCTGAAGGCCGGCTCGGACCGGCTCGCGGATTCCGCGCTCGTTTCGATTGGGTGGATCGCGCTTTCCGCAGCGTTGCTTGCCTATTACGGCATGCCGCC
>CAZMCA010000222.1:0-4747 GCA_964564595.1 uncultured Caulobacteraceae bacterium
CTACGGGGCGAACCTCCTCTCCTGGATCGTCCGCGCCCGCGCGCGCGGCCACGAAGTGATGCTCGAACTGCCGATGGAGCCGTTCGACCCGGAGGCCGACGACACCGGCCCGCAGACCCTGATGGCGAGCGGCAACGCCGCGCAGAACACCGAGCGCCTCGAAAACCTGCTTTCGCGCGGCGCGGGCTATTTCGGCGTCACCAATTACCAGGGGGCGCGCTTTGCGGCCTCGGCCGCCGCCAGCCAGCCTGTCGTCGCGCAGCTGCGCCGCCGCGGGCTCGCCTTCATTTCCACCGGCATCGGCCAGCGCACGGCGCTCAGCGTCGAAGCCGCGCGCGCCGGGCTCCCGAACACCGCCGCCGACCGCATCATCGATGCGCGCCGCGAAGCCGACGCGATCGACGAGCAGTTGCTCAATCTCGAAGCGCTCGCGCTGCAGAACGGCAGCGCGATCGGCGCTGGCTTCGCTTATCCTGTTACGATGGTGCAGATCAGCGAGTGGGCCTCCGCCATCGGCACGCGCGGCTATCAGCTCGCGCCCGCGTCCGCCGTATTGAACGCCCGCGCCACGCCGCGGCGATGACCGAGCACGATCCCGACCGTTACCGCCCCAATGTCGGCCTCGCCTTGTTTCACAAGACTGGGCTCGTGTTTCTCGGCAAGCGCGCGGGCGCGGAGGGCACGCCCTATTCGTGGCAAATGCCGCAAGGCGGGATGGATGCGGGCGAAACGCCCGCCATCGCCGCGTTTCGCGAATTGCAGGAAGAAACGGGCGTCGCCGCCAAGCACGTGCGGCTGCTCGAGGAGCTGCCGGACTGGCTTTACTATGACGTTCCGACAGATACGCCCGGCGCAGCGCGCTTTCGTGCGCGCCGCTTTGCCGGCCAACGCCAAAAGTGGTTCGCGTTCCGCTTTCATGGACGCGATTCGGATATTCGGCTTGACGCGCACACGCCGGAGTTCTCCGATTGGCGCTGGGCCCCGCTCGATCAAGCTGTCGATTTGGTGATCCCGTTCAAGCGCGCCGTCTATGAGGAGGTGGCGCGCCGCTTTGCGAAGTACGCGTCGGGGGGCACGGCATGAGCATGAAGATCGGGCGCAGGGGAAACGCGCCGTCATCGCATGCGCATCCGCATGAGGCGTTCGCCGCGTGAGCCGGCGCGCCAATCCTGTCGTCTTCATTCACGGCGCGTTTTGCGGCGGCTGGGCGTTCGATGCATTCCGCGAGCCGTTCGAAGCGGCCGGCTATGAAACGCACGCGCCAAGCTTGCCCCATCATGAGCGCGGCGCCGATCTCGAGCGTCTCTCGCAAGCGGGCCTGCACGAATACACCGACGCGATGATCCATTACGCGCGGCGCTTGTCTGCGCCGCCGATCCTGATTGGCCATTCGCTTGGCGGCCTCGTTGCGCAACTCACCGCGATGCACACGCCGGTCGCGGCGCTCGTGCTGATCGCACCGAGCGCGCCGTGGGGCGTGTTGCCGACGACGCTCGATGAACACGGCAATTCCTTTGGGCTCGCTTTGCTCGGCGATTACTGGAATCGTCCAATTCCGCCGGACTTCCGCGTTGCGCGCAACACGACGCTCGATCGCCTCTCGCGTGACGACGCGCGCCACGCCTTTGCGCGCTTCGTGCCCGAGAGCGGCCGCGCCGTGCGCGAAGCGGTGCAGTGGTGGCTCGATCACTCGATGGCATCGACGGCGCCCGTCTACAAAATTAGCGCGCCTGTGCTGGCGATGGCGGGCGGACGCGACCGTGTAAACCCGTCATCGACGGTGCGGCGTATCATCAATCGCTTCCCAAGCGGGCAAGCGCAGTTTCACGAGTTTCCCGAGATGAGCCACTGGCTGATCGGCGAGCCGGAATATGAAGACGTCGCGCGTCTTGCGCTGAACTGGATCGCCGAACGCGCAGCTGAAACGCGCCCGAAGCGCAAGCCGTTCGGCCTTTTCGGTCTCGGCGTGCAGGAAGGCGCTTAGCCGCTCAGCTGCGCCGGTTCTTCCGGCGTTTCACGTGGCTCTTCTTGCCGCGGCGCGCGCACACAATCGCCAGGTGCGCACAACGTGATGAGCGCGATCTCCGGCGGCGTCATGAAGCGAAGCGGCAGCACGCTCGTCCCGATGCCGCTCGTCACGAACAGCGGCGCGCCATGCTCCACAATCAAGCCGCGTACATAACGCTGCCCGTATTCCGAGGGCACAACCGGCCGCCCCACGAACGGCAGCCACACCTGCCCTCCATGCGTGTGCGCCGCGAGCGTCAGCACCGCGCCATGCGCGCCCGTGGCGAACGGATCAGGCCCATGCATCAACACGATGAGATCGTCTTGCGGCGGCGCGCCATCGCGCGCGGCAGCGAGATCGCCGCCATGCGTCATTGGATCGGCGATACCGGCGACGACGAATTCATGATCGCCCTGCCGGATCGAGACGTGGCGATCCCACAGCACCGCAACGCCCGCATCCTGCAACGCGCGCGTCACCGCCGTGCGATCGTACCAGACGTCGTGATTTCCGATCACCGCAACGACGCCGAGCGGCGCGTTGAGCGCAGCGAGCACGCCAAGTCCTGACTCAATGCGCGCTTGCTCATCCGGTGTGCGCTCCGCCTTCGGCGCATGGCCAGCGACGTAGTCGCCCAACATCACGACGAGATCGGCGTCGAGCGTGTTCACCCGCCGCACGATACGCTCGAGCCGCGCAGTGTTCATGTGGGGGCCATCGAGATGCACGTCGCCAAGCGCCGCGATCGTCAACGGCGGGCCATGCCAGGCCGCGCTCTCGATCGTCACACGCCGCACTTCCAGCCGGTTCGGTTCGATCAGCCACGCATAGACGTTGAACCAATACACAAGCTCGACGAACGCAAGCACGCCGAACAGCACCCAACGGCGACGCTTGGAAAGCTTCTGCCACGCGCGCGCGAGCGCGATCGCCGCGACGGCGAGCAGCGGAAAGCCAACCGCCGCGCCAAGCACGGCGGGCCAAAGATGCGGGTGGATCATGCGCCGCGCAGACTAGCGGGGCGCGGACGGCGCGTCAGTGCGCGGCGGCGCCCGTGCGTGCGCCGAGCGCGGCCTTAAGCGCTTCGGCGCGGGCGATCTTGGCGCTGGCAATGGCGCGCGCGGCATCATTCGTGGCGTCGCGCAGATCTTCGCTCGCGTCCTTGATGTCTTGATCGAGCGACGCGGCGCTGATGTCGGCGTCCGCAAGATCGAGCGCTTCTTCCGCGAGCACGGTCAGCCCGTCGGGCGTCACGTCGGCGAAGCCACCGTTGACGAAGATGCGGCGCGTATTGGCGCCATCGATCACGCGGAGCACGCCCGGCTTGATGATCGAGAGCACCGGCGCGTGGCCCGGCAGCACGCCGAATTCGCCCTCAGCGCCCGGCACGACGACTTGATCGACATCGCCGTTGAAGAGCTCGCGCTCGGGCGAAACCAGCGAGAAATGCAGTCTATCGGCCATAATGGGCTCCGATTAGGACAGGTTGGCGCGAGCGGCAAGCCGATGCGCCCGCGGCGAAATACTCATGCAGCCGGCGCGACGCCCCCGGAGGCGTACCCAACGGCCGCCAGGCCCGTCACGCGCGCTTCCAGAACGCCGTGCGCCGCGGCCGGGATCACCAGCGCGACGCGCGCATACCGCTCCGCGTTCACGCGCACGAAATAGGTCCGCAGCTTTGCGCCCGCCGGCCCGTTCGCTTCTTCAGCCGATTGCGTATCGCCCGGCGCGTTCAGCACGGCTTTGTCGATCACATTGAGCGCCGGCGCGATCTCGCCCTCGGGCAAACGCACCGTCGCGGTGGTCGCGCCAAAGTCGGCAATCACATCGCCCGCGCCCGTCGCGTAGCGCATCGTCACGCCGGGTCCCTCAAACCCAGCGGCTTTGCGCTCGCCCGCCGACAGCGGCGTACCCGCCGGCGCTGCGACACGCGGCGGCGTGCCTGCGATCATCGGCAGGCACCCTTCCACGATCAGAAACGCGGCGAGGTCCGTCGGCGTCGTCATCAACCCCCGCTGATAACTTAAGTGCTACGCGGCTTCCGCGGCCATCTTTTGCGCTTTCGCGACGGCGTCTTCGATCGTGCCGACGTTGTAGAACGCTTGCTCCGGCAGGTGATCGAACTCGCCGTCCACGATCGCCTTGAATGAGCGGATCGTGTCCTTCAGCTCGACGAACACGCCCGGCAGGTTCGTAAACACTTCGGCGACGAAGAACGGCTGGCTGAGGAAGCGCTGGATCTTACGCGCGCGCGACACGACCAGCTTATCGTCTTCCGAAAGCTCATCCATGCCGAGAATGGCGATGATGTCCTTCAGTGCCTTGTACTGCTGCAGCACTTCCTGCACGCGGCGCGCAACGCCGTAGTGCTCGGCGCCGAGAACGTTCGGATCCATGATGCGCGACGTGGAGTCGAGCGGATCGACCGCCGGGAAGATCGCGAGCGCGGCGATATCGCGCGAGAGCACGGTCGTCGCGTCCAAGTGCGCCATCGAGGTCGCGGGCGCAGGGTCGGTCATGTCGTCGGCCGGAACGTAGATCGCCTGCACCGACGTAATCGAACCCTTGGTGGTCGACGTAATGCGCTCTTGGAGGTTGCCCATCTCTGTCGCCAGCGTCGGCTGATAGCCGACCGCCGAAGGAATACGGCCGAGCAACGCCGACACTTCCGAGCCCGCTTGCGTGAAGCGGAAGATGTTGTCGATGAAGAGCAGCACGTCCTTGCCTTCGGCGTCGCGG
>CAZMCA010000223.1:0-4705 GCA_964564595.1 uncultured Caulobacteraceae bacterium
TCAAGGCGGCGCCACAGCATTGTCGACTGGCGCGCGTTGTCGATCCCGCCAGCGGCGCTGCGTGCGCGCAATGCTTCGGCGATCTCGATCGCGCGGGCGCGGCGCTCAGCGTCACTCATGCGCGCGCGGACGCTTTCGGCGACCTTATCGTGCCCAATCGACACGAAGGCCCCGTTCAGCGCAACCAAACCAGCGCGCTGAAGCGCATGGATCGCGCGCGCATCCGCAGCGCTACCCAAAATCAACGCAAGGTCCGCGACATGCGCGTCGGCGCCATAGACAGCGAGCGTGTTCAACAGCGCTTGCGCCTCGGGTTCGCTTGCGCAGACGTTTTGGATCGCGGCCTCGATCGCGGACTCGCCCAACAGCGCGCCGGCAGCCGCGGCGTCGTACCGGAGCGCGCCCTCGGCAACGTGGAGACCCGCTCCCGAACGCAGCGCACGCAGCACGTAGATGATGTCGAGCGGACGGCGGCTGGCGCCAACCAGTTGCAGCGCCTGGCGTGCAGCGGGAAGGTCTTCCGTTTCAAGCAGCGCCTGCGCAAGCAAGGCCGCGTCATCTTCGCCAAGAGGCGTCAGATCGAGGCGCAACGCCGACGCGCGCCCGTCGAGCCCGAGCGGTTCATCTGCGCGCTCTGTCGCCAGCAGCGTTACAGAGGAAAAACGCGGATCGGTGGCCAGCCTTTGATAGATGCCGGCTGCCCGCTCACCGGCGCGTCCCCAATCGTCGAGCATGAGCACCACAGGAGGGCCGATACCGGTCAGCCACTCCACGACGATCGACGCCGACTGATAAAAGCGCTCTTCAGCGGCGGTCGCGCTTGCAGACACAATCTGGTCCTTGCCAAGTCTGCCAAGCACGCCGTCGCCCGCTGCGGAGATAACACCGCACAGCGGACCGAGTGCGGCCGCGAGCGAAAGCACGCCCGCCTCCGGCTCAAACAGCTGATCGAGCCCGTGCGTGACGGCTTCTTCCAGCGCCCGCATGAGCGGGCCGATATCCGATGGGTCGTTGCCGGCGGCGTGGGCGCACGAGCCCGTAATCGCGCCAGCGACTGCAGCGTCCAGAAGCACTCGCTCGATAAGCGCTGTCTTGCCGACACCTGGCTCGCCGGCAGCGCAAATGACCCGCACTTCCGGGTCCGCAAGCGCGGAACGCGCGGCCGCAAGCTCGCGCGCGCGCCCGATCAGCGCGGGCGTGGATTCGCCGCTCGTGACGTGCCGATCGGCCAGCGCCTCCTCCACCGTTCCGGCGCTAGATCAATCGAAAACCGGACCAGCGACAAGGCCGCGCGTCAATGTGTTCACATGGTGTTCACAAGACAGTAGTGTTGCGCAGGGAGACGAGCGTGCCCGCACAGGTGCTGGTAGTCGAAGATGAGCCGGTAACGCGCAACGCATACGCGAACGCACTGATCGCCGACGGACATCATGTGCGAACGGCCGCGGGCGCCAGCGCGTGCATCGCCGCGCTTGGCGCGGCGCGGGCCGACGTCGTGGTGCTCGATTTGGGCTTGCCTGACTCGGGCGCGGATCAATTGGCGCTTGCGCGTGATTTGTGCGCGCGCGCAGATCTTGAAGTCATAATCGTCAGTGCACGCGAGAGCATCGACACCAAGATCGCGAGCCTGGAATTGGGAGCGACGGACTACCTCGTTAAGCCCGTCGCTCTGGCAGAGCTTGCCGCACGCGTTCGCCGCATGCACCGGCGCCAACAGGAGCGCCGTGGGAACACCTTCAAGCTCGGGCAATGGACGATTCACATCGAGCGCCGCGTTGTTACTGGCGAAGATGGCGCGGCTGTCGCTCTAACGCGCGGCGAGTTCGATCTCCTGGCGAAATTGGCGGAGGCCCGCGGCAAGATCGTCTCGCGGGAGCGCCTGAGCGAGATCGTGAGCCGCGGCGATGGCGACCTGCGCTCCGTCGACGCGCTGGTGAGCCGCCTGCGCAAGAAGCTGCGCGACAATCCGCAAAGTCCTGCGTTGATCGTGACGTCGCCGGGCTTCGGCTACCGTCTCGGCTTGCCGCTCTAGACAAAGGCGCTGCACGGTTAGCACGATTTAGCCAAGCGTCGCGGCTTGAGCCTTAACCGTGGCGCGCTATCGTCGTGTGCATGTGGGGCCTCAGCCGAAAACTCCGCGAGATCGTAATCGGGATCTGCGCGTTCATCGCGGTTCTCGCAGTCGGCGTTGTCGCGCAGCTTGGTGCGGAAGCTGAACTCATCGGTGCGATCATTTGTGGTGGTCTTGCGGTACTGGCGGTCCTCGCGACAGCGCCGGCGAAGCGCACGCCTGCCCGCACGAACAGTTGGTTCGAAGCACAGCCGCCGCGGCGGCCGCCCACGACACGACCGTTCTCCACCATAGTGACGCGTGTGCCGGCGAAGCCTTCGGAGCAGAGCCCGGCCACGATAGTCACCGCTGCGCGCGCGCCGTCTACGGATACGCCAGCACGCGTCATCGCGATCAGGAAGCCTTGGGTCGTGGACGGCGACACCATCGACGACAACGAGACTCGCATCCGCTTCCGTATCGAAAACATCGACGCGCCGGAGATCAAAAACGCCAAATGCGCCGCCGAAGCGCATATGGGCGAACGGTCCAAGTGGAAAGCTTATGAGCTGATCAAAGCGGCGACCAATGTTGAGGCGCACGCGACGGGCCGCATCGATCCGTACGGCCGGATGATCGCGCGCATCAAGCTCGACGGCGAAGACCTGGGCGACCTGCTCGTTGCGGGCGGATTTGCGCGGCCCTGGACGGGCGCACGCGAAAACTGGTGTGGCCGTGACGGCCCGCTCAATACGCTCGCACGCACGTGTTACGGTCGCCCAATCTGCCTCGACCGCGCGCGTGCACCATCGTCTAGCGCTTAATCGCGATCCTCTTCCGCCGGTTGTTCGGTGGCCGGATGGTGCATGCCGATGGCTTCTTCGTGCGTGATGTTCACGCCGAGCTTATCGGCGCCCTCTTCGATGAGATCGCCGAGGAGCGGTATGCCAAGCAGGTAGCGTGCAGTGGGTCCGTCTTTGCGCTCGCGCGCGGTCTGGACCGCGTCAGCCCATTCCTCGGGCTCAAAATCCCCGCGGCCGATCCAAGTGAGAGCCACAAGAGCGGCCTGACCGTCCTCGCCAAGGGCCGTGATCGCACCGCGCAGCTCGCGCCCGACTGGGTTGTCGGTCGAGCTCTCAAGCGTATCGATCATGCGATCGTCGGCGCCGTTCGAGCCCTCGTCCGGATCGCTGGGATCGACCTGCACATCGAACGCGCGCGCCTTTGAAACGATAAACGCGAGTTGATCGGCCGACAGGCCGATGTCTGCGGGTTCCTGGTAATCGTGCCGGATTGTCATGCGGGAGCCTCCGCATCTGCAATGGGCAGATGTGGAGCGGGGTTCCGTTCTGCGCGGCGCTAACGCTGCGTGCGCTTGGCGACGGTGGCGACGTTTTCGGCCGTGATGCCGAAATGCTTGTAGAGGTCCTTGAAGGGCGCGGAGGCGCCGAAGCCGCTCATGCCGACGAAGGCGTGCGGGCCGACGAGATCGGTCCAGCCTTGTTGGACGCCTGCTTCGACGACGACGCGCGCCGGCGCATCGCCGATCACCGACCGGCGGTAGCTTTCTGGTTGCTCCAGGAATTTCTCGAAACACGGCACGGATACGACGCGCGTGGGCGTGCCTTCCGCTTGCAGCTGCTCGCGCGCGGCGGCGGCGATCGCGACCTCGGTGCCGGACGCGAACAGCGTAACGCGCGCGGGCCCACCTTCGGCGGCGAGAATTTCGTAGGCGCCCTTCGCACTCTTGTTTTCGTTCGCATCGGTGCGCGTCGCGGGTGTTGCCTGCCGCGAGAGCGCAAGGATCGACGGGCTGGCTTTCAAATCGAGCGCCAGCTCCCAGCATTCGGCGGTCTCGACCGCATCGCACGGGCGGAACACGTAGAGGTTCGGAATTGCGCGCAACGAGGCGAGGTGCTCGACCGGCTGGTGCGTCGGTCCGTCTTCGCCAAGGCCGATACTGTCATGCGTGAAGACGTGAATTGCGCGCACGCCCATCAGCGCGCCAAGCCGCAGCGCGGGGCGCGAATAATCGCTGAACGTCAGGAACGTGCCGGAATATGGGATGACGCCGCCGTGCAACGCCATGCCGTTGAGGGCTGCGGCCATGCCGTGCTCGCGCACGCCGTAATGCACGTAGCGCCCGGTGAACTCAGGCGTGTCGAACGGCGCCATGCCCTTGACGAACGTATTGTTTGAGCCCGTGAGATCGGCCGAGCCACCGATCATCGTTGGCGCATGCGGCGTGACCGCCTCAAGCGCGGCGCCCGAATGGATACGGGTAGCGTTCGCGATTTTGGCCTCGGCGTGCTTTTGCATGTGCGCCTTGAGGGCCGCGCGCGCCTCCGTTGAAAGATCACCGGCAAGCGCGGCGTCGAACGCAGCACGCTGCGCATGGTTCTTGCGCCGGCTCGCCCATTCTTCGCGCGCGGCCGCGCCATTGCCGCCAGCCTTTTTCCAAGCAGCGGCGACATCGTCCGGCAGTTCGAACGGCGGAAGCGTCCAGCCCATCGCTTCGCGCGCGTCTGCGATTTCCTTGTCGAACAGCACGTAACCATGGCTGTGCGGATCGCCCTCTTTGGGCCCAGCGCCTTTACTGATCTTGGTTTTGCACGCGATCATGACCGGGCGGTCCTGGGCCTTGGCCCACTCCAT
>CAZMCA010000224.1:0-2604 GCA_964564595.1 uncultured Caulobacteraceae bacterium
ACGAGCACACGGCGGCCTTCAAAGAACGCACGCGCAGCCGGGCCGGAAATAGGCGCGGCGTCGCGCTCAAGCGCGCCCTTCGAACCCTTCGATGCCATACGCCAACCCCCTCGGGTACACGTGCCAGGCGCCCCGCCGCTACATAGGCAAAAACATCACTCCGGGGCAAGCTTTCGGCGCTGTGGAAATGCTCGCTGCTCCCGCCATCGAGACTCGACGTAAGAAACGTACCTTCGGAGAAACAACGGCAAGATATTCGTCCCGTTCACAACGTATTTATAGCCTGAGTACTCGGCCACCCCCTCTTTCCACCAGTCCGCGGATAAACGGACCCGAAGCTTGGTGGGGCGTGGAAATGACAAAGAAGATATCGAAACTCAGAGTCCTTTTGCTGGGAACCGTTTTTGGCTCCGCTACGAACGGTGCTGTCGCCGACGTTACAGTTTTGAACGGCCAGACGCTGACGACGACGCAGACCGTAACAGGGGCTGAACAAGTCGTTGTCGACGCCGGCGGGACAATCGATGTCACCAACGCCAGTGCGATCACGATCAACAACGGAACCGCCGTATCGATTACGAACAACGGTACAATCGAGAACGACACCAACAATGCCGGCCAAGCGCTGATCGGTTTTTCCGGCGCGTCGGGGCCTGTGACGATCGTCAACAACGGCGTGATGCAGACGAACGCGTTTGCAGGGATCCTATTTTTCGGTTCCCCATCCCCCATCACGATTACCAACACGGGCACGATCTCGGCGACAGGCCAGTTGGCGGGACCTGTCGGCCCGTTCGCGATCTTGACGGGAACGGGCAACGACACGCTCAACATCACCACGACATCGACCATCGTTGGCCAAGTCGCCGTCGCGGCGAGCGCCGCTGCAGCGATCGCTGAGAACAACGTCCTCAACCTCTCCGGTTCGGGCAGTGGAATTGTCCGGGGCGCAAGCGCGACGGGCTTTGTCGGGTGGGACGGCTTCGCGACTCTCAACGTCAACAGCGGTGACTGGACGCTTTACGGCCTCGCCTTTAAAGACACCGTCACAATTGCCGCCGGTGCAAGCTTGCGCTACGCGCCGTCCGCGGAGTCTGGCGCGCCCGGACAAGGCATCGTGCACATGACCACGGCCGATGGGCTCGATCTCACCGTCAATGGCACGCTGACGATTCCAAGCAGCATCGCGCAAACGCCGAACGTGTACTGGGCAGGCTTTCAGTACATTCGCCTGCACGGCGCGCCGGGCGGCGTCGTCAATCTTCAAAGCGGCGGCAATTACTGGAGCCTGGGCAACGATTTCCAGGGCCTGACCATACTGGGCGCTGGCAGCGAAATCGTGATGACCGGCGATACGACGCAGGATCTCAACATCCTGAACGGCGGACGATTGATCATTGGCGGCACGATGGCCGCGTTCGCACCGGACGCGAACGGCAATGAGCGCGTTCAACTCGTCGGCCCTGGACCGACGGGCGGCATTCTTGGCGACTTGAATGTTGGTCCAGGCGGCGTCGTGATCTTCAACAGGTCCAACGATTATGGCTATGCAGGCGCGCTTTCGGGCCAAGGTTCTATCGTCAAGCGCGGTGCGGGCACGCTGACGCTGAGCGGCGTCTACACATTCACCGGCACAACGACGATCGAAGACGGCGACGTGATCGTCACATCGCAATTGCCGGCGCAAACCGTCGTGCAAGTCGCGAGCGGCTCAAATCTTGCGCTGAGCGGCGACCAGACAGTCGCTGGCCTCAATGGCGGCGACGGATCAAGCGTCAACGTGCAGGGCGGCACGCTCACGGTGGATGGCGCCGGCGCAACAACGTTTGGCGGTGCGATCACCGGCAATGGCGGGCTTAGCGTCGAAGGCGGTTCGCTGACGCTGACCGGCGACAGCAGCTATTCGGGCACAACGAACGTCACGGGCAGCGGCAGCACGCTGCAGATTGGAAGCGGCGGCTCGATCACGTCAGAGACCAATGTCGGCGGCGGCGGCACGCTCGTCGTGAACGGCGCGGCTGGCGACGTGAACGTCGCGCCCGGTGGAACGGTGGGCGGCGCGGGCCAGATCAACGGCGAGCTTAATGTTGGCCAAGGCGGCGCGGTTGCGCCCGGCAACTCGCCGGGCACGCTGGTGATCGCCGGCAATTTCGTAGAGGCGGGCGTCTACATCGCTGAAACGCAAGGCGGCGTGAGCGATCGCATTGAAGTCAGCGGCGCAGCGACGATCGCAAACACTGCGACCGTCCAAGCGACCCCGCTCGATGCGACGGCGGCGAACCCGCGGCGCGCGACCTACACGATCCTCAACGCGGCCGGCGGTGTGACGGGCCAGTTCGCAAGCGTGTCTTCCACCAACGCCGCGATCGCGCCCTTCCTGAGCTACTCCAACAATTCCGTGTTCCTGACGCTCGTGAACACGACCCTCTCTCTCGCAAGCATTGGCCAAACGCCCAACCAAATCGCGGCGGGCGGCGCCGTGAGCGGGCTTGGGCTCGGCGCTGCGCTTTTCAACGCAGTGACGCCGCTCTCCGATCCGGCAGCGCGCAGCGCGCTCGATGGGCTATCGGGCGACTTCCACGCGGGGCTCGCCAACATTTCGGT
>CAZMCA010000224.1:2704-4683 GCA_964564595.1 uncultured Caulobacteraceae bacterium
GACGCCGAGACCATCTCCCTTGGCGCCTACGGCGCGGCGAATGCGGGCGTTGCACGGCTCCGGTACGGCGGCTCGATCGGCTGGCAGGACATCGAAACGCAACGCGCGACGGCGTTTGCGGCGATCAACGATCGCACGCGCGGCGAGACCGACGGGCGCCTCGCGCAGGCGTTTATCGAAGCGGGTTGGCGCAACGATGGCGTGATCGAACCCGTCGCGGGCCTCGCTTGGGTCGGATCGGATATCGAAGGCTTCTCTGAGCAAGGCGGCGCAACCGCGCTCAATGTCGGAAACGGCGAGCGCAACGTCGGCTTCGCCACGCTCGGCGCGCGCATCGGCGGCGATGGCGATAGCGCGATCTCGCCGCGCCTCTTCATCGCTTACCGGCGCGCATTCGGCGACGTCGATGCGACGACGCCGATGCGTTTTCGCTCTGGCGGCCCAGCGTTCAACGTGGAGGGCGCTCAGATCGACGAGGACGCCGTGACGTTCGATGCAGCCCTCGGCTGGCGGATGCTCGGCGGGCGGGCCTCGCTCGCTTATGCCGGCACGTACGGCGAGCGCGCCAGCGATACCGCGATCAAGCTCGACTTCGCTGTTCCGCTCAACTGAGCGGAGCGCGGCAAGCGCGAACCGGCCTCTCCCCCGCAAAGTCGGTCCGGTTCGCGCTTTAGCCTGTTTTATCCTGCTAAACAGACAAACTGCCGGCGCGCCTCGTCGAGCGGACGAGACTTCTCACTGATCTTTCCCGTTATTCCTGAAAGTGCGCTCATTCGCGAACAGGCTTTCGCGACCCAACAAACAGTGCACAAACAGGCGAGAAACAAGCATGCCGACGCCGTGAAACCCCGCGCCGGACGATGCCGCGCAAGCCGTGCATAACGCTCACAAAAGGCTAATGAAGAGGTCGCGTTGGTGCGGACGCACACGCGAATTGGCGGCTGGCGCGCAGACCGTCGCAAACTCAACGCGACGCGGAAGACGAAGGCGCACGAGGAAATAGCTAGGACGGGCGCGGCGCGCGGTTACCGGCGCCGAGAAGCCCTAAGCCGACCAAAGCGAGCGGCTTGAGCGCGGCGGCGCTCGCAACCCACATAACGCGCGGGGCAATGGTGAGGGACGAGTTGCCCGCCGCGTTCGAACCGCGCGCCAGATTCATTTGGCGCATAACATGCGCGCACTCACCACCTCGCGGATGCCCGCGCTGCGGCTACTTTCGCGCGGCGTTTACCGCCGCCGCCAATTGCGCTGCATCCTCGAGCGAGACCTGCGGGTCCGGGGACCCCGGCGCATCGGCGTTGACCACTGACGACCCAAACTGCGCTTCCAAGATAACGATCATCGCGTCGGCTCTTAGCCGGGTGCGCGGCCGCTTGCGCATAAGCGGCTTCCAGTTGGAAGCTTCCTGGCCGCGTGCGCCTTCAAGGTTGCTGTCCGGCGCGCCGGCCGTGCCCACTGCGGGCGCGGCGTCTGCCGGCGCCCCCTCTTCTTCTCGCTAGGCGTCTGCTGGCGCCCCCTCGTCTCGTGCGGCGTCTGCTGGCGTAGCGTCTCTGGAATGTCCGCCCGGCCCGGCCAAGAGAGCCGCACGGAGCACATCGCGCTGCGCCTGGGTCATCGACGCATAGTCGATCGAGTCAACGACGGCGTGCGGCGCCTCCTCCACATGTGTTTCACCACTGAGATCGGCGCCCAAGCGCGCGCCCATGACCACGCTGACGCCCGATGGATAGCTCTTGGACATGCGGCCATTATAACCCGCGGCGCTCTTGTTAAAACGATTTTTTCGTTTTAATTATCCATCATGACGGAGATCGAACGGCTCGCGCCCTCGGCGCTTTTCCCTTACGCGCGCAATGCGCGCAGGCATTCCAAACGCCAGATCCGGCAAATCGCGCGATCCATCGAGCGGTTTGGTTGGACGAATCCCGTGCTCATCGATGCGGACAACCGCATTATCGCCGGGCATGGGCGTGTCGAAG
>CAZMCA010000225.1:0-4617 GCA_964564595.1 uncultured Caulobacteraceae bacterium
GTGCTCGTCACCGAGCATGTGCGCGGGCGGCTGGCGCGGCAAATCTGCTGGCAGCATCGCAATCACGAGAACGCGCTGCCGATCATCACGCTTTCGCCCACCTGGGAGCAGACCTTCGGCGATGCGCTCGTCGGCGAAGGCCAGAGCCGCCAGCTCGCGCTCGCGCCCTCGAAGCTGCATGAATTCGTGGCCGACGTGCGCGGCGCCTTCGAGCGGGCAGCGCAGATGGGGGAAACGCCGGTGCTGCTCACCTCGCCGCTCATCCGGCCTTATGTGCGCTCGCTGATCGAGCGCTTCCGGCCTTCAACGGCGGTGCTGAGCCAGAGCGAAGTGCACGCCAAGGTGCGCCTGAAGGCGATGGGGCAGGTTTAACGCTTCGCGTGCCGCGTCACGCGTTCACCCCGCTCATGCCGCGTTCGTTGTAACGCTGCCCCTGCACGCGCGCGGCGAGCGTATCGAGGCGCGCGGCTTCGTCGGCGCTGAAAGTGACATCCGCAGCGGCGAGATTGCTTTCCAAATTGGCAAGCTTGGTTGTGCCGGGGATGGCGACGATATGATCGCCGCGCGACAGCACCCAGGCGAGCGCGATCTGCCCCGCCACGACGCGTTTGGCGCCCGCCAGCGCTTCGATTTCCGCCACCAAAGCGAGGTTCGCCTCGAGCGCTTCGCCGCTGAAGCGCGGCGCCATCAGGGCGCGGAAATCCGGCCCGTTCGGCTTCCAATCCTTGGAGAACGCGCCCGTGAGCATGCCGCGCCCGAGCGGCGAGTAGGCCACGAACGTAACGCCCAATTCCTTGCAGGCGGGAATGACATCAGCCTCATAGTCGCGCGTGAACAGCGAATATTCGGACTGCACAGCCGCGATCGGATGCACGGCGTGCGCCGCGCGCAGCGTTTCGGCGCTGACTTCCGAGAGACCGATGCCGCCCACCTTGCCTTCCTGCACCAGCTTGGCCATCGCCGCGACCGAGACTTCGATTTGGGTGCCGGGATCCTTCCGGTGCAGATAATAGAGATCGATATGGTCAGTGCGCAGATAGCGCAGCGAATTCTCGACGGCGCGGCGCATGTTCGCTTCCGAGCCATCGACAACGCCGGACGGCAGCTTGGTGACGGGATCAGCGACCGGGCCCCATTTGGTGGCGATGAACACCTTGCCGCGCCGATCATGGAACGCCGCGCCCAGCAAGCTTTCATTGGCCCCGAAACCGTACATCTCGGCGGTGTCGAAATGGTCGACGCCCTTCTCAATCGCCGCGTGCAGGAGCGCTACGCCCTCAGCTTCCGCCATCGGCGCGCCATAGTACGCCGACATGCCCATGCAGCCGAGGCCAATGGCGTTGACCGCGCGGCCCTCTTTTCCGATGCGACGACGGATCATGGGCGTCTCCTCTTGTGCAATGCTGGTGAAGTCCGCAGCGCGGATCGTTGCTATATAGGCGCTGGGCGGCTGCGGGCCAAATGATGGTTGAAACAGACGTTCCAACCGTTCTCGGATCATGTATCCCTTGCGGCATGCGCCCGTTTCATTTGGCTTTCCCGGTCCACGATCTTGGCCTCGCCCGCGCCTTTTACGGCGGGCTGCTGGGCTGCCGCGAAGGGCGCAGCGCCGACACCTGGATCGATTTCGACCTCTATGGCCATCAGATCGTCGCGCATCTGCAGCCGGGCTTGCGCCCGGCTGCGCACGACAATCCGGTGGACGGCCACGATGTGCCGGTGCCGCATTTCGGCGTCGTGCTGGAGATGGACCAGTGGGAAGCGCTGGCGGCGCGGCTGAAGGCGGGTGGCGTGAAATTCGTGATCGAACCTTACGTACGGTTCAAAGGCCAGGTCGGCGAACAGGCGACGATGTTTTTCTGCGATCCCTCGGGTAACGCGCTCGAGTTCAAAGCCTTCGCCTCGGACGACCAATTGTTCGCGACCTAGCGCGGGCGTCATGCACGGGCGCTTCTGTGAACAGCGCGTAACAGCTTAACCTCTCGCTAACCAAATCAACCCTGCGCGCTAACGACCCGTGAACGGATTCGAGCGCATACCGATTTCATGTCCAGCTCCCGGTCGAGCGCCCAACAGATGGAAAGCCCGGTTCCGCGCGCGCGCGCGGCGCCGATCTTTGCTGTCGCCTCCGGCAAGGGCGGCGTCGGCAAGACGTGGGTGTCGACCATGCTGTCGACGGCGTTCGGCCGCGCCGGCCAGCGGGCTTTGCTGGTCGATTGCGATCTCGGCCTCGCCAATGTGGACGTGCAGCTCGGCGTGCGCCCGCAGGCGGACGTGCATTCGGTGGTACGCGGGTTTCTGGAGCTCGACGCGGCGGTGACGCCGGTGATGGGCGGGCCCGGCCGGCAAGGCGGGTTCGATCTCATCGCCGGGCATTCGGGCTCGGGCGCCTTGGGCGCGATCAAGCTCGAAGAAGTGGCGCGCATTGCCAACGGCCTGCCGAAGCTCGCGCCGCACTATGACCGCATCATTCTCGATCTCGCCGCCGGTGTTGACCCCAACGTGCTGCGCTTCGCGCGCAGCGCCGATCGGCTGATCCTGGTGACGACGGAAGAGCCCACCGCGCTGACCGACGCTTACGCGCTCGTGAAGCTGCTGCGGCTGCAGGGCGCGAACGTTGTGCCTTGGGTGATCGTCAACATGGCGGAGAACCGCGTCAAAGGCCGCAAGGTGTTCGACCAGTTCTCGCTGGCCTGTCACGAATATCTGGGCTTCAAGCCGAAATTCGCCGGCGTGATCTGCCGCGATCCGCGCGTGCCGGATTCGATCCGCGCGCAAACGCCGCTGCCCGTGCGCCATCCGCAGAGCCAGGCGTACGAAGACGTGATCCGCATCGTGGAAGCACTGAACGCGGGCTAGGCCTACGACCGCCGCGCGCGCCCTGCCCGCAACGTCGCCATTTCATCGAGTTCGTCGGCTTCGCGCTTTTCGGCGGCGGCCTTGGCGCGTTCATCCTGCAATTCGAGCAGGCGCTCGAACTTGCGCATTTCGACATGCGCTTCGGAGATGAGGCCGCGCAGGCGATCGCATTCCTGAATGATGGATGTGCGCTCGCCTTCAAGCGCTGCGCGCCCGGCGCGGGCCACGGCGGCATAGCCCGAAAAGGCGCGATGGCTTTCATAGTCGCGGAGCGCGGCCTGCTGCTCCTGCATCAGCGCCTGCGCGTGGGTGCGGATGCGTTCTTCCACCACCACCTGTTTGCCGAGCTGATCACCCAGCGCGCGCTGCAAGAGATCGAGATCGCGCTTGGCGACGCGCAGAAGCGTGTGCAGGACTTTCATGTCAGGTCAACGCCTCTTCGAGCATGCGGAAGGCCTCGTGAATATCGCTTTGCTCATCGCGGCCCTGCGCAAGCACGGCTTCAACGGCGGGGCGAACGCGGATGGCGTAATCGGTTTCCGCGTCAGCGCCGGGCTTGTAGGCGCCGATGCGGATAAGCTCTTCCATTTCGCCGTAGAGCGCGAGCGTGGCGCGAGCGCGTTTGACCAGCTCGTTCTCCTCGGCCGTGTGACACATCGGCATGAGACGCGAGACGGATTTGAGCACGTTGATGGCCGGATAGCGGCCGCGCTCGGCGATGGCGCGCTCCATGACGACGTGGCCATCGAGGATGCCGCGTACGGCGTCGGCGATCGGCTCGTTGTGATCGTCACCATCGACGAGCACGGTGAAGAGCGCGGTGATCGAGCCCATCTCGCCTTCGCGGCCGGGGCCGGCGCGCTCCAAGAGCTTCGGCAGCTCCGCGAACACCGACGGCGTGTAGCCCTGGGTGGTCGGCGGCTCGCCGACAGAAAGGCCGATCTCGCGCTGCGCCATGGCGAGGCGCGTCACGGAATCGACCAACAGCAGAACGTCGAGGCCTTCGTCGCGATAATGTTCGGCGATGGCGGCGGCCATGTGCGGCGCAAGGCGGCGGCGGGCGGCGGTTTCATCGGAAGTGGCGACGACGACGACGGAACGGCGACGCCCCTCCTCGCCCAGCGTGTCCTCCAGAAACTCCTTCACCTCGCGGCCACGCTCACCGACGAGGCCGATGACGATCACATCCGCCGCGGCGCCGCGCGCCAACATCGACATCAGCACAGATTTGCCGACGCCGGAGCCCGCGAACACGCCCATGCGCTGGCCGCGGCAGAGCGCAGAGAAGATGTTGAGCGCGCGCACGCCGGTATCGAGGCGCGCACCGACGCGGGCGCGCTCGTGCGCCGAAGGCGGCGGCCCACGCACCAGGCGCGGCTTCATCCCCTGCGGCAGCGGGCCTTCGCCGTCCACCGGTTGTCCGAAGCAATCGATGACGCGCCCCAGCCAGGCGCGCGATGGGCGCACCATCGGGGCTGCCCCTTCGAGCGTGACGCGGGCGCCGGGGCGGATGGTTTCGATCGAGTCATAAGGCGCCAGCAGCGCGCGATCGCCGCGGAAGCCTACGATCTCGGCGCGCGTCGGGCGGGCCCCGTCAATGCTGGCGCGGGCGCCGAGCGAGAGCGCCTCCATCGGCCCCGACGCTTCGATAAGGGCGCCGGATAAGCCGGTGACGCGGCCGCCATAGCGGCGCGGATCGAGCGCATCGATATCGTGCGCGAGCGAGGACAGGAAGGTCGGCATTTCTTGCCCACAGCA
>CAZMCA010000226.1:0-4515 GCA_964564595.1 uncultured Caulobacteraceae bacterium
GAATTCTTCGACGCGGGCCTCGTCGGGCGTGATCGTCGCGCACTTGACGGCGACGCCGTACTTCTTGGTCGCTTCCGCGGCGTCGATCGTGATCTGGTCGTTGGTCTCGTCGCGCTTTTCGACGCCGAGGTCATAATATTTCAGGTCGATATCGAGATAGGGGTGGATCAGGCGGTCTTTGATAAGCGCCCAGATGATCCGGGTCATTTCATCGCCGTCCATCTCGACGACCGGATTATCGACCTTGATCTTCGCCATGTACGTGAGCTCCCGCGCGCGGCCAGCGCCGCGATTTGGGCGGTTTGGTAGGGGCCGCGCCGCGCGCGCGCAAGCTCAGGGCCAGAACTCAGCCCTGAGCACGCGCATGGCTTAGCGGATCACGGGCTCTGTCGGCCGTGTCGCGGTCGAAAAACTGGCGCCCTCGCGATAGATCACGCCGGTGTTGATGCCGGTTGACGCTGCGGGCGGCGCGGTGGTTCCGGCGGTGACGGGCGGGCGCGTCGTTCCGGTTGTCGTTCCAGGCGGCGGCGTCGTTGGCGTCGCAGTCGTGGGCGCTGACGTTGCCGGCGCCGTCGCCTGCGGCTGGCGCTGGAAGCCGCCGAAAACATCGCTGGGGAAGATCACGCTCTGGCAGGCGCGATCAAATCCGGCCGGCGCGCGCCGGCGGGAGAGCCCGTCAAGAACAGCGTCGCACTGCTGCACCGTGGCGGGCAGCACGGTGCGCGCATCGACGCCGAGCGCGGAAAGGAAGCGGCGCTCTTGGTTCGAGATGCGGCCGTTGGTCGAGAAGAAGAGCGGCGATTGCCCGTTGGCCTGCGGGCAGACGCGCGCAATGCGCATCGTGCAATTATCGACCGCGGCGAGATCGCCCGGCTGATTTTCGCGCACCGGAACCGGCGCTGGGGTGGCGGGCGTGGAGATCGGCGTTGGCGTCGCTTGCGGAGGCGGGGGCGTTGGGCGCGGGCGCGGCGGCGTATCGGGCGCGCGTTCTTCCTCGACCGTGAGCGATGTCGCCGGCGCCGGTGTTGCGGGCGCGACGATTTCCGTCGGCGTGCGCGCGATGCTGGGCTCGGGCGATGTGATCTGCGGCGGATCGGTGCGCGGCTGCGCCGGATCGCGCATGGCGTATTCGCCCGCCCAGAGCCCGGCCGTGAGCACCGCGCCGATCACCACCGTGCCCAGCACGAACTGCCCGATGCGCGGGCCCATGCGGCCCTGCGTGCGCGAGATGCGATAACTTGGCGAGGACGGCGCGTGCGTGGCGCGCCCATCGAACACGCGGCCTTCCGCATCGCCCGGCGGAGGCGCGGCGACGGCGGCGCGGCGCTTCTTTTCGACCAGGCGGCGCACTTCGGCGAGCACGGCGCGCCATTCGGGATCGTTTGCATTGCCGCGCCAGCGCGTGAGATCGGGCGCCTGCATCATGTTGAACGGGATCGGTGGATGCGAATTCTTCAGCAGCACCGGCACGAGCATGTCGCGCTGATGGCCGGCGTTGGTCTCGGCGACCACCCATTGCGATTTGACGGAGGCGGGTGTCCAGCATGTGAGCACCACCGCCGCGCTATCGAGCGAGCGGCGGATCACGTCGTTCCACTTTTTGCCCGGCTTGATCTCCGGATCCCACCACACCGAGAAACCTTCGGCGGTGAGCGCGTGCGCGATGTAACGCACTTCGTTGCGATCATTACGCGCGTAAGAAATGAACACGTCGGTCATCGCGGCGGCTCCCCAGGATGATCTCCGCTATTGGCTCACGGATCGCCCACGGGCGCTGTGACGCTGGTCATCACGCCAGCTTCCCCACATCGCTTCCGGAGGCTAGCACGGTTTCATGACCCGCGCGCCCGATATGCCCGCTCCAATAATGGAGGATTGGCCGAAGATCGTGCTCGCGCGCCCGCAGATGGGCGAGAACATCGGCGCAGTGGCGCGCGCAATGCTCAACTTCGGGCTCTGCGGGCTGCGGATCGTGGAGCCGCGTGACGGCTGGCCGAATCCGAAGGCGTTCGCTGTGGCGTCTGGCGCTGATGTGGTGCTGGAGCGCGCGCAACTCGATTGGAGTCTCGATGCGGCGCTGGCGGACGCAACGCTCGTCGTCGCGGCGACGGCGCGGCCGCGTTACCTCGAAAAGCCGGTGTGGGGGCCGGCGGAAGCTGCCGCGAACATTCGGGCAGCGCTCGCGCAGGGCGAAAAGCCGGTTGTGCTGTTTGGCCCGGAAGCGTCGGGGCTCGATAGCGACGAGGTCGCGCGCGCCGACGCGATCGTGACGTACCCGGTCAATCCGGGCTTCCCTTCGATCAACCTTTCGACGGCCGTCGCGCTCTTTGCATTCACCTGGGGCCTCGGGCGCCAGGAGACGAGCGCGCCCGAGTGGTTTCGCGATGCGGTGAGCCCTCCGGCGACGCAGGCCGATCTCGACGCGATGTTCACGCACCTGGAAACCGAGCTGGAGCGCGGCCGCTTCTTCCATCCGCCGGATAAAACGCCGCTGATGAAGCGCAACATCCGCTCGCTGTTCCTGCGCGCGCGGCTGACCGAGCAGGAGGTCAAGACGCTGCGCGGGCTGATCAAGGCGCTGGTGATCGGCCGGGGCGGGCGGAAGGTCGGCGACGACCAGGCCTGACGGTGGAACAGGGGGATTCACGCGGCGCGAGAAAGTGTGTATCGGAGTTCTCCACACTTTCTCCACATCCGGACACGACCGTTACGCGCGATGGGATGGGTCAACAAACTGATCAAGCCGAGCGCGAAGACGACGGCGCTCGCACGCCCGTGGGGCGGCGAGGAGGTCAATGTTGATACCTACTGGGCGCAGGCCTGGGTCGATCTGGCGTGGCGCCAATCGCGGCTGGCGCGGGAGTTCAAACTCGCCGCGTCGCAATGGACGGTGGATCAGGATCAAGGGATCATCCGCTTCGATCGCACCGATGGCGCGCTGGTGACGGCGCCGATCCAGATCGTCGGCTCGTGGAACCCGAAGAACGAGATTTTCACCTGGGGCTGGGATCACCCCAGCGTGCAGACGCGCCTGCGCGGCGACGCCGAGCGCACGCGCTGGTTCGGCGATAAGCACAATCTGCATGAGCTGACCGATCGCACAGTGCGCTGCACGGAATCCGAAGCGTGGCGCATGACGGCCGTGGCGGCGAAAGTAAATGCGTCGAGCGGCGCCTATCGCGGGCCAACGGATGGGCCGGTCGTGTTCATGACGCTCGGCGAATTGAAAGTGCGCTAGGGATTGGACTGCGCGATGCGGGCGAGGTCCCAGCCGGCGCCGCGGATGTTGTCGACGCGCCAGCCTTCGTTCTCCCACACGAGATCGTAGACGATTTCTTCGCGGCGGCCCGCGTTGTCGAACGCGGCGCGCACGACGGCGTGGCTGCCTGCCGCGACTGCATCCGTCGTCACGTTGAGGCCGGTGAGCTGCCAGTCCTGCGCGTTGATGAAGGGATCGAAGTCGAGGATCGGCGCTTGCGCTGCCTCAGAGCGCTGCATCATCGCTTCGAGCCGCGCGCGCATCGCGGCGGACCAAGGCGCTTGCTCCAGCAGCGGCGGGAAATTGGTCTCGGTGCGCGCGAAATAGCGCTCGTAGAGCGTGCGGATCGTGTCAGCCGGGTCGGGACCCGTCTGCGTGGCAGCTACTGCAGGCGTGGCAGGGGCCTCAGCGGGCGCCTGTGTGGGCGTTGCGGGCGAGCAGGCGGCGAACGTGAGCGCGACGACGACGAAGAGTAGCTGGCGCATGCGCGCTCCTAGAGCTTGGCGGTGAGTTCGTGGCCTTCGGCGGCGGTGATCGTGACGGCGTGAATGTCGCCGGGATCGAGATCGCGTTCCGTTTCGACATAAACGATGCCGTCGATCTCCGGTGCGTCGGCTTTTGTACGCGCAGCGAAGGCTTCGACCTCGTCATCCCAGCCATCGATGATGACGTCCACCGTTTGGCCGAGCATGCGACGCGCGCGCGCGTCAGCGAGTTCGGTCTGCACTTCGTTGAAGCGCTCCCAGCGCTCGTCGATCACCTCTTGCTCGACATGATCGGGCAGATCGCGTGACGGCGCGCCTGCGACGTTTTCGTATTTGAACACGCCCGCGCGATCGATCTCGGCTTCCTCGATGAAGTCGAGCAGCGTTTCGAAATCTTCTTCCGTCTCGCCCGGAAAGCCGACGATGAAGGACGAGCGGATCGTGAGATCGGGGCAGATCTTGCGCCAGGCGCGGATGCGATCGAGCACGCGATCCTGGTTCGCTGGCCGGCGCATGTTTTTCAGAACACGCGGGCTCGCATGCTGAAAAGGAATGTCGAGATAGGGAAGGATTTTGCCTTCGGCCATCAGACCGATCACGTCGTCGACGTGCGGGTAGGGGTAGACGTAGTGCATGCGCACCCAAACGCCTAAATCTCCGAGCTCCTTCGCGAGATCGTAGAACTTGGCGCGGACCATGCGGTCCTTCCATTTGCTCTCGGCGTACTTGATATCGAGCCCGTAGGCGCTCGTGTCCTGGCTGATCACGAGC
>CAZMCA010000227.1:0-4485 GCA_964564595.1 uncultured Caulobacteraceae bacterium
GGCATTCCGGCGTGTAAAGCGGGATGACGTGATCGCCTGCGGCGACGCTTGTGACGCCGGCGCCCACTTCGCGCACGATCCCCGCGCCTTCGTGGCCGAGGATCGATGGGAAGATGCCTTCGCTGTCGAGGCCATCGAGCGTGTAAGCGTCAGTATGGCATACGCCGGTCGCCTTGATTTCCACCAGCACTTCGCCCGCCTTCGGCCCTTCGAGGTCGAGCTCGACGATTTCCAGCGGCTTCTTGGCTTCAAATGCAACGGCGGCTCGGGTCTTCATGTCGCGGCTCCTTGCGAAGCGTTCTAGCCGCGAACGCGCCTTAAAATCAAAGCCTCAAAGGCCCATGAAATGGCTGGCGAAACCGTGCTCCGGCGTCCAGATGTGCAGCATCCAGCCGGGTTGTTCGGATGTCTTGGGCGCGATCTGTTGGCCCTCGCACAGCGCCAGACCGTAGACCCAGGACGTCGAAGGCGCGATGATGGCCGGCGCATGCGCAACCTGGCCAAACGCCACGCGATGATGATGGCCGCAGACAATGCGCTGCACCTGGGGATGACGGGCGATGATTTCCGCGAAGCGGTCCTGGCGGTGAAGGCCAATGCGATCAAACAGAAGATCGTAGGTCATGATCGGCGGATGATGCAGCGCCACCAGCGTGGGCCTGTCCGGCGCCGCAGCCAGCGCCGCGTCGAGCCAAGCGGCCAGCTCGTCCGTGAGTTCGCCGTGCGTTTGGCCAGGGCAGATCTGATCAAGCATAACGACGCGCACCGGCAAATCGTCGATCACGTAGGAAAGATGCGCCCCGCGCGGCAAATACGCGTGCGCTGGGAAATGATCGCGGATCAAAGCGCGGTCATCATGATTGCCGGGCAGCAGGAACACGGGCGCCGGCGACGCTGCGAGCGCAGAGGCGAGCACGGCATATTCCTCTGGACGCTCGTCATTGACCAGATCGCCCGTCAGCAGGATGGCCTGCGCGCCATAGGCGCGCGCGCCCTCAAGCGCGCGGCGCAGCGCCTGCGTCGGCGCATCGGCATCCGCCCTGATGTGCGGATCTGATAACTGGGCGAGGACAAGCCTCACGCGGCCCTCCTCACAGCGGCGGCGGAACGTAGGTTCCGATAGGATCGCGCAAGTTCGCCATCGTGTCTGTGCCCGAGGTCACACCGCGAGATCAATCGAGCGTGCGCGCGACGCGGAAACCAGCGTTGGGGGCGCGGACGCTGGTTCTTTCGGCACGGCGCGCAGCGGAGCGGAGCGCTACAGGCTGATCGGCGAAATGGCCGCCACGCAGAACGTGGCGCGCGCAATTGCCAGCCTGCGCGGGCGCGCCATCGATCGGGGCGAGGCTGTAATTGGCGGTGTAGCAATCCTCCACCCATTCAGCGACGTTGCCGTGCATGTCGCTCAGACCGAAGGCATTCGCCGGATGCGCACCGACGGCGCTGGTGGCGCGTGCGCGGAATGTCGCCTGCTGCGTCGTCAGTGTCGGCCCAAACGCATAAGCGCCGCGCCCCCCAGCGCGCGCGGCGTATTCCCATTCCGCTTCGCTCAGCAACCGATAGCGCAGGCCGCCCGCCTGCGTGTTGAGCCAATCGAGATAGGCTTGCGCATCCTGCCAGGACACGCCGAGCACCGGATGGCCGCCGCGCCCCCAACCCCGATCTGATGGAGAGAAGCTGTTGCAGCCCCCGCCCGCGAGGCAGGAATCCCACTGCGCGAAGGTGATTTCAGTACGGCTCACGGCGAACGGCGCGATCGACACTTCGCGCGTGGGCCCTTCATCCGCGGCGCGCCCCCGCTCGGTCGCGGGCGAGCCCATGACGAACAAGCCGCCCGGCAAAACGACCATTTCGGGACACCCTGTGCAATCGGCGAACACGCTGCCCGGGGGGCGGCGCGGCGGCGCGCCTGAACTAGCTTCGAGTTCATCCGGCGCGGCGGCTGGCGCTGTCGGCGGCGCCACCGCTGCTTGGACTGGAGGCGCGGCCTGCTCAGCCTGCATGAAGCCTTGCGCAAAGCGCCACAGGATCGGGCTGAAATAGATCAGCACGCCCGCGATCAAAGCGAGCACAAGCCAAACGCCCAGGCGCCGCAGAAGCCGCGCCGTTCGCTGTTTGCGCGACAGGATCTCGAACGTCTGAACGCGCTGCTCGATATTGTCCAACGGCTGCTTGCCACGCGCCTGAAACGCCGCCGTCGGCGAATTGCGCGCCATCGACCGGAATTCCTGTGAGACCAGCGCACTGCCCGGCTCGGCGAGTTCCTGCAGACGCGCCGCCACGTTCACGCCATGGCCGAGCAGATCCTCCGTGCTCGTGACGATCACGTCTCCGACATGGGCGCCCACGCGCAGCTTCGGCTCGCCGCGGGCGGGCTTGTCCAGAATGTCCTGAATGGCGCCCAACGCGGCGCCGGCGGAGGAGAATTCGAGCATGAAGCCGTCGCCAGCGGTGTTGAACAACCGCCCACCGTTCTTCGCCGCCACACGCTCGATCCGGGTGCGCAGCCCTTCAACCTTCTGGGCGGCCGCCCGCTGGTTGCGTTCCGACATGGTCGAAAAGCCGACGATGTCGATCGATACGATCGACGCCAACCGGACGGCCCGCTCTTCATTTTCCTGGCGCTGCTCTGACACGCTCCACCCCCAACGGGCCAAAGATTACGCTGCCGGCAATAGGTTTGCCACGCGCGTTAACGGTTTCGGCGCATCCGGCGGCAGAACGGCGGAAAAAGCGGCGCACCTAGCATTGGGCTCTTGTATATAACTGACCAGTCAGTTATATACACACTATGAGCCGGACCCCGGGAACCCCAAAGTCAGCGCGCACACGACGCCCCCGGTGGGAACGGCGGGCTGGAGCGCGGCCAGAGGAAATCCTCGACGCCGCACTCGCTGAATTTACCGAACGCGGCTTCGACGCTGCCCGCATGGACGACATCGCCAAGCGCGCCCGCATCTCCAAAGGCGCGATCTACCTGTACTTTGAGAGCAAGGACGCGCTGCTGCGCGCGCTCATTGACGCGAAGGTTGCGCCCATGGGCAAGCAACTCGAAGAGCTGGCGAAAGCGGGCGCGGCCAATCCGACCATGGCTGTAAAGTTGCTGGCGAACGCCGCTGCCGTACGCCTTGCCGACCCCGCCATCATCGCCGTGCCGCGCTTGATGATCGGCCTATCGGCGCGCTTTCCCGATCTCGCTGAATTCTACCGCGCACGTGTGGTCGAGCCAGCGCGCGCGGCTCTGGAAGCGATGATCAGGGCCGGCATCGCCAAAGGCGAATTTCGCGCTGTCGATCCCGCGGCGGCCGCACGCGCCTTTATCGGCCCGTTGTTCTTCGAGGCGATGTGGACGCACGTGCTACGGGGCGAAAGCGCTTTTGAAAAGCCCGGCTTGTTTGTCGAATCCCAACTCAACCTTTTGTTCGAAGGGCTCCGCGCATGAAGCGCTTTCTGATCCTCGGGCTCGCTCTGCTCGCCGCGGCCTGCGGCAGCCGCGGCGACGAAGGCCTGATGCAGGGCTACGGCGAAGCGGAATACATTTATCTCGCCAGCGAAGAAGGCGGCACTGTGCAGGAAGTGCTGGTGCGCGAGGGAGACGCCGTAGAGGCGGGCGCGCCCATCTTTCGCCTCGACCCCAACCGGCTCACTTTGAACGAACGCGGCGCGGCGGCCAATCGTAGCGCGCTGGCGCAGGCCGTGGAAGCAGCGCGCGCCAACACCGCGCTGGCGGAACGCAATTATGCGCGCAGCGCCGCCCTGTTCCGCGACGGCTTCTTTTCGCAGGCGCGGCTTGACGCAGATCGCGCGGCGCGTGACGCCGCACGTGCGCAACTTGATCAAGCGCGCCGGACGCTGGCGGCCGCGAACGCCGAGTCCGGCCTCGCCCGCGAACGGCTATCGGATCTTTCAGGTACGGCGCCTACCGCAGGTACGATCGAGCGCATCTATCGCCGGCCCGGCGAGGTTGTCGCCGCCGGCCAGCCGATCGCCGCCCTGCTCTCCCCCGCCTATCAGAAGGTTCGCTTCTTCGCGCCGCAAGCGCTGTTGCCCCAAGTACGCAGTGGCGGACGCGTGGAGATTTCCTGCGACGGCTGCGCTGACAATCTCACCGGGACGATCAGCTTCATCGCGACCGAACCGCAATTCACCCCGCCCGTGATCTACTCGCTCGATCAGCGAGAGAAGCTTGTGTTCCTGGTGGAAGCGCGGCTCGACGCGCCCGGCGCCATTCGCCCGGGCATGCCGGTCGATGTTCGGCTCGCGCCGCGCTCATGAGCGACGTCATCATCGATGTCGCGGGGCTCACCAAGAGCTTCGGAGGCCGCAAGGTGGTCGATCAGTTCGACCTCAAAGTGCCGCGCGGCGCGATCTATGGCTTTCTCGGGCCCAACGGCTCCGGCAAGACGACCACCATCCGCATGGTCTGCGGGCTGCTGAAGCCGGAGAGCGGCGCCGGCCGCGTGCTGGGTTTTGACGTGTTGAAGG
>CAZMCA010000228.1:0-4454 GCA_964564595.1 uncultured Caulobacteraceae bacterium
CGAAGAAGGGCGGCTGCAGGATCGCGGCCGGGAAGACGACCTCGTTGAAAACGGGGTTGTAGGACGCGTTCACGGTTTGCGGCGTCATGAACCACTCGTCGCGGTCCGTCGGGTGACCGAGGCGCGCGACTTGGCGGTTCCATTCGAACACCGCGGCGCGCTTTGCATTGCCGAACGCATCGCCGGCGGTGACGGTAAGGCCGCTATAATCGCGCCAGCGATCGGGGTAGCCGATCTTCGGGCGGAACGTGGCGAGCTTTTCGCGCGCAACGACTTTCGTTTCCGCGCTCATCCAGGTCAGCCCGTCGATCCGCGCGCCGTAAGCGCGGCGGAGATTTTCGACGAGCGCTTGCATTTGCGTCTTGGCGCTCGCCGAGAAGTGGCGCTGCACGTAGAGCTGGCCGACCGCTTCGCCGAGCGCGCCATCGAGCGCTTCGACGCCGCGCTTCCAGCGTTCGCGCTCTGTCGGTTGGCCGTTCAGCGTGCGGCCGTGAAACGCGAAATTCTCCGCGTCGATCGCGCGGGGCAGCACCGAGGCGTTGTTGTGGAGGTAGTGGTAGGTGAGATATTCGCGCCACGTGGAGACGGGCGTCGCGAGCGCGAGCTGCGCGAGTGGGCCGATCGAATCCAGCTCCTGAACCACGAATTCCTGCTGGGCGCCGAAGCCCGAGCTTTCGAGCGCTTGCGTCCACGGGAAGCGCGGCGCGAGCGCGACGAGTTCGGCGCGGGTTTTCAGATTGTACGTGGCGGTGCGGTCGCGCCGGCGCTCGATCGGCCAATGCAGATCGGCGATGCGCCGTTCGAGCGCGACGATGCGGCGTGCGGCGGCGGCGGGGTTGGGCTGCTGCGCGGCGGTGAGCATGCGCGTGATGTGCGCTTCGTATTCGCGGCGGATGTTGGGGAATTCACCGTCGGTGCGGCGATAATATTCGCGCTCGGGCAGGCCAAGGCCGCCATGCGTGACGCCGACGACGTAGCGATCGGGGTTGCGCTCGTCGAGGTTCACGAACGCGACGATCGGGAACGCGACCGGCATGTCGGGGCGGCCAACGAGCGTCAGCACCTCTGCGTGCGTGCGGAGTGCGGCGATGGCGGCAAGGTCGCCGCGCGCGGGCGTCATGCCCTTAGCGTCGATCTCATCGACGTTGAGGAACGCGTTGTAGTAGTCGGCGATCTTTTGCTCGACGGTGCCGGGCGCGCCGCCGGTTTGCGAGACCTGCTGGACGATGGCGCGCACGTCGTCTTCCGATTTCGCGCGCAGCATGTCGAACGCGCCCCAGCGGGTGCGATCATCCGGGATCTGGTTGTTGGCGAGCCAGGTGCCGTTCACGTAGCGAAAGAAATCATCGCCCGGCTTCACGTTGAGATCGCGCGCCGAAAGATCGACGCCCCATGTCGGGATC
Source organism: uncultured Caulobacteraceae bacterium (assembly GCA_964564595.1). GTDB lineage: Bacteria > Pseudomonadota > Alphaproteobacteria > Caulobacterales > Aquidulcibacteraceae > JBEVOS01. The sequence continues at coordinate 1,404 of CAZMCA010000228.1, forward strand.
GTGGCTGGCGCGCGCACGGGCCCGATGACCTCGCGTGCAGGAGCGGTCGGGCTTGAGGCGCAGGACGTGGCGAGAAGCGCAAGGCTCGAGCCCATCAGGGCGCGGCGGCTGAGCTGCATCGAAGTCTCCTAATCAAGAACTGGGGAGATGGATGGCGAGGCGGGGCGGTCTAGCCTACCCGTGTTGCGACGGACAGCAGGCGGCGGCGCCGCGAATCGGTGGATGGCGTTGCCACGGGGCGACACCCATATCTCGTTACGGAACCCGAATGGCGGCACAGACACGCCTACCCCTGAACATCAGCCCTGAGCAATTGGCTTGGGGCGGCGCTGCGGCCGGCGGGCTTGCGGCGCTGGTGGCGCTACCGCTGAACCCGCTGGCGGCGCTGCTGGCGCTGGGCGCGGGCGGCGCATCCGGGTGGCTCGCCTGGTCGAGCCGGAGCGCGGGCGCGGCTGCAGCAGAGCCGCGGGCGGCGGGGGCAAGCGAGGCGCGCCCAAAGGGGCTTTCGGAGCTTGCGCCTTTGTTGGAGGCGATGCCGGAGGCGGCGCTGCTGATCGATGGCGATGGGCGGATCGCGGGCTCAAACCTCGCGGCGCGGCGGGCGTTCCAGTTCGAAGCGGCGGGGCTGCGGCTTTCGGCGATCCTCCGTCAGCCCGACATTCTCGACGCCGTGCAAGCCGCCGCGCACGACGGCGCGACGCGCACGGTGGAGTACGAAACGAGCGCGCAGGTGGAAGAGCATGTCCGCGCCTATGTCGCGCCCGTGCAATGGGGCGAGACGCGCGCGGCGTTGATCGCGTTTCACGATCAAACGGCGCGCATCAACACGGAACGTATGCGCGCGGATTTCCTCGCGAATGCGAGCCACGAATTGCGCACGCCGCTCGCGGCGGTGATGGGCGCGATCGAAACCATTGCAGGCCCTGCGCGGGATAACGCCGAGGATCGCGCGCGCTTTTTGCGGCTGATGCAGGTGCAGGCCGAGCGAATGCGCCGGCTGATCGACGATCTCTTGTCGCTCTCGCGCATCGAACTCGATGAGCACGTGCCGCCATCCGATCGTGCGGATTTGGTGGGCGTGGCGAAAGAGGTCGTCGATGCGCTGACGGGCGTTGCGGCCGAGCGGCAGGTGACGCTCTCGCTCAGCGCGCCGGAGGCGGGCGCAAGCGTCGTGGGGCATCGGTTCCAGCTGGTGCAGGTGGTGCAGAACCTCGTCGATAACGCGATCAAATATTCGCCTGCGGGCGGGACCGTGACGATCGAGGTGGGCGCGGGCGCCGATCGCGAAGAGGTCATCGAGCGGGCGGGGCGCCAATGGGCCGACGCGGGGCACATCGCGCTTCTGACGCCCGCGCCGGCGGCGGGACGCTCCTATGCATATGTGCGTGTGGTCGACGCCGGGCCGGGGATCGCGCGGCGCTTTTTGCCGCGACTCGGCGCACGCTTCTTTCGTGTCGAACGCGAAATGGGCGAGGAAAAAGGCGGCACGGGCCTGGGGCTCGCCATCGTTAAGCACATCGTGAACCGCCACAGGGGCGGGTTGCTTGTGGAGAGCGAGCCAGGGCGGGGTTCAGCGTTCGCCGCTTACGTGGAGCGCGCGCTGTGACGCGTTTTCTTCCGTTGCGCGCCGCGTCACAGGACTGTCACGCAAGGCCGATAAGAGGGCGCGCGGCCGAAGGAAGTGGTTTCGCATGGGGGCTCCAATGGAACGTGCGCCGGCCGACGATCGATCGCTTTCGGGCGCGCCTCCGGCGATGAGCGCGCCGCTTGTCCGTGCGCCGGGGCGCGTTGCCGTGTCCGATACGGTGAAGGCGGTCGCGCGCGACGTTTCCGTGTTCTACGGCGACAAGCAGGCGCTGAACGCGGTCTCCATCGAAATTCCGGACCGTTCGGTCACGGCTTTCATCGGGCCATCGGGCTGCGGCAAGACAACGTTCCTTCGCTGCATCAACCGCATGAACGATACGATCGAAGGCTGCCGGGTGAACGGCGCCATCGAGATCGAGGGCAAGGATATCTACGCGCGCGGCGTCGATCCCGTCGTGCTGCGATCGCGCGTTGGGATGGTGTTCCAGAAGCCGAACCCGTTTCCGAAATCGATCTACGAAAACGTCGCCTACGGACCGCGCATCCATAGCCTCGCGAAATCGAAGGCGGACATGGATGTGATCGTCGAGCAATCGCTGCGGCGCGCGGGGCTTTGGGAAGAGGTGAAGGATCGCCTCCAGCAATCTGGCACGGGCCTTTCGGGCGGCCAGCAGCAGCGCCTCGTGATCGCGCGCACGGTTGCGGTGAACCCCGACATCATCTTGATGGACGAGCCGTGCTCGGCGCTCGATCCGATCGCGACGGCGAAGATCGAAGAGCTGATCGACGAGCTGCGCGAAAACTACTGCATCATCATCGTGACGCACTCGATGGCGCAGGCCGCGCGCGTGTCGCAGAAGACGGCGTTCTTCCACCTCGGCACGCTGGTCGAGACCGGCGCGACGGAAGAGATCTTCACCAACCCACGCGATCAGCGCACCCAAGACTACATCACCGGCCGCTTCGGGTGAGGCAGATGCCCGATCATACCGTTAAGTCCTACCAAGACGAGCTCGATGCGATCACCAATGAGGTGGAGCGCATGGGCGGGCTCGCGGAAACCGCGTTCAATGATGCGATCGCGGCCGTGGTGCGCCGCGACAACGCGCTCGCGCAGGGCGTGATCGCGCGCGATCTCAAGATCGATGCGGCGCAGCGCGAAGTGGAAAAACGGGCGGTGCGCCTGTTCGCGCTTCGCCAGCCGATGGCGTCCGATCTGCGGCACGTGCTTTCGGCGTGGCGGATCGCCAGCGATCTTGAGCGCATTGGTGATCTTGCAAAGAACATTTCGAAGCGCGCACTGGTGCTCAACCAGGCCGAGCCAATCTCGCTGACGCGCAGCGTCGACCGGATGGGCAAGATCGCGGGCGCGCAGCTGAAACAAGTGCTCGATGCGTACGCCAACCATGACGTGAAGGCCGCGATCGCCGTCTGGTTTCAGGACGAAGACATCGACAGCCATTA
>CAZMCA010000229.1:0-4446 GCA_964564595.1 uncultured Caulobacteraceae bacterium
GATGCGCCAGCCGCTCGGCGTCGTTGCCGGCATCACGCCGTTCAACTTCCCGGCCATGATCCCGATGTGGATGTTTGGTGTGGCGATCGCGTGCGGCAACACGTTCATTCTCAAGCCAAGCGAAAAGGACCCCTCCGTTCCGATCCGCCTTGCGGAGCTGATGATGGAAGCGGGCGCGCCCAAGGGTGTTCTCAATGTCGTGCAGGGCGACAAGGAGATGGTGGACGCGATCCTCGCGCTCGCCGCGATCCGCGCCGTGAGCTTCGTCGGCTCGTCCGATATCGCACACTACGTCTACAAAACCGGCACGGCGCACGGAAAGCGCGTGCAGGCGATGGGCGGCGCCAAGAACCACGGCATCATTCTGCCGGACGCCGATCTCGATCAGGCTGTGAAGGATATCGTCGGCGCAGCCTACGGCAGCGCAGGTGAACGGTGCATGGCGCTGCCAGTCGTTGTGCCGGTTGGGGAAGCGACGGCGAAGGCGCTGCGCGAAAAGTTGCTGCCGGAGATCGAACGACTCCGCGTCGGCGTCTCAACAGACGAGCGCGCGCAATACGGGCCGGTCGTCACTGCCGCGCACAAGAAGCGCGTCGAAGACTACATCGGCATGGGCGTCGAAGAGGGCGCCGAGCTTGTCGTCGATGGGCGCGGCTTCAAGCTGCAAGGCTATGAGAAGGGCTTCTTCGTCGGGCCGACTTTGTTCGATCAGGTTAAGCCGGAGATGAAGACGTACCAGGAAGAGATCTTCGGCCCAGTGCTGCAAATCATGCGCGCCGAAACGACGGACGATGCGATCAACCTCGCCAGCGCGCATCAATACGGAAACGGCGTCGCGCTCTTCACCCGCAACGGCCGCGCCGCGCGCGAGTTCGCGAGCAAGGTCAATGTCGGCATGGTCGGCATCAACGTGCCGATCCCGGTGCCGGTCGCGTACCACACGTTCGGCGGCTGGAAGCGCAGCGCGTTTGGCGACATGAACCAGCACGGCCCCGAGGGCGTGCGGTTCTACACGAAGGTGAAAACAGTGACCGCGCGTTGGCCGGAAGGCGACGTCGGCGATCAGAGCTTCGTCATTCCGACGATGCGGTGATGTCGCGTGCCAGCGCCTGCGATCGTCGTGATGGGCGTGGCGGGGACGGGGAAGACCACGCTTGGCGCACAGCTGGCGGCGGCGCTGCGTCTGCCGTTCATCGAGGCCGATGATCACCACGCGCCAGAGTGCGTCGCGAAAATGCGCGGCGGTGAGGCGCTGACGGACGAAGACCGTGCGCCGTGGCTTGCACGCGTTGGCGCGGCGCTAAACAGCGGCGGCGTCGCGGCATGCTCGGCGCTGGCGCGCCGCCACCGCGATGCGATCCGTGCAGCGCTTGGGCGCGATGTGTTGTTCGTGTTTCTCGACGTGCCGCGTGCGGAACTTGAGCGCCGCCTTGCCGCGCGGCGTGGACATTTCATGCCGGCGTCGTTGCTGCAGAGTCAGCTGGATGCGCTTGAGCCACCGGCGCCGGACGAAGAAGCCATCGTCGTCTCGCCGCCCTTCAGCGTGGAGGAGGTCGCCGCCGCTTGCGCGGCGCGCCTCGCGCAGCCATGAGAGTTATGCCGATTTTACCCGACACGTGAGGCGCCAATGACCATTCCGGCCGCGCTCGTGGCACTGGCGCTTTTCCTTGCGCCGCTCTGGTTCATCCGTCGCGCCAACCGCAAGTTCGGCCGCTCCACGGCGGGAATGTTTGCGTTCTTCCTCTACGCGCTGCCGCTCGTGATGGGGTTCGCTGTGATGAACACGAGCACGTCCGGTGGTTTGAGCCCGATCGGAGAGGGTATGAGCGCCGCGCTTATCGTGTCGCTCGTGACGCTCACGGGCGCGATGCTGTATCTGCGCTTCGGGAAGCCGCCGCAATGACCTGGGATGCGTGGCTCTTGACGGTCTTTGGTTTAGCGTTGGCGCTGACGCCGATCGCGCTTATCGCGATGTGCGCGTCCCGATTCGGAGCCGTGGCCGCCTGGGCGTGCGGTGTGGCGCTATATGGTTTGCCGCTGCTCATTGGCTCTGTGGTGATGGGCGTAAGCGTCTCCGACTATATGGGGCCAATCAGCGACGGCGTCGTGGCGGTGTTCACCTCGGCGTTTCTGCTGCAGGCAGGCGTGGCGCTGGCGCTGCGCTTCCTCAAGCCCAGGGCGTCGCCGGGCTGATCATTGTGGGCGATCGCGGCGCTGGCAGGACCGGCAAAGTATGGAGAACACATGTCTGACGTCATGACTTCGGTCACGCATGGTCTCGCGCGGCTGACGCTGAACCGGCCGGCCGCGCTGCACGCGCTGACCACCGAGATGTGCGCGACCATGACCGCGGCGCTGCTGTCGTGGAAGGACGACCCTTCCGTCACCGTCGTGCAGATCGATCACGCCGCGGACACGCGCGGCTTTTGCGCGGGTGGCGATATCCGCATGCTTGCCGAAAGCGGTAAGGCGGATGGCAAAGCCGCGTGCGCGTTTTTCGTCACCGAATATCGCCTCACCCATCTCTTGATGGCGTACCCAAAGCCGATCGTGGCGCTGATGGATGGCGTGACGATGGGCGGCGGCGTTGGCCTCTCACTGCCGGCGCGCTTCAGGATTGCAACCGAGCGCACGACGTTTGCAATGCCGGAGACAGGCATTGGGCTCTTCCCTGATGTTGGCGGCGGATGGCATCTGCCGCGTCTGCCCGGGAAGATTGGCCTCTGGCTCGCGCTCACGGGTGCGCGTCTCAAAGCCGCCGATTGCCTCGAAGCGGGGCTAGCGACGCATTACATGCCGACCGAAATTCTGGAGGCGGCAAAGGCCCAGATCGCCGGCGCGGCGCAAACGCACGATCCGGCGTCGACACTCGAAAGCGGGCTCTACGCTTTGGCCGAAAGCGCCGGAAGGCTCGTCGAGCTCAAACACCGTGACGAGATCGATCGCCTGTTCGGCGGCGAGAGCGTTGAGGCAATTTTTGCGGCGCTGGAGTCGGATGGCGGCGATTGGGCCAAGGCGCAGCTTGCGGCGCTGCGCACCAAATCAAACCTCACCATGAAGGTCGCGTTTCGCCAGCTTTCTTTGGGCGCGCGTCTCAATTCGTTCGCGGAAAACATGGCGATGGAGTATCGCATCGGGGCGCGCATGGTGCGTCAGCCGGATTTTCACGAAGGCGTGCGGGCCGTGATCCTCGACAAGGACAACGCCCCGCGCTGGAATCCAGCGACGCCAGAAGGCGTGACGGAAGCAATGCTCGACGCGATCTTCGCGCCGTTGCCGACGGATGAGGAATGGACGCCGCTTGAAGGCGTCTCTGCATAGAGGGGACAATGCGATGCGCACTTTGATCGCCGCTTTGGCGCTTGGCTTGCTGGCGTCTTGCGCGGCAACGACGGAAGCTGAGATCGATCCGACGGTTGCTGGGCCAACGGGCGTCTCTGTCGCGGCGACGGCGGCTGTTGCAGACACCAACCGCCCGCAAGCCGATCGCGATCGCGATGCGCAGCGCCATCCCGCTGAGATGCTTGCGTTTGCGCAAGTCACGCCGGGCCAGCAGGTCGCCGATCTCATTCCGGGCGGTGGGTACTTCACGCGGCTCTTCAGCAGCGTCGTTGGCCCACGCGGACACGTCTATGGCGTGATCAGCCCGCAGCAGGCGGCGAACACGCAGAACCCGCCGCCGATCAACGCGCTCGCCGCCGATCCAACTTACACGAACGTTAGCGCGCTCGTGTCGCCGTTTACGGATCTGCCCGCACCGCAGCCGCTCGATCTGGTGTGGACCGCGCAGAACTATCACGACCTACACCTGGCGCGCTTCAACCTCGATGTCGCCGCAGTCAATCGCGCGATCTTCAATGCGCTGAAGCCGGGCGGGCTTTATGTGATCGTGGATCACTCGGCCGTCGCGGGCGCCGGTCTTTCCGTGGCGGATACGCTGCACCGCATCGATCAAGCGATTGTGCGCCGTGAAGTTGAGGCCGCAGGGTTTGTCTACGAGGGCGAACTCGATGTGCTGCGCAACCCAGCGGACGCGCGCACGGTAAATGTGTTCGAGCCGTCGATCCGCGGCAACACCGATCAATTCGTCATGCGATTCCGCAAGCCGCGGTAACGCAGGGCGAAGCTTGGTCCGAAGTGTGGCGGCGTACGCTAACCGCATACCTTGATCCGCCACACTTCGCTTCGGCGGCGCTTTTTGGGTCGCGGTTTCGTGGACCGGCGCGCCTGATTGAGCGTTAGTGGTAGGGCGCAAGTTCGATTGCGCCCTTTCCGCATTGGAATACGCCCACGAGCGCATTTCATGCGCCACGAAGGGCCAAAGAGAATGGACGACCACGATATGACGACGGCAGCCTTTATCGGGCTCGGCAACATGGGCGCCGGAATGGCGGCCAACCTCGTCAAGTCGGGCATTGAAGTCTGCGCGTACGACATTTCCGACGC
>CAZMCA010000230.1:0-4420 GCA_964564595.1 uncultured Caulobacteraceae bacterium
GATGCCGCGCTCACGCGCCGCGCGTGTGATGACAGGCGCAGCCCCCGTGCCCGTGCCGCCGCCCATACCGGCTGCGACGAACACCATGTGCGCGCCATCGAGAAATTCGAGGATCTCCGGCGTCGACTCCTGCGCGGCGGCTTGACCCACTTCAGGGCGCGCGCCGGCGCCCAGACCTTCGGTGATCGATTGGCCAAGTTGGATGCGGTGCGGGGTTTTCGCGCGCGTCAGCGCTTGCGCGTCGGTGTTCGCGACGACGAATTCGACGCCCTGCAAGCGCGCGTCGATCATGTTGTTGATCGCGTTACCGCCAGCGCCGCCGACGCCGAAGACGACGATGCGCGGCTTCAGCTCATGCAGCGACGGCGCGCTCAGGTGACTCATCAAACGATCCCAGAAGCCATCCGAGGAAACCCGATTCGGACAGCTCTCTAATGTTGCCTTGAGATCGTGTATTTTCCAGGGCGCTGGCTGAATCGTTTCTTAATCTTTACAGCGGCTTCCACAGCCGCCTCCAAAAAGATTCCGAAACGATTTCCGAGCGGCGCTCTCAGAAATTCGTCTTCAGCCAACCGACGGCTGTAAGGAACGTCTCGCGCATCGCCTGAACGGCGTCCCAAAGGCTCGCATCGGGCGGGGAATGGCCGGCTTCATCGTCCGCGTGATCGAGGCGCCAGCGCAGCACGCCCGCGGCCGCCGAGTACGCGGGGCCCGCTTCGCCGGTTTCGAAGCCGCACAGTTCGAAGGGTTGGCCAAGCCGAACCGGCATGCCGAGGATATCGGACGCACGCTCCCGTGCGCCGGGCAGTAGCGCGCCGCCGCCGATGAGCACAGCGCGGCCAGGACCCTGCGGGCCGGTGAGGCCGGCGGCGGCGAGCCGATCGCGCGCGGCGAGCAGAATTTCGTGGAACCGCGGATGGAGCGCTTCGGCGATCGCGCCCTTGAGGGCCATCGCGGGCTCGAGGCGGCCATCGAGGCCCAACCGGGGCGTTTCGACGGACTCGCGCGGATCGAACCCGGCGCCGACATTGCCGTAGACGAGCTTGGCGCGTTCGGCGGCGGCGAAGGTGGTTTGGAGACGGTGCGCAAGGTCGCGCGTCATCCGCACGCCGCCGAGCGGAATGGTTTCGGCGTGGACGAGGCCTTCGGCCGCGAAGGCGGCAAGGCCCGTTGCGCCCGCGCCGAGATCGAGCACGAGCGCGCCATCGCGGCGCTCTTCGCGCGTCAGCGCGCCAAGGCCGGCGGCGTATGGCGCGGCGACGACATCTTCCACCTCAGCGCCCGCTTCGCGGACGCAGGCGACGAGCGCTTCGATCGCATCGAGCGGCGCGGTGACGATGCAGGCTTCCACCGCCAGCATGCGCGCCTGCTTGCCGAGCGGCGCGGCGGTCGGGGCGCCGTCATCGAGCGCGTAGCGGAGCGGCGAGACGTAGAGGATGGTTTTGCCCGGCGCGGGGGACGCCTGGATCGCGGCGTTGAGCGCGGCCTGCACGTCACGCTCGGTGACGACGGGCGTGCGCACGCGTGCGGCGCCGCGCACGATGCGGGCGGAGACGCCCGGGCCGGCGTAAGACGCGGTGACCCGCGTGATCGGCTCGCCGGCCATGCGCTCTGCCTGGTCGATCGCGACGCGGATGGCGCGGGCGCAGGCGTCAAAATCGGCCGGCTTGCCGCTGGCGACGGCGGGCGCGGACTGCACGCCAACGCCGAGAATGCGCAGCGGGCGCTCCGGATGGAGATCGAGCACCGGATCGCGGCGCGCAGCGAGGCACACAGTCTTGGAGACGCCAACGTCGAGCGACGCGATCAGCGGGTGCTGCGCGCGGACGGCGAGGTCTTCGTGATCGCGGGCGGGATCGAGGAGCGCCATCATGCGCCTCGCGGGCCAGCGCCGAGGAGCGGCGCATCGGCGCGCACGGCCATGCGGCCAGGCACGCGCAGATCGATTTCGGCGACCGGACGGTCAAGCAAACGATGTTCGGTCTGCAGCGCCTCAAGCTGCGCGAGGGCCACGACCGGTTCGTTCTCCGGCAGCGCGACGGTGACGCCGGACGCAAGCTCGACGTTCCAGCGGCGCTCGCCAACCCGCACCAGCGCGGCGAGGCGCTGGCGGACCTGCGGCAGTTCTTCGAGCGCGCGCAGCAGGGGCGCGGCGGCATGCGAAGCGCCGGCGCCGACGACGAGCGGCAATTCAGGGTGATCGACGGCGCGTTCGGCCAGCAAACGCTCGCCCGCGCTATCGATCACGGAGATCGCGCCGTTTTCCTGCCAGCGCGCGAACGCGGCGCGGCGCTCAACTTCGATCACGACATCGCCCGGCCAGCGGCGCTTCACGCGCGCATGCGCCACCCAATCGAGGCTCTGAACCCGGGTGCGGATTTCGTACGGATCGGCCGAGAGAAGCGAGGTGCGCCCTTCCGGCATCGCCACGGCGATCACTTCGGCTTCGCGCGCGTCCGAGACGCCCGCGACCGCGACGTGGGCGCGGAAACCGGCGGCCGTCAGCGCGCGATCGGCCTGGATCGACACGGCTTCACGCGCATCGAACAGCGAACCGCCAAGCCACGCCGCGCCCGCAACGGCGGCGCCCGCGACGAGGATCGTGGCGGCCACGAACATCGTCGCGCCCTGGCGCGTGATCTTCGGCGGCGCGCGCCAGTCGCTGTCGAGCTTGATGGCGGCCAAGCGCGGCACGCCTGACGTATCAGGCCGGCGGCGGTGTTGTTGCGGCGGCTGGCGGCTCGGGCGGCGGCCTCTCATCGCGGGCATGAGGCGTCCTCCAGCATCCAGGCGACGAGTTGGTCGTAGCTCATGCCGACGTAAGCGGCCTGCTCGGGCGCGAGCGAGGTCGGCGTCATGCCCGGCTGCGTGTTGATCTCGATGAGAATGGCCTTGCCGGTCTTCTCATCCCATTTGAAATCGCTGCGCGTGAGGCCGCGGCAGCCGAGCACGGCGTGCGCCTGTTCGGCCCAGCGCATCATCTTGAACGCCATGTCGTCCGAGATCTTCGCGGGGATCTCGTGCCGGGAGCCGCCGTCCGCGTATTTGGCGTTGAAGTCGTACCACTCGCCCGCCGGGATGATCTCCGTCACCGCCAGCGCGCGCGGGCCGGCTTTCTCGCCGAGCACCGCGACCGTGAATTCACGCCCACCCACAAATTCTTCGACGAGAACGTCATCGCCATAGGCCCAATCAGGATCGAGCAATTGCTCTGGCGGCCGGTTCGCACCCTCGCGCACGATGAAGACGCCGATCGACGAGCCCTGCGCGTTCGGCTTCACGACATACGGGACGGGCATCGGGTGCGCCTTCGCGGCCTCGAGCCGGTCCATCATCTTGCCGTCCGCGACCGGGATACCGGCGCGCGCGAACACGGCCTTGGCCTTGTCCTTGTCCATCGCCAGCGCGGAGGCCAGGACACCCGAGTGCGTGTAGCGAAGCTTAAGGTTTTCCAGGACGCCCTGGATCTTGCCGTCTTCCCCGTCCGAGCCGTGCAAAGTGTTCAGAACCACGTCCGGCTTGAGCGCCTGCAAATTAATCAGCCAGTTCGGGTCCTGCGGATCGATCTCGATCGCCTCGTGGCCAAGGCGTTTGACGGCCGCGACGGCGCCGGCGCCGGTAGAGAGGCTCACAGGCCTTTCAGGGCTCACGCCCCCCAGCAAAACCGCCACCCGCGCCATTCGCGCTTCTCCCGTTCTGGAACACTAGAAATGGCGTCCCAGAGTTAAGGCATGGTGAGGGCGGCGCTCATTACGCATTGATTTTTATAGTGAATTATTCGTTGCGTGCGGCCGGTCTTGGCAAGCTCTGCGAAAGGTCGGTGAGCGCGTTTTCACCTTGATGAAGAAAACGGCGCCAGCGCTCGCCTTTGAGGCGCCAACGCGCCGCACCCCCTCAACCAACGCTTCACAGATTGAACGGCGCGCACGCGCGCGGGAGAGCGTCCAGCCGGGAGGCATGGATGGCCGAAATCATCGTCACGCACGCACCGGAAGCCGCCGCGCGCGCCAAGCAAGTTGCGGAAAAACTCGGCGCGCTCGGGTTCAAAGTGCGGAGCGAGTTCGACCTTGCGAACGCCTCGCCGTTCGTGCGCCGCCAGCGCGCCGCAGCGATCGATAAGGCAGATCGCGTTCTGGTGCTGTGGTCCAAAAATGCGCCGCCTGCCCTTTTTGAAACTGCGAGCCGCGCGCGGGCGAAGGGCAAGCTTGCGTTTGCGCGTTTGGACGCCGCGAGCGCGCCCGCTGGCCTGCGGCCCGGCGCCGTGGTCGATCTCTCGGCGTGGAGCGGGCGCGAGACGCGCGCATGGAAATCGTTGATCGCAACACTCGGCCCAGCGCCGCGCGCGACGGGCGCCAAGCGCGCGCCGGTGCGTGCTGCGGCGGCGCCTGCTGCGGCGGCGTCCGAGCCGCGCAAGGGCGGC
>CAZMCA010000231.1:0-4390 GCA_964564595.1 uncultured Caulobacteraceae bacterium
CGGCGCAGTGATCGTGTTCGCGGGAAACCGTTTTGGCGATGGGGCGGATGCGCCGGCTATCGCCGCATGCGTCGATGGCTTGGCGCCGGTGGTTGCGCATGCGGAAGCTGCTGGCGTGCAGCTGCTGATGGAGCTGCTGAACAGCAAGGTCGATCACCCGGGCCAGCAATGCGACCGGACGGCGTTTGGCGCCGAGGTGGTGCGCCAGATCGGTTCGCCCACGCTGAAGCTGCTCTATGATGGCTATCACATGCAGCTGATGGAGGGCGATTTGAGCCGCACCATCAAAGCGAACTTTGATGCGATTGGCCACGTGCATACGGCGGGCGCGCCGGGGCGGCGCGATCTCGACGATCGCCAGGAAATCAACTGGCGCGCGATTGCGGGACTGTTGCGCCATCTCGGCTATGCGCGCTGGGTGGGTCATGAATTCGTGCCGCGCGGCGAGCCAATCGCCGCGTTGCGGCAAGCCATTCACTTGTTTGAGGAAGCGTGATGCGATTTGACGCGATCGTTGTTGGATCAGGCATCAGCGGCGGCTGGGTCGCCAAAGAGCTGTGCGAACGCGGGCTCAAAGTGCTGATGCTCGAGCGCGGCCCGAAGGTCGAGCATGGCCCGGACTATAGCCACGACGAGGCCGCGCGGCTGCGGCGCAGTGAAGATCAGGTCCCGCTGGAAGAGCGTGAGCTGCACTATCCGTATTATGAAGGCGTCGGCTACGCCCTGTTCAATTCGAACAAGAAGTTTTGGGCGAGTGATCACGATCACCCGTACGAGACCGCGCCGGGAAAGCCGTATCGCTGGATTCGTGGTTATCACCTTGGCGGGCGCTCGCTGACGTGGGGACGCCAATCCTATCGCTGGTCGCCGGACGATTTTGAATCGAACCTGAAAGACGGCCACGGCGCCGATTGGCCGATCCGCTACGACGATCTCGCGCCCTGGTACGATCATGTCGAGGCGTTCGCGGGCGTGAGCGGCGATTACGACGACGTTCCGCAATTGCCGGATGGCGATTTTCTGCCGGCCTTTCCGTTCAATGTGGTTGAACAGGCCGCGAAGGGGCAGATCGAAGCGGCGTTTCCGACACGCCGCGTGATTATGGGGCGCACGGCGAATTTGAGCCGCGTGACGAAGGCGCATCAGGATTTGGGTCGCAAGCGCTGCGAGCAGCACGTGCGCTGCCACCATGGCTGCCCGCTCGGCGCCTATTTCTCGTCGCTCGCGGCGACGCTGCCGGCCGCGGAGAATACCGGCAATCTGACGATCTTGACGGACATGATCGTCGAGAGCGTGACGTATGACGCGGCGCGCGGGCGCGCCAGCGGCGTGCGCGCCATCAACCGCTCAACGAAGGCGGCGGAAAACTTCGAAGCGCGCGTTGTGTTCATCAATGCGTCGGCGATCAACAGCGCGGCCCTGTTGCTGAACTCGCGCTCGGACGCGTTCCCGAATGGGCTCGCCAATAGCAGTGATCAAGTTGGCCGCAATCTGATGGATCACGTCAGCAGCCGGCCGATCCTCGGGCGCTATCCGGGCTTCGAGGACGTGCAGAACGAAACGGCCGATCGGCCAACGGGCCTCTACGTGCCGCGTTACGCCAACGTGACGGAGACGGACAAGCCGTACCTGCGCGGCTTCGGCTTCCAAGGGTCCGCGCATAAGCGGCGCTGGGGGCCGGTGACGGGCGATCGCGCCGTCGATCGCACGCGCAAGATCGTGTGGGCGATGTCGCTGCTGCCGTTCGGCGAGGTGCTGCCCAATCCGGAAAACCGCGTCACGCTCTCGCCGAGCCGCACCGATTCGTGGGGCATGCCAGTGCCGGTGATCGCAGCCGAGCACGGAGAGAACGAACGCAAGATGATGCGCGATGCGGCGCGCGATGCTGCGGCGATGTTGGAGGCCGCAGGCTGCGTCGACATCACGCCGTGGGAAGAGGCGGGCGATTATCTGACGCCGCCCGGCGATCGCATTCACGAAATGGGCACAGCGCGCATGGGCCGCGATCCGCGCACGTCCGTGTTCAACGGATGGGGCCAAGCGCATGACGTGCCGAACGTGTTCTGCTCGGACGGTGCGGTGATGGCGTCGAGCGCGTCGATGAACCCGTCGCTTACTTATATGGCGTTGTCGGCGCGCGCAGCGCACCGCGCCGCCGACCTTCTCGAACAGGGAGCACTGTGATGCCTGCGATTGGCCTGCAATTGTACACCTTGCGTCGCCCATTCGCGGAAAACCCGATCGGCACGCTCGAGCAAATCAAGAAGGTTGGCTACGACTCGGTCGAGTTCGCGGCGCCGCTTGAGATGGATTTCAAAGCGCTCGGCGCGCGCATGAAAGAGATCGATCTCGATTGCCCTTCCGTGCATGTGGGGCTCGCGGACATCAATGACCGCGCTGATCAGGTGCTCGCGATGGCGAAGGCGTTGGGCGCGCGCTTCATCGTGCTGCCGTTTGTCGATCCGAACGGCGCCGATTGGAGCGCGGTGGTGAAGCAGCTCTCGGCGTTCGCAAAGCGCGCGAAGGATGAGGGCTTCCGCGTCGCGTATCACCACCACCATTTCGAGTTCGACAATTCGCGCGGCTTCCGCCCGTTCGATGTGCTTGTGGGCGAAACCGATCCGACGCTGATCTTCTTTGAGCTCGATCTCTATTGGCTGAAGAAGGGCGGCGAAGAGCCGGTGGCGATGATCGAGAAGCTGGGCGAACGCGTGAAGCTGCTGCACCTCAAGGACATGGCGCCCGACGGCAAGATGACGGATGTCGGCAGCGGCACGCTCGATTTTCCCGCCATGATCGAGGCGGGGCGCAAGGCGGGCGTCGAGTATTCGTTCGTCGAGCACGACGTGCCGCCCGCGCCCTATTGGCCGAGTGTCGAGACGAGCCTCAAATACCTGCGTGGTTTGAGCGAGCGCGCCGGTTAGAGCAGTGTCGCGTCGAGTGTGATATCGGCGCGCAACAATTTGGACACGGGGCAGTTGGCTTTGGCCCCTTCGGCAATGCGCGCGAACGTTTCTTGGTCGGCGCCCGGCACCTTGCCTTGCAGCGTGAGGTGCACAGCGGTGATGGCGTAGCCGCCGTCCTTTTGTTCGAGCGTCACCTTGGCTGAGGTTTCGAGGCTTTCGGCCGTCAGCTTCTCGTTCTGCAGCGCGAGCGAGAGCGCCATCGTGAAGCAGGCCGCGTGCGCCGCGCCGAGCAGCTCTTCAGGGTTGGAGCCCTTTTGCCCTTCGAAGCGGCTGGAGAAGCCATAGGGATAACTGGAGAGCGCGCCGCTTTCGGTTGAGATCGCGCCCTTGCCGTCACGGATGCCGCCGCTCCAAACCGCCGAACCGTTGCGATTGATCTTCATGGGGTGCTCTCCTGATGATGCGCCGCCCGACGATGAAATGCGCGCGGGCGCCTGCAGGTTTAACCGCAGGCGCGCAAAGAAAAAGGGCGGCGCTTGCGGCGCCGCCCTGATCCGTTGCTTCGCTGTGAAGCTTACTGCGCGCCGGCTGGGCGCGGCTGCTTCAGGTCGAACCGGTCAAGCTCCATGACCTTGGTCCACGCGGCGACGAAGTCCTTCACGAACTTCTCCTTCGCGTCGTTCGCGCCGTAGACTTCGGCGAGCGCGCGCAATTGCGAGTGCGAGCCGAAGATGAGATCGGCCCGCGAGCCGGTCCACTTCACTTGGTTGGTCTTGCGGTCGCGCCCTTCGAACGTCTCTTGCGAGCCGTCGATGCCCTTCCACTTCACGCCCATGTCGAGAAGGTTGACGAAGAAGTCGTTCGACAGAACACCCGGGCGGCTGGTGAGCACGCCGAGCTTGTCATCGCCGACTTGCAGAACCCGCAGGCCGCCAATCAGCACCGTCATTTGCGGCGCCGAAAGCTCCAGCAATTGCGCGCGGTCCACGAGGTGATCTTCGATCGGCATGATCGGATCGCGCACGTAGTTGCGGAAACCATCGGCCTTCGGTTCGAGGAACGCGAAGGAATGGACTTCCGTCTCTTCCTGCGTTGCGTCGGCGCGGCCAGGCGTGAAGGGGACCTTCACGTTGACGCCGCCGTCCTTCGCCGCCTTCTCGATGGCCGCCGAGCCGCCGAGCACGATGAGATCGGCAAGCGAGACTTTCTTGGCGCCTGCGTTGAAGTCCTTCTGCACGCCCTCGAGGGCCGCGAGCACCTTCTTCAGTTGCGCGGGCTTGTTGACGGCCCAGCCATTCATCGGATCGAGACGGATGCGCGCGCCATTGGCGCCGCCGCGGCGGTCCGACCCGCGATAGGTGGAGGCCGAAGCCCACGCCGTTTCGATCAGCTCGCGGGTGGAGACGCCCGAAGCGAGGATCTTCGCCTTGAGGCCGTCGACGTCCGCATCAGTGATCGTGCTCGGCGCGCCCGAGATCGGGTCC
>CAZMCA010000232.1:0-4348 GCA_964564595.1 uncultured Caulobacteraceae bacterium
CGCCGAATGGCGACGGAGGGGGCATGCGCAATGGTTTGTCCACTCAGTCACGCTTCGCGTGACAGCTCCCCCGTAAACGGGGGAGCAAATTGGCGCATAGCTCCTGGCCAATCGTTCGGGTTGATCGCGCTGGCGCCGGAGCGCAGCATTCGGGCGCTCCCGAATCGCGAGCTGAAAGCCCATGAGCGTTTCCGCCAATGCCGCCGCCGCGCCGCGCGCGGGCGTGATCACGTCTCTGCGCAACGTCGCGGCGCTGATCGCGGCGGTGCTGATCCTGCAATCGGGACAGGGGCTCCTCAACGTGCATCTGCCGCTCGCGTTCGAGAGCGCGGGCTATTCGCGGACATCGCTCGGCTTTGTCGCGGCGGCGTATTCGGCGGGCTTCATGGCGGGCGCGTGGTACGGGCCGATGCTGCTCGCGCGCGTCGGGCATATCCGCGTGTTTTCTGCCTGCGCCGCGATCGTGGCGGTGACGACGCTTGGGCTGCACGGCGCGGGCGATCATCTCATCGTGTGGTTCGGGCTGCGTGCGATCGCGGGCGGCGCGGTGGCGATGATGTTCGCCGCTGTCGAAAGCTGGATGTCTTACTCGATCGCCAAGCATGAGCGCGGCAGCGTGATGGGGTTCTATCAAGTCGGCACCAAAGCGGTGCTGGCGGCGGCGCCGTTTCTGGCGATGGGGTACGCTGCCGATGCGCCCGAGCCGTGGATGATCGCGGCGGCGGCGATGGCGCTTGCGATGGTGCCGATCTGCTTTACGTCGAAGGCTGAGCCTGAGCCCCCGAAGGCGCAGCTTCTGTCGGTGCGCGAGCAATTCTTGACCGCGCCGGCGGCGGTGATCGGCGCGTTCGGCGCAGGGATCACCAATGCGGGCGTGCTCGCGCTCGCGCCGCTTTACGCGTCGTCGCATTACGGGGCGCAGTCCGCGACCGGGTTTTATGCGGCGGCGTGGATCGGGTCGCTGTTTCTGCAATGGCCGGCGGGGCGGTTTTCCGATCGCGTCGATCGCCGAGCGGTGATTGCGGGGCTGACGACGTTGGCGGCGGTCGCGGCGTTCGCGCTCGCGCTGATGGGCGGCCATGCGCCGCTGTGGGTGGCGACGCTGACGTTCGGACTGTGGGGCGCGGGCGCGCTCTCGTTCTACGGCATCGCGGTGGCGCACATGGCTGACCGCGCCGAGCCCTCGCGCATGGCGCAGGCGACGAGCGGGCTGTTGTTCGTGTGGGCTGCGGGCTCGGTGATCGGGCCGGCGCTGCAAGGCGTGACGGGCGATATTTTGGGGCCCGAGGGCGTGTTCTGGTTCGCGGGCGTTGCGGCCGTCGGGATCACCGGCGCGATGTTCTGGCGAAGCGCCGTGAGCGCCGAACCCGCGCACAAGGAAACATTCTCCGTGAATCAAGCGACGAGCACCGCGGCGACGGAGAGCGCGTTCGATAAGGACGCGGATTAGGCAGCGAGTCGCGGGCGGCGGAGCGCGGGCCAGAAGAGGTTGAGCGCGAGGCCTGCGAGCACCAACCCGGCGGCGGCGAGTTTCCAGAGCGGCAGTGGTTCGTGGAGGAAGAACGCGCTCGCGCCCATGCCGAACACCGGCACGAGGAGGGCGAGCGGCGTGACGATCGACGCCGGGTGGCGCGCGAGCAGCCAGCCCCACGCGGCGTAGCCGAACATCGTGTTGCCGATCGATTGCCACAGCACGGCGGCCCAGGTCGCGACGTCGGCGCGCGCGATGCCGTCGCGGATCGCCGGCCAGCCTTCGAGCGCGAAGGACAGCGCAAACAGCGGCGGTGCGGCGAACAGCGCGCTCCACACGACGTACGCGAGCATGTTCACCGGGCCGGCGGCGCGCGCGACGAGGTTGCCGCCAGCCCATGAGAGCGCGGCGAAGAGGATGAGCGCCAGCCCCAGCGGGGTGACGGCGCCGTTCGAGAACAGCGCGATGATGGCAATGCCGCTCGTGGCGATCAGGAGCGCGGCGATCTGATAGCCCTGCACGCGCTCGCCCGTCATGCGCATGGAAAGGCCGATGGTGAAGAAGATCTGCGTCTGCACGAGCAGCGACGCCAGGCCCGGCGTGATGTCCGCGCGCATGGCGATGAACAGGACGCCGAATTGCCCGACGCCAATCAGCACGCCGTAGGCCGCAAGGTTGCGCCACGGCACTTTGGGGCGCGGCAGGAAGAACGCGAGCGGTAGCAGCGCGAACGTGAACCGCAGCGCCGCAAGCAAGAGCGGCGGCAGATGTTCGAGCGCGATTTTGATGACCACGAAATTCGTGCCCCACACGGCCATCACGGCGACCGCGAGGAGCAGGCGGGCGGGGGAGAGGGTGGGCTGGATGTCGGTCATCGCGTGCGCGCTTGATACGCTGCGGCTGCGTCCTCTAAAAGCAGCGCACCGGGATCAGCGGCCTCCCGTGTTGGCGAGCCTCGCCCAAGCGCCGAGCGAACGACGGCGTGCGCCGTTGCGGGAGGCGCGGCGTGCGTGACGTTTCCATGTCGGAGCTGGTGCGTGAAAGCGCGCGGATCGGCGCCTTGGGCTTTGGCGGGCCGGCGGGGCAGATCGCGCTGATGCACCGCGTGTTCGTCGATGAGCGCAAATGGATCGATGAAGACGCGTTTCAGCACGCGCTCGCGTTCTGCATGCTGCTGCCGGGGCCAGAGGCGCAGCAGCTCGCGACCTATGTGGGCTGGCGGCTGCGCGGGTTTTGGGGCGGCGTTGTTGCTGGGTGGCTGTTCGTGCTGCCGGGCGCGGCGGTCGTGCTCGCGCTCTCCTGGCTCTACGTGACGGCCGGGCATTTGCCGGCGGTGGCGGCGGCGTTCGATGGCGTGAAATGCGCGGTGGTCGCGCTCGTCGCTGAGGCGCTGGTGCGGATCGGCAAGCGCAGTTTGAAAACGCGCGGCGCGCTCGTGATCGCTGTGCTGGCGTTCGCGGCGTTGATGTTCGGCGCGCCGTTTCCTGTTGTGATCGTTGCGGCTGGGTTGGTTGGCGCGCTTACCCCCTCCCTGCGAGAGGAGAGGGTAAGGGGTGGGGTGAAGCCCGCCGTTTTGGAAGTTCGCTCTGAGCCGGGCGCCGCCGGCGTTGCGATTCACACCCTCCAACCGCCTCCCCTCGCGGGGAGGGGTAGCGTTGCTTGGCTCATCGCGTGGCTTATGCCCGTCGCGCTTTTGTTTGCGCTGCTTGGGCCGTCGCATGTGCTGACGGAAATTGCGGTGCTGTTTTCGATCTTGGCCTGTGTCACGTTCGGCGGCGCATATGCGCTGCTTGCGTATTTGACGACGGAAGCGGCAGCGCGCGGTTGGCTGACGCCGGAGCAGATGATCGATGGGCTCGGGCTTGCGGAGACCACGCCCGGGCCTCTCATTCTCGTGAACGAGTTCGTCGGTTTTGTCGCGGGCTGGGGCGCGGGCGGCGCACTGCTCGCGGGCGCGGGCGCGGGCGTTGCGCTGTGGTGCACGTTCGCGCCGAGCTTTGTATGGATTTTCGCGGGCGCGCCTTATGCGGAGCGGCTGCGCGCAGATCCGCGCGCGGCGGGCGCGCTGGCGGCGATCTTGGCGGCCGTGCTCGGCGTGATCGGCAAACTCGCGCTCTTCTTTGCGGCGCATGTGCTGTTCGATGCGCAGATCGCGCTTGGGCTGCCGGACCTCACGACGCCGCGTCTGCTCGCGATTGCGCTCGCGGGCGCGGCTGCGCTCGCCTTGATGCGGTTCAAAGCGCCGGTCTTGCTCGTGATCGCCGTGTGCGCAGGGGCGGGTGTTGCGGCCGATGCGCTGGGCGCGCCGCTTTGACCTTGTTGCGCATGCGGTAAGGGGGCAAAGTCATTCGCAGGAAGCCCGCGGGATCGCGCGCCGATCCCCTGGAGACCTGGAATGAGCTTTGACGCCGAAAAACTCGCCGCTTTGGCGCAAAAGGACTTCGACCAGCTCGAAGTGAACGTGCGGCGCGTGGCCGAGACGGGAACTCTCGCGCAGGTCGCGGAAGCAGCGCGACTGTTGCCGTTGATCGAAGCCGAGCGGGCCAAGCGCCCGGCGCTCAAGGCGCCGAAGGGGCCGCGCGCGCCCGCGAAAAAGAAGGCGCCGACCGCGCGCAAGGCCAAGACCTCGCTTTAGACCTTGCTCTAGGGCAGGCCGCGCGGCCCGTTTGCGCGCCTCGCGCCGCGCCGTATAACCCCGCGAACGCTTCTCGATCCGGGGACTCCATGAACATCCACGAATACCAAGGCAAAGCCGTGCTCGCGCAATTTGGCGTGCCGGTGCCGCGCGGCTTTCCGGCGTTCACGCCCGATGAGGCGGTGGATGCGGCGGCCAAGCTTGCCGGATCGCTTTGGGTGGTGAAGTCGCAAATCCACGCC
>CAZMCA010000233.1:0-4324 GCA_964564595.1 uncultured Caulobacteraceae bacterium
GCACCCAGAAGGATCGCTGCTGCGCCAAAGAGAATGCGGCGATCGACATTTTCCTTGAACACAAACCAGGCGATAGCCATCGTCGCCAAGCCTTCAAGATTGAGCAGCAGTGCGGCGGAAGAAGCCGGTGTCGTCGCCAGTCCAACCATAAGCAGGACGGGCCCTATGACGCCCCCAGCGATGATTGCCCCGGCAAGCCACGGCAAATCACCCGCCCTCAACGGCGCTTCGGCGCGCACCCGACTGCGCGGTGCAAGGCGCAGGACAGCAAGTCCCAGGCCCGCGCCCAAATAGAGCAAGCCCGCGAGCAACCAGGGATCGATGAGGCCGAGCAATTGCTTCGCGAGCGGCGTGCTGACGCCGAATAACGCAGCGGACGCCAGACCAAGAACCGCGCCGCTTGAGCGTTCGAGCTTCACCAACAACCATCCCCTGCTTGCGCCGCGCTCACTCTGCGTCGCGACCGATCACGTTCGCCTCGGCGGCGAATTCCGGCTTTGCTATAATATTTAAAGGCTCAAATCCGGTTGTGCCACTGTGCGACTATGCTGGAGCGATCACCATACAGCACGAGCCGATTCCTTCAGTCGGCTGGCCCGCCGTGACAATGACTTTTAGGGCGCGAACGCCGCCGTGCTCGACGGGCTCAGCCGTGACGATCACGTTCGCTTTCGCCTGCAAACCTAGGCGATCAGAAAGTGATCGACCAAATCGCCAAGCAATAGGAGAGCTTGTCACCCACTTGCATGGCCAAACAGGCGCCGGTTTGGACTCGGAGCCACCACGATAAACGTCGAAAACACTGGGAATTCATGCCGCTTGTGGCGTCATTCAGGCGCGTTGACGAAGTTTCGACCCATCGGCACTATCATGGCCTGATGCGCCGGTTCTGGTTAACCATTCTGATGGCGTTCGCCTTGGTTGCGGGCGGATACGCCAACGCCTTGGCGGCGCAGGCGTGCCCTATGGAAGCGCCGGCCGCAGCTTCGCATGATTGCTGCCCGGACGGCGACAGATCGCAGGACGTCCCCGCAGACCAGAACCAAAAAGGCATGGCCGGCTGCGTGATGGGCCAAGCCTGCCGAACGGCCCCGGCGCTCACCCCGACCCTTGCGCCCATCCGACTGGCTTCGGTGGTGATCCCGGTCTCCCAGCCGGTGGTGGTCAACCCGGCTCCGGCGCGCGCGCCGCTGTCCAAGCACTGGCGACCTCCGCGCTTCGTCTGATCCAGAATTGAAGCTTGTGCCGCACGCCTTCGCGCGTGCGCGGCCACACGCTCGCTTTCTCGCATCATTCGGAGTCGCCACATGCGCAAAGCATGGCTCTTATGCTGCGTCGTCGCCGTCTCGACGGCTGCGCACGCAGACCCATTAAGTTTTTCCGACGCGGTCGCGCGCGCCGGCGCCGACGGGCCGACCGTCACGGCGCGTCGCGCAGCGCTGACCGCCGCCGAGCATTCGGTTGGCCCGGCCGGCCGATTGCCCGATCCGCAACTCGTGCTTGGCCTTCGGGACGTGCCCATCGACGGTCCCGACGCCTACCGGCTTAATCGCGACGACTTCACCATGCAGATGGTGGGGATCGCGCAAGACATGCCGAGCGGGTTTGAACGGCGTGCGCGCCGCGCCGTCGCTCAAGCCGAAGCCGAGCGTGCGGGGGCCGATGTTGAGGTCGCGCGGCTTCAATCCCGTCTTGGCGCGGCGAGCGCCTGGATCGACCTTTACTTCTCCGAACGGCGTATCGCGGTGCTCGATCGCATGGCCGAGGAACAACGCAGTCTCGCCGTCGCGGCGCGCGAAAGACTCGCCGCAGGCGCCGGTGATGTCGACAGCGCAGTCGCCGCCGAGATCGAGGCTGCGCGCCTTGCCGATCGGCGCGCGGACCTCGGCGCTCGCGTGATCGCCGCGCGCGCCGAATTGCGTCGTTGGCTCGGAGATGGTGCAGACGAACCGCTCGCCGCCGAAGCGCCTGAATTTTCGGTCGACGCCAATCATGTGCGTGAGCATGTGCGCCGCCATCCGGAACTCGCGGCTTTCCAGGCCGATGAGGCAATCGCCGAAGCCAATCTCCGGCTCGCGCGCGCCGAGCGCGCGCCTGACTGGTCATGGTCGTTCATGTATCAGCGGCGCGCACCGCAATTCAGCGACATGGCCTCCGTCGAAGTTCGCATTGGGCTCCCCCTCTTCCAAGGATCGCGGCAAGGCCCGTTGATTGATGCGCGCCGCGCTGACACAGCGCGCGTTGATGCCGAGCGTGACGCCGCCGTGCGCGAGCATGCAGCCATGCTGGAGCGGCAATTGGCGGAGTACGCTTCGGTGTCCGCCAATCTGGTGCGCGCCCGCGACACGCGCCTTCCCCTTGCACAACGCCGCGCTGTCGCGGCGGTTGGCGCATTCGCCGGCGGCGCCACATCGTCCGACCAATTGATCCTCGCCCGCCGCGAAGCGCTCGAAGCCGAACTCGACGTGATCGGTCTGCAAGAGCGGCGCGCCGCACTCGGCGCCAGCCTGACGCTCCAATACGGGGAGATGCAGCCGTGAACGACGAACCGAAGAAAACAACCTCCCGCCTTCCGATGATCGCAGTCGGCGCGGCGCTCGCCGCAACCGCGATTGGCGCGGGCGGGTTTTGGCTCGGCGCCCAGCAGCGCGGCGCGCCAACCGCCGCGCAAGGAGAAGACGAAAGGCGCGTTCTCTATTGGTATGATCCGATGGTGCCCGATCAGCATTTCGATGCGCCGGGACGCTCGCCCTTCATGGCTATGGATCTCGTGCCGCGTTATGCGGACGAAGCCGGATCAGAGGCGGGCGTGCGCATCGAACCGGGCGTCGTGCAGAACCTCGGCGTCCGCCTGGCGAGCGTCGAACGCGCGCCGCTTGCGCGCACGGTGACGGCTGCGGGCGTACTCACCTTCAACGATCGACAGCTTGCGATCGTGCAGGCGCGCACAGGCGGATTTGTCGAGAGAGCTTATGGGCGCGCCGTTGGCGATGTGGTGGCGGCGGGCGCACCGATCGTCGATGTCCGCGTGCCTGAATGGGCGGCGGCGCAGGCTGAATATCTCGCGCTGCGCGGCGCCGGCGGCGATCTTGCGGACGCCGCGCGACGCCGGCTCACCATGTTGGGCATGTCGTCGGCGCTGATTGCACGGGTCGAACGGGACGGCGCGCCGCACCCAGTCGCGACCATCACGGCGCCGATCGCCGGCGCCATCACGCAGCTCGACATCCGCGCCGGTATGACCGTGATGCCCGGCGCGCCGGTGGCGACGATCAACGGCGCCTCGCCAATCTGGCTCGTCGCGTCGCTTGCACAAGCAGAATCGGGCGTCGCACGACGCGGCGGGCGCGTCGTAGCGCACACGCCCGCTTTTCCTGGCGAAGACTTTGAGGGCCGCATTGAAAGCGTGTTGCCGTCTGCCAACGCGGCGACGCGCTCGATCGAAGTGCGCATCGCGCTCGCCAATGCGGATGGGCGTCTCCGCCCTGGCATGACGGCGGAGGTTAGCATCGCCGATCCGGACACGAGCGCCGCCCTGCTCATTCCCGCCGAAGCCGCGATCCGAACCGGAGAACGCACCGTCGTGATCATCGCGAACGAAGGCGGCAGGTATGCGCCAGTGCAGGTCGAGCTTGGGCGCCGCTCCGGCGACCGCATCGAAGTGCGTAGCGGCCTCTCCGAAGGTCAGCGCGTCGTCGCGTCAGGGCAATTCCTCATCGACTCCGAAGCAAGCCTCTCGGGCGCTCTGGCGAGATTGGAAACAACGAACACCGCACCGCAAGCTGCAGCGACGACCGAGCATAGCGCCTCTGGACGCATCACCGCGATCAATGGCGACGCCATCACGATCGCGCACGGGCCCGTCGCGACCATGCAATGGCCCGCCATGACCATGCAGTTTCGATTGGCGAGGGCCGATCTTGGTCGCGGTCTGCGCGTTGGGGATTTCGTCACCTTCCGGTTCAGAGAGGTCGAGCGCGCCTTTGTCATCGACAGCATCGCCAAGGCGGGAGGCGCCCGATGATCGCCAACCTCATCCGCTGGTCGGTCGCCAACCGCTTCCTCGTGGTGCTGGCGACGCTTGCGCTCGCCGTCGCCGGCGCCATCGCGGTGCGGTCGACGCCCGTGGATGCATTGCCCGATCTGTCGGACGTGCAAGTGGTGATCCGCACCTCCTACCCGGGGCAGGCGCCGCAGATTGTGGAAAATCAGGTCACTTATCCGTTGACCACGACGATGCTGTCGGTGCCTGGCGCGCGGACGGTCAGAGGCTATTCGTTCTTCGGCGACAGCTTCGTCTATGTGATTTTCGAGGACGGCACTG
>CAZMCA010000234.1:0-4310 GCA_964564595.1 uncultured Caulobacteraceae bacterium
CAGACGCCGCTGGCGCACATGTCACGCACAGCGCTGCGGGACGTGGAGTTTCAGGGCAAAACGATCAAAAAGGGCGAGCGCGTCGTGATGTGGTACGTCTCGGGCAACCGGGACGATGACGTTATCGCGCGCCCGAACGACTACGTGATCGACCGCGAGCGACCGCGCCAGCATCTTTCGTTCGGGTTCGGCATTCACCGCTGCGTCGGCAACCGGCTCGCCGAGTTGCAGCTCACGATCATCTGGGAAGAGATCCTGAAGCGCTTCCCGGACATTCAGGTGCTGGAAGAACCCAAGCGCACCTACTCGATCTTCGTGAAAGGCTACGAAGAAATGAAAGTGCTGATCCCGCGCCGAAACTAGGCGGCGATTGCATCTACCAGAACGTCGACGAGCTTTTCGGGCGGCTCCCAGGGGTAGGCGCTGATGGTGATGGCGTTGTGCGCAACGCCATGCAGCCCGCAGATCAGCGCATCGACGCGCAGCTTCACATCGGACCCGCCCACGCGCGCATCGATGGCGCCGGCCATCGCGCCAAAGAACACGCTGTAGCGCGCGGACGTTTCGTCGCTGCCCGCGAAGACGCCAGCTTCGCTCTGCGACACGCCCTCAGTCATGAACACGATGCGATAGCGCTCGGGATCGGCGAGCCAATAGCGCACATAGGCGCGTGAGATCAGCGTAAGGCGTCTTTTCGGATCGGGCGTGCGCGCCGCGACGCGGGCGAGTTGCGCGAACAGCTCATCGAAGAAGCCGCCCCACAGGTGGCGCAGCACACCCGCCTTTCCATCGAAGTACGCGTAGAGCGTCATCGGCGCGCAGCCGGCTTCTACCGCCAGCCGCCGCATCGATACGGCGCGATAGCCCTCGTCCTGAAAGAGCCGCGCCGCAACGCTCGCGATGCGCGAGCGCTCTTGTGCGACTTCCTCCGCCGTAAGCGCCGGCCTGCCTCGTCGCTTCGCCGCCATCCGTTCCGTCACCAAAAAGACTTGACGCACGCTACCGCGCAATTTATCTAGCACGCGTGCTAAGTAATTGGAGTGATGTGTCATAGCAAGTCGTGTCGTGTTGCGCGCGCTGCTGCTGGCGGTCGGCGCTGCGGTGGTGCTGACGGGTGTGAATGTGGGCTTCGGCGGCATCCGCACGCTCGGGCTACAGGGCCCGCAGGACTTCATCGATGTGACGAACGCGGCGGCGTTTGGCGCGCAAGACAGCCACGTCCGCTTCCTCGGCGGTTTGTGGCTCGGGGTCGGGCTCTTGTTCGCGGCCGGCGCTTTTTATCTGCGCAGGCTGCGCGGCGCGCTGCTGGCGGCACTTGCGCTGATCGTGATTGGAGGCCTCGCGCGGTTCAGCGCGGCAGGCGCTGCGCTCGGGCCAAGCGTGCTGCCGTCTTTGATTGCGGAGCTCGCTTTGATGCCGGCGCTGTTTGCATGGGTGTGGTTCGCTGCGCGCGCGCCTCAAGCGGGCGCGGCCGCGCCCCAGTAATTATAGCCGAACGGGCGCGGCGTGTTGGGGAGATACATCGTCTCCATCCAATCCATCTTGAAGCCGCCGGCCTCGATCATCGCGGGAATGTTGCGCGTGAGATGGCATCCGCCCGCGATGTGCTTCCACCAGCGCTCGATCTTGATCTGACTTTCCTGCGCGTCCTGATCGGGCGCGAGGCCGTGTTCGCAGAACAGCAGCTTGCCGCCCGGCTTCAGCGTGCGGCGTGCGCCTTCGAGCGCGGCGGCGCCATCGGGGATCGTGCAGAGGCTGAATGTCACGAGCACCGTATCGACGCTCGCGGCCGGCAATGAGATCGCCTCAGCGCGTTCAGGCAGAATTTCAACGGGGATCGAGGCGCCGCGCGCGGCCTTCTCCGCGCGCACCAGCATGCCGCGTTCCGGCTCAAGCGCGTAAATCTTCGACACGCGCGCGGGATCGTAGAATGGCAGATTGAGGCCTGTGCCAAAGCCGAGTTCGAGCACGACGCCTTCGGCGTGCGGCACGATCTTCTGGCGCTGATAGCGAATGGGCTTTGCACCGCATGCGCAGTTGATCAGCGGCGGCACGATGTAGCGATTGTAGAACCCCATCGCTTCCCTCCTTACCGCAAACGCGCCCCCGCGGCGATAGCGCCGCCCGGCCTGGCTTGCTAGCGTCATTCCGGTTTTGCAACCACTTGGGGCGTGGGATGTTCGATTTTCTCCTTCGCGTTGCATCACTGGCGCTGGTGGCCGGCGCCGGCTGGATCGGCGGCAGCATCTATCCTGTGCCGGAGCAAGTGACGCGCGCGATCAACGCGCCCGCGCTCGAGCAACGCGCGATCGCACGGCTGCGCGAGGTGGATTGGGACGCGCTGCGCGCGCGATTGCCGGAGGAAGACTTCGCGGCGATCTCGCAACGCGCCGTGAGCGCCGCGACGCATGCGGGCGCGCTCATCGAAGTCGAGCGTGTGGACATTTCGACATCCGACTACGCGGCCGATGCCGCCGCCGACTTCATCGAGGCGTCCGCGCGCATTGCGCCCGCCGCAGCGCCAGCGCCAGCTGCGCCCACAGCGCCAAGCGCGCCCGCCACGGCGCCTGCCGCAGCAGCCGCGTTCGAGACGGCGCTTAGCCTTTGCCCTGGCATGACCGTGTCGAATGCGCCCGCGGCGAGCCCGCAGCGCGCCGTGCTGAACTACGCGCCGATCGTGAACGTCAGCGGCGTTTCGCTCGCGGCGAACCCTACGCGCGGGGCATGCCTATCTTCCGGCTTTGGGCCGCGCCGCTCACGCACGCATCGCGGAGTCGATTATCATGCGTCCGTTGGCGGGCCGATCCTGGCGGCCGGCGACGGCGTCGTCGTGGAGATGAAGTACCGGGATGATTACGGCAACATGCTGTTGATCGATCACGGCGCGAACGTGTTCACGCGCTACGCGCACCTCTCTTCGTTCCAGCAAGGGCTTTCGGTTGGGTCGCGTGTGCGCGCGGGCGAGCAGATCGGCCTGATGGGCAACACTGCGGGCTATCCGCTGCCGATCCATCTGCACTACGAAGTGCTGCAGGGCGATTACAACACGCCGCGCCAATCTTTCGGGCTCGCGGCGGCCAATCCGTTCGGCTTCCCCGCGCCGTGATCCTGCCGGCTGCCGCCGCCTGCTGACAAAATTGGGCGCAGCGCCGAGTAGTGTGGCCTCAAACGGAGGTTACGACATGGCGCTGAAGACCTATCACGGCTCCTGCCATTGCGGCGCGGTGCGCTACGAGGCGGATATCGATCTCACGGCCGGCACCGGCCGGTGCAATTGCTCGATCTGCCGCAAGACCCGGAACTGGGGCGTGCAAATCAAGCCTGACGCGTTCCGCTTGCTCACGGGCGCGGATGCGCTCGGCGACTACCAGTTTGGCTCGATGCAAGGCCACAATCGGTTCTGCAAAACCTGCGGCGTGCGCACGCATGCGGAAGGCTATGTCGAGGAAATCGGCGGGGCCTTCGTGAGTATTCAGATCGCGAGCCTCGACGACGCGACTCCCGAGGAATTGATCGCAGCGCCTCTCACCTATTTCGACGGCCTGAACAACAATTGGTGGAACCCGCCTGCCGAGACACGGCACCTGTAAAAAGTTCGGCGCCGCTGTCGGCCTGCGCTGCGTTTGATCGTCCTAGGGACGACACACTGGAGAAAACCCATGCCTTACGTCGATGGATTTGTGCTCGCTGTGCCGAAGGCCAGCATTGAGGCGTACAAAGAGATGGCGCGCCTTGCCGGCGAGGTCTGGATGGATCACGGCGCGCTGTCCTACGTCGAGTGCGTCGGCGACGATACGCCCTATGGCGAACTCACCTCGTTCCCGCGCGCCGTGCTCGCGAAGGACGACGAGGTCGTCGTGTTCTCCTGGATCACCTACAAGGACCGCGCCTCACGCGACGCCATCAACGCAAAAGTCATGACCGATCCGCGCCTGAAGCACGACAATGCCGATCACCCGTTCGACGGCAAGCGCATGATCTTCGGCGGCTTCGAGAGCTTCATGGCGCTCTAGCGCCGCTTACTGAAAGCGCGGCTCGTCGAACTTCGGATCGTAGAACGCCTGCGCGCCCTGCAGCCGGATTTCGACGCGCCGGTTGCGCGCGCGGCCCCACTCGGTCGCGTTCGACGCGATGGGCGCCATCTCGCCCATGCCGCTCGCCTCGATCCGGCGGCGGCGCACGCCTTCATCGATCAGCGCGTTGCCTAGCGCGTAGGCGCGCCGCTCGGAAAGGCGCTGGTTGTACGCGTCCGAGCCGATCGCATCGGCGTGGCCGGTGATGGAGATCGTGAGCGCGGGCGAGTCCTGCAT
>CAZMCA010000235.1:0-4264 GCA_964564595.1 uncultured Caulobacteraceae bacterium
GCATTTCGCTGCGCGGCATGGAAGGCGCCGATCCAACCGGCGCCGCGGGCCTTCGCGACCGCACTGACAATCATCTGGATCGCCTCGCCGGCGCGATTGGCCTTTCTGCGATCATCAGCGTGATTGCCGACAATGCGCAGGACGATGATCAGAACTCGTTAGCGCAAAGTGTCGGTGACGCCGCGGCGGCGGAAGCCGCGCGCACAGGCGGGCGGATCGTCGATCGCGAGTTGAGCGTGCGTCCAACCTTGCGCATCCGCGCCGGCGGCGCCGTGCGCCTGCTGGTGACGCGCGACATTCAATTGCGGCCCTATCGGGAAGACCGGAGCCGATGAAGGTTCCGGCTGATCTCGTGCCGCAGAAGGTGGTGGCGGACGATCTGTGCGTAAGCCTCGCCACGCTCTGGCGCGCACGCCGCAGCAATCTTCCGGGCTTCCCCGCGCCGGTCATCATCCGCAACATGGTGTTTTGGCGCAAAGCCGATCTCGGCAAGCTCGAAGACGCGCTCCTCCAATTCGAGGGACGCGGTAAGTTCGAGCGGGAGCGCGAACGCTCCAAGCGCATCGCCGTCATGACGAAAGCGCGCCCGCAGCCCAAACGCATCAAACGCACGCGCCGCCCCGACGAACGCCAGCGCGACTTGTTCTGATCTGAGGCAGCTCCCGGCCCTTGACGCGAAAGAATGAATGAGGCGCGCTCACGGCACTTCTCAGTACGCGGCCCCACGAAGTGGGACGCCTGTTAGTGCAGAAACCAGAGCACAAGGAAAAGCGCGCAGAGGCCGCTAAGGCACAGGACAGGCGCGAGCCCTTCGCCTTCCGCCTCGAAGGCCAAAGGAATGCGAACCTTGAGGCGCGTTTTCTGAGGCGGGCCGCGGCGGGTCATTCTTCTTCGTTGTCGTCCCGGATTTTGTCCTTGTCGTCATCGCGCCTTGGAGCCTCGTCGTAGTCGAGGCGGCGCATGGCGAGATCTTCCTCCGCGCGCCGCTGCTCGGCGGCGATCGTATTCTCAAACTCACGCACGACCGTCTTGGCGAAGGCTTGAACCGCCGGGCGTTCGTCCTTCACCCAAGCGTCCATGAGCGCAAGCTTTCCGCGATAGGCGTTGGCGCTGCCGAATTCGCCCCACATCATGCCGGTGTGGCGCAGCGCGTTGCGGACGTCTTTGAGCCGCTCTTCATCATTGCCGATGATGGCGACAATATCCCGGAGGAGCGGGTGGCTGGCCGGGTTGTTTTCGTACCGATTTAGCACGTCGAAAACGAAGTCGCGCTTGGTTTCGTCGCCCGATTGGAAGAGCGTCAAAAGCACAGCTTCCACGTCTTTCGACCAATCCTTGAATATGCGCGCGACAAAGGCCGGGCCCTTATACTCGCTCAATTTCGGATTGGCCTCAGTCCACGCGAGGGCCTGCGACACCACCCAGGCGGGATGCGCCTGCAGCGCTTCCGGCAGCTTGTTGAAGCGGAATGGGAACGCCTCATAGGCGCGATCAAGCGGATCGTCTCTGGCGGCGTCTTCGTATTCCTGCCGGCGCCCGAACAGCGCCACCACCTTTTCGCCGGCTCGGGGCAGCATGTGGGTGAGCATGCGCTCGGCGTGGTAGTCGATCTTGTTGACCTGTACGAGCGCGTCGAGCACGCGCTCGAGATCGGCATCGGTGAGCGCGTCGAAGAGGCCTTTCTCCTTCCAGCGCGACGCGGGCGTGACCCATTGAAGCTTACGCTTCTGCGCCTCATCCAGCGCGCGCATGAAAGTAGCGCGCGCGCGCTCGGGTCCGAGATCGTCGGCGCGCTCAACCGCTAATGCCAAAACCAGGTGGGTCGGCCAGCGATCGTCGATCGCGAACGCAGCTTCGGCCGCCCTCTCGGCGATGGCGACGTCAAGGTCGTCGCTGGCGTGGAGGAAGCAGAGGATTTCGCCGACATGCCGGCGGTGGCGAAGCTCTTCGTCGATAAATGAGGCGACCGCCTCCGGACGTTTCGAGGCAAGCCCGCGCAGAAGGTGGTGCAGAAAACGCGAGAGGGGTTCGGCGCTGGCCGGCTTTAGCCAAGCTTCGGCGATCGCGGGCTTGGCTTCGCCGACCTTGCGCAGGAAGCGGCCAAAAGCGGGGAAGGTCGCGAGGTCTTCGGATTCGACGCTGGCGCAGCGACGCACCAGCTTCAGCCAACGCGGCGCCGTCTTGGCGGTCAGGGTGGAAGTATATTCCTCGATCCGGGCGTCGCGATAGGCTTCGCGCTTTTCGTAATCCCAATGCTCTTCAGGCTCGTCCCATTCGTGCGCGAAGACGGAATTGAAGCCGACCAGCGTTTTGAAGATCACGAAGTCTTCGTCGGTGTTCAGCGTGTCGCGGAAGCGTTCGAGCGCGAGGTCGAGCGTATCGCGCGCGGCAATCGCCTTCTCCGGGATCGGCCCGTCATTACGGCGATGAAGGAAGTGAAGATCATGTTCGATCTCTTGTTTTAACTCGTTGTCGAGGTTGGGCAGAGCGGTCGTGTAGAGGTCAACGATCCGCGTGCTATCTTCCAGGACCATAGTGAGGAAGTCATCCGAATACTCACCGCGTGTGGGCGTGCGGGTGGCGTTCTGTATGGCGTGGATGATGTCTCGCCGCGCGCGCACGGTCTTCGCGCCGCGTAGCTGGGCGAAGAGACCATCGATGGCGCCAGCGCGCACGCGCGCGACACTCTTGTCGCCAGGGAGTGCGGCGAAGCGCATCGTAAAGGTGTCCGACGTACTGGAATCGCCGTGGATCTCCGGCGTCAGCATTTGCGCGTAAATCTCTGTGATGAAGAGGGCGAGCGTTTCGGCATCGGCTTCTGAAAGCTTGGCGATGCGGTCGAGAAGGATGATCTGCACGGCCGGACCGGATTTCGACCACACCCGCAATTCATAGCGCGCGAATTTCTCCAGAGCCGAGATGACGTGCTTGCGCTCGTCGTCGCCTTTGGGGCCGGGCGCCGCGTCGGCGTAGAGTTTGGCTAGGGCGTCGAATGTGGCTTCCACGTCGACATAGCGAAGCTGCACCAGGACGCCGACGATCTTCTCGATGATTTCGCCAGCTTCAATGCCGGGGCCGACTTCGATCTCGCCATCTGCGCCGAGCGGCAGCATTTCGGGCTTGCGCTGGGTCGCGCGCGCTGCTGCGGCGGCGTCCAGCATGGCTTTGCGGATATCGGCGAAATAGTCGGCTATGTCGGGGGCAAGCAATTCCAAAACGTCTTCGCTGAAGCGTTCCAGCAGCTTTTCGCGCTGGTTGTTGTCGGGGGCCGCGACGATCTCGGACAGGATGTTCTCGTCGAAGAGCTTCTTACCGGCGATGAGCCGATCGAAGTCGCGCTTCACTTTCTGAAATTCGAAGCCGGCCGGCAGCAGATAGGTTTGCATGATCTTGGTCATGCGCGCGTCGATCTGCTTCATCTGCTCGGCGCCGACATCCTTCACGTCCGGGCGCTTGTAGGTGATGTCATGCGCCATCTGCGCCCAGGCATGGTGCAGGATGGTGTGAACCTGAACTTCGCACCAAAGCCCGGCGACCTCGGCGTATTCCGGCAGCTTGGCGCGGTCGGGTTTCAGTCGAACGACGTAATGATAGCCGATGAATTGCTTGTTGGAGGCGGCATCGGCCGCGTCTGCGTAGTGAATGCGCGTGCGCTCAAAATCGAGTTCGAAATTGTCGCGCAAGATCCCCGATTGCGAAAAGCGATGGACGTCGGCGTCGGAATAAAAGACGAGCCGCACGCCGGCGAGGTCTTTGACCTCCGCGCGCAAATCGGCGGTTTCGTCGATCTGCAGCGCCGCGATCTTGTCCTTGAGCGAACGCGGATCTTTCGCGCGCGTCTGCGCGGCCTGGCAGTGCAGCAGCGGGTCGGTGCGGATGGCCGCTTCCAGGATCGACGCCACGATTTGCGCCAGCTTCTCATACTGACCCAGGCCGCCCCTTTCGTAAGCCGCGAGCGTCATGGGCGCCTTGAGGCCGGCAAGGCCCTTGGCTGGTATGGCGCCGTCGGCGACGAGCGCGACGCCGGCGGCATCAATCGCGGCACGGATGGCCTCAACGGTAGCCGGGGCGGTCCTCCCCTGGCCGCGCTCGAAGTCAGCGACGGTGGAGGGGGACACCCTGGCCTGCGTGGCGAGGTCGGTCTGGGACCAGCCCAGGAGCGCACGCGCGGCCTTTATTTGTTCGGCAGACGGGGGAGACGAATCGGTCATGCATACTAATACTAGGACGATGGCCGAGAAAAACTAGGCCAGACCCGGTGATG
>CAZMCA010000236.1:0-4252 GCA_964564595.1 uncultured Caulobacteraceae bacterium
GCAGAAAGTCGAAGTGATGGATGCGGGCGATACCGAGTTCCTGAAGGGCGAAGCCGTTGAGGCGCTCGACCTCGAGGACGAGAACGCGCGCGTGCAGGAGCTTGGCCTCAAGCCCGCGACGGCCCAGCCGATGCTGCTTGGGATCACGAAGGCGTCGTTGCAGACGCGGTCGTTCATCTCTGCCGCTTCGTTCCAAGAGACGACGCGCGTGCTCACGGAAGCCGCTTCGTACGGCAAGACGGACACGCTCGAAGGCCTCAAGGAAAACGTCATTGTCGGCCGGCTCATTCCGGCGGGCACGGGCGGCCAGCTGCGGCGCTATCAGCAAGTTGCTGCCGAACGCGACGCCAAGCTTGCGCTCGAAGGCCACTTCGACGAGCCAGCTGCGGCCGAGTAATCGGCGCGCGGCGCAGAACGAGAAAGCCCGGGCGATGGCCCGGGCTTTTTTGTGCGCGTTATCGTGCGGTGTCAGTCGAAGATATCGAAGAGGTCGAAGCCACGTTTGCGGCGCCGGCCAGTGCGCGGGTCGTAATCGCCATGCTCTCCGCGCTCGCCGTATTCGCCGCGTTCACCATATTGCTGATAGGGCGGGGGCGGTTGGGGATGTGTGCGGCGATAGCCGTCTGGATCGCGGTAGAACTGGTCACGATCCTGGTTGAACGTCTGGCGTTCCTGCCGATCGGCCTCCCTGTCTTGCCGCGTTGCGTCGAGGAGCTTCTCCAATTCGCCGCGATCAAGCCACACGCCCCGGCACTCGGTGCAGACGTCGAATTCAACGCCGTGGCGCTGCACGGCCGACATCGGCGGCTTCTTTTCGCAAGACGGGCATAGGATCAGTGGCATGGATGCGCTCCGGTTCAGCCCGCATCTACGAGCGCCCGCAGGGCCGTAAAAGGGCGAGGGCGATCACAACGATGTCAGCGCAGCGCGCTCAGCGCGGGATGGCGAGGTACGCCAGCCGCTTAATCTCACGCCGGCCTCGGGTCACGGTGTCGAGCACCAAGCCGACGCTCAGGCTGAGCGCGGACACGATGCCGAGGGCGACGGAGAGCACCCATGTCGGCATGCGCGGCACGAGGCCGGTTTCCAAATAGACGGCCAGTACCGGCGCGGCGAAAAGCACCGACGCCACCGCCAGGACAAGCGCCATGCCGCCAAAGAAGCGCAGCGGCCGCTCATCGCGTGAAAGACGGATGATCATGCGAAGGATGCGCACGCCATCGCGAATGGTGTTGAGCTTAGAGGCCGAGCCCTCTGGCCTCTCCTTATAAGGCGTCATCACCTCGGCCACGGGGGCGCGCAGCTCGAGTGCGTGCACCGTGAGTTCCGTTTCGATCTCGAAACCAGGCGAGAGCGCGGGAAAGCTCTTCACGAAGCGGCGGGACATGACGCGATAGCCCGAGAGCATGTCGGCGATGCTTTGGCCGAAAATGCCGCTCACCAGGCCCGTGAGAAGCTGATTGCCGAAACGATGCCCGCGCCGATACGCCTCCCGGCTGGTCTCTTCGCGCGCGCCAACGACCATATCGAGCGTGTCTGCTTCGAGGCGCGCGACCATCGCGGGCGCGCTGGCCGCGTCATACGTGTCGTCGCCATCGACGAGGATGTACACGTCCGCATCGACGTCGGCGAACATTCGCCGGACGACATTGCCCTTGCCCTTGAGCGGTTCGGCGCGGACATGCGCGCCGGCCTTGGCGGCGATCGAGGCGGTGTCGTCGGTCGAGGCGTTGTCGTAAACGTAGATGTCCGCGTGCGGCAGCGCGGCGCGAAACGCCGCGACGGTTTGCGCGACCGAGGCGGCTTCGTTGTGGCAAGGTATGAGAACGGCGAGGCGGCGCACGGCCGGCTCGGCGCGGGGCGCTCGGATCGGCTGGGTGGTCATCGGGCCTCGTGGTTGTTCCAACGAAGAAGCGATCTTACGAAGTTCCGGTCAAGCAAAATAACGGTCAGGAATTAGGGCGTGAGGGCCATTCTGCGCAGCAAATGGAGTTGGGCGGGCGTTGCAATCGCGGCGGCTATTCTCCTGACGGGCGTGTTCTTTCGGCCTTATTGGCGGGATGAATATTGGGCGCTCTATTTCAGCGCGCCGCATCTCTCGCTTCACGACGCCGTGACGCAGCGCATGGTGCGCGATGTCCACCCGCCACTCTATTTCATCGCCCAGCATTTCTGGCGGCTTGGCATCGAGGCCGAGTGGTGGGCGCGACTTTTGAATGTTCTGACGCTCGCTCTTGGCGCGTTCGGCGTCTGGCGGCTTGGCCGCACGCGGGCCCACGAGACGCTTCTTTTTCTGCTTCTCTGTGCCGGGTCGTACTGGGTCATCTACTACACCGTCGAACTGCGCATGTACCTGATGCTGTTCGTGCTTTGCGCGATGAGCATCGTCGTGGTGCGCAATGCGTTGGAGGAGGGCGCGCGCATCCTTCCGCACGCGGCGCTGTTTGCGCTGATCGGGGCTGCGGCGGGTGCTACGCAATTCTTCGGCGCGCTTTGGATCGCGGTGCTCGGCGCTTGGACGGGGCTCGCGTTGCTGCGGGCCGGACGCATCGACGGCTTCTTTGCGTGGGGTATGGCAACTGCGGTGGCGCTTGCGCCAGCGGTGGGGTGGATTGCGGTGGTGGGGCCGCAAAACAATCCGGGCGCGGAAGCGGGCGTGCAATCATTCGCGTCGGCTTTTGGATACGCGGCCAATCAGTTTTTGCGCGGCCTCATCGTTAAGACGCTCGGCTCAAACCTCGCGGCGGCGGGCGTGCTCATCGTAATGGGCGCGGCGCTCCTGCGGCGGCGCAGCGCGTTCGACGTCGTACTGGCGCTCGCCTTCCTGAGTGCAGTGGTGATCGCGTTCATTCTGCACTTCACATTCGTGCCCGCCCTCATCAAGGAGCGGGCGTTCATCGTGGTGATGCCGGCGGTGATCTATTTGACAGTGCGGGCGACCGCCCTGGCGGAAGAGGGCGGGGCGGCGCCCCGGCTACGGGCCGCGGTTCCGATCCTGGCCGCGCTCTCGCCAATCTTGTTTCTGGGAGAATACACCAAGGACCGGGAGCACTGGGGCGAGGCCCGTGCGGTGATCGCGGCCGCGGGCCCATCTTGCGCCGGGGCCCCGGTCGTCGCGTTCAACCGAGTCTCGGCGCAGGCGGCGGACTTTCACCCCTACGTGACCCAGATGGCGCTCCGGGGTGCGGCCGCCGGCGGCGCGGACCTCCGGCTCGTCGATGCGGACGACATTATATCTGGCCGAGCCCCCGCGCCGGCCGCAGGGGCCTGTCCAATCCGCGCAGTCGCGATCGGGTTGGGGCGAGGGGACGCTGCGCTTCAGGCCGAGGCCCGCGCGAGACTTGCGGCGGCAGGCGTGCCGCTTGATCGCTTGGCCGAGCGGATGTTCGGCGGGGGGCGGACCGTCGTTTATGAAGTGATCGATTCCGCCACTTACCCGTAGGCCAAAAGGGCGCGTTGAAAGGCCGCTTTGTCCGCCTTGACCTATGGGGGCGCACTCCCTATTTTCCGCGCCTTCGTTCCGGGGGGCCTCGCGCCCGCATTGGCGCGCGCCCTCGAGACGGACCAAGTAGAACCCCACCCGGGCGCGCATCTTGGCATCTTCGGATCGCGGTCTCGCAGAAGAGAGGCCGAGCGGTTCGGGGACGAGCCAAGCGCGCTTATTGATGTAGCCGAAGCGAAGAAGACGAATGCCGACGATCAACCAACTGATCCGCAAGCCGCGCAGCCCAAAGCCCGTGCGCAACAAGTCGCCGGCCCTGCAGGGCAGCCCGCAGCGCCGCGGCGTTTGCACCCGCGTCTATACGACGACGCCGAAGAAGCCGAACTCGGCGCTTCGCAAGGTCGCGAAGGTTCGCCTCGCGAAGACGGGCGTTGAAGCGCTCTGCTACATCCCGTGCGAAGGCCACAATCTTCAAGAGCACTCGGTCGTGCTCATCCGCGGCGGCCGCGTGAAGGACTTGCCGGGCGTTCGCTACCACATCCTGCGCGGCGTGCTCGACACGCAGGGCGTCAAGAACCGCAAGAAGCGCCGCTCTGTCTACGGCGCGAAGCGTCCGAAATAACCGCGCCAGAATTTTCGAAGGAAAGCCTACATGTCCCGTCGTCACCGCGCCGAAACCCGCGAGGTTCTGCCCGATCCCGTTTATGGCGATCTCGTGCTCACGAAGTTCATGAATTACGTGATGTACGAGGGCAAGAAGTCGACGGCGGAGGGCATCCTCTACGGCGCGCTCGATACGGTCGAAAAGCG
>CAZMCA010000237.1:0-4207 GCA_964564595.1 uncultured Caulobacteraceae bacterium
GCCAGTTGCACCGCCGCCCGTGGCGCCGCCGCCCGAACCTCCGGTGACGACGACGCCGCTGCCGCCCGCGCAGCCGTTGCCGACGCCGCCCGCGCCTCCGCCGCTTTCACCGCCCGCGCAGGCGCCCCAACATACCGGCGCGCCGCCCGGGTTTGCGCTCGAAAATCTGCGCGCGACGGATGCGAGTCGTCTCAGTTCCGCGCAGATCGATGCGTTGGCGCAAAGCCTCGGCGTGGAGGGCGCCGCGCTGCGCGCCGTGATCGCCGTTGAAAGCGCAGGCGCTGGTTTTGCCGATGGACGCCCGCTGATCCTGTTCGAACCGTTCTGGTTCTCCCAGGGCACGGGCGGGCGGTTCGATGCGTCGAACCCGAATGTCTCACAACCGACTGTGCGCCGCGCCGACCTTGGCGGCACGCAGGCAGCGCGCTGGGCGAAGGTTGCTGAGGCCTATGCGCTCGCACCGGAAGCAGCGCTCGGCGCAACGAGCTGGGGCGCGTTCCAAACGCCGGGCCGCTATTTCGCGGCGTGCGGCTATCCGAGCGTCTACGCATTCGTGCAGGACATTGCGCAATCGGAGGCGCGCCAATTGGCGGCGTTCGATCGCTACCTGCGCAGCCAGGGCCTCGTCGACGCGCTGAAGAACAAGGACTGGGCTAATTTCGCGCGTGGCTACGAAGGCGAAGCGGGCGCCGGCCAGTATGCGACCGCGCTCGCCAATGCCTATGCGCAAGTCGTGCGTCAGCAAGGCGGCGGCGCGAACTATCTCGACAGCTTGGTCGCCGAAACGCGTGCGGCGCTTTCACGCGATGATTTCGCGGCCGCTGCGCAGCGTCTGGGATGCGAGGTCGAGGCGATCCAAGCGGTCGTGCAGGTCGAGGCGGGGCCGAGCGGCTTTAGCGCGGATGGGCGTCCGATCATTCTCTACGAGCCGCACATCTTTTCGCGCCTCACGCAGCGCCGGTTCGATTCTTCGAACCCGAATGTTTCGTATCCGTCTTGGGATCGGACGCGCTATCCCGGCACACAATCGGGCCGCTACGCGCAATTGCGCGAAGCCTATGGGCTCGATCCGGAAGCGGCCGTTGCGTCGGCAAGCTGGGGGCTCTTCCAGATCTTGGGCACCAACCATGCGCGTTGCGGTTTTCCATCCGCCACCGCGTTCGTCGCGGACATGTCGAAGAGCCATGTTCGCCAGTTGGCGGCGTTCGAAGCGTTCGTGCGCTCGGGCAATCTCGCTGACGAATTGCAGCGCCTCGATTGGGAAGGGTTCGCGCGCGCCTACAATGGCCCCGGCCAGGTGGAGCGCTACGGGCGCCTAATGCGCGAAGCATACAATCGCATCAAAGGCATTGCGTAGGAGACGCACGCGCGATGGGCATTCTCGACTCGCTGTTTGGCCTTCTGTTTGGGCGTCGGCGGCGCGCCGAGCCGCCCGTGCGCACCGCGCCGCCGCGCACGGCGCCTCAGATGGAAGCGCCGCGCGCGCCGCCGCCGCTTTCGCCCGCGCCGGAGGTGGCCCCGCCGCAATTTCCAACGACGCCCGCGGGGCACTTCTTCGATACGCTGATCGCAGAAACAACTGCGCCGCTTTCAGCGGAAGATTTCATCGCGTCCGCGCAGCGGCTTGGATGCGAACCGGCGGTGATCCGTGCCTATTTCCAAGTGGAAACGGGTGGCCGCTCGGGCTTCGAGGCCGACGGCAAGACGACGATCTTGTACGAGCCGCACATTTTTTCGCAGCGTACGCAGCGGCGCTTCGACGGCAGCCATCCCAACATTTCCTATCCGCGCTGGGACCGCACGCGCTATCCACGTGATCAGGCCGGCCGGTGGGCGCAGATGCGCGAGGCCTTCGCGCTCGATCCGGAAGCTGCGGTCGCATCCGCGAGCTGGGGCGCGTTTCAGGTGATGGGATTCCACTACCAACGCTGCGGGTTCCCAACTGCGCAGGCCTTCGTGGCGGATATGTCCAAGAGCATGGCGCGCCAGCTTGCGGCGTTCGAAGCCTATGTTTTGCATGACCGTGTGCTCACGCAGGCCGTGCGCGACAAGAACTGGCGCGTGATGACCGAGCGCTACAACGGCAGCGGCCAGGTCGACGTGTACGCGCCCCGCCTCGAAGCCGCGTACCGGCGCTACGCCGCAGAAGCCTAGTCTCAGATCGGCGCGCGACTGTGCGCCCAGGGTTTGGCTTCCTCAAGCTGCGCCGCAAGGCGCAACAGCAAAGCCTCTTCGCCGTAGCGCGCCGTGAACATCACGCCGACCGGTAGCTTGTCGGCCGTCCAGTGCAGCGGCACAGACATCGAGGGCTGGCCGGTTTGATTGTAGAGCGCGGTGAAGGGCGAAAATTGCGAGACCTCGGCGCCGAAGCGCTGCGGATCGTCAAGCGACAGCAGGCCGAGCTTCACCGGGGGTTTGGCTGTGACTGGCTGTAAGATGATGTCGTAGGTTTCCATGAACTGCCCGATCGCGAGCGCTTGGCGCATCATCGCGAGGTCAGCGAAGGCGACGTCCTTACCGGTGCGGGTCAGCGCGAATTGGCGATAATTCGCCGTCACGGCTTCGAGTTCGCCGTCTTCCAGCTTCTTGCCGCGCGCTTCTTCCCAGACATCGAGATCGCGCGCCACGCAGCAGCCAATCGCCGCAAGCACGGCGGGGCCCGCTTCCGGCAGAAACGGCGGCGCCGCTTCCTCAACACGGTGCCCGAGGCTTTCGCAAAGCTTGGCTGCGTCTTCGATGCTTTTTGCGACTTCCGGATCTATCGGCACGCCGCTGGCCGGCTTGGCGGAAAACGCGATCCGCAGCTTGCCGGGCGACTTGCGAAAGTCGTTGTAGAAGCCGCCTTCGGGGGTGGGCGGCGCGCCAAAGCGCATGCCGGGCTCCGCGCCTTGCACGCAATCGAGCAAGGCGGCGCTGTCGCGGATCGAGCGCGAGACAGCAAACACAGTCGACATTCCGAGCCAGCCATCGGTGACCTTGGGGCCCATCGGCACGCGCCCGCGTGACGGCTTCAAGCCGAAAAGGCCGCACATCGCTGCGGGGATTCGGATCGAGCCGCCCCCGTCCGAAGCTTGTGCGAGCGGGATAATTCCGGCCGCAACCACCGCCGAGGCGCCGCCGGAGGATCCGCCCGCGATGCGATCGAGCGCCCAGGGATTGCAGGTTTTGCCGGTGAGGTTGTTTTCCGTCGTCGTCGTCAGACCAAGTTCGGGCGACGTCGTGGAGCCGAAGATCGCAAGGCCTGCCTTTTTGAGGCGCTGCGCCAAGCGGCCGTCTTCCTTAGAGACGTTGCCGATCCAGGCGCGCGAGCCGTTGGTCAGCGGGGCGTCCTTGACCATGACGTTGAGGTCCTTGGTCATGAACGGCACGCCGCGGAACGGGCCCTCGGGCAAGCCCGCTTTGATCTCGGCGCGGGCCAAATGTTCGAAGCGGTGGGCGACCGCATTGATCTTGGGGTTCACCGCTTCAAGCCGTGCGAGCGCGGCGTCGAGCAGCTCATCGGGACTCGCCTCTTTCTTGCGGACGAGG
Source organism: uncultured Caulobacteraceae bacterium (assembly GCA_964564595.1). Classification (GTDB taxonomy): domain Bacteria; phylum Pseudomonadota; class Alphaproteobacteria; order Caulobacterales; family Aquidulcibacteraceae; genus JBEVOS01. The sequence continues at coordinate 3,529 of CAZMCA010000237.1, forward strand.
TCGGCAAGGCCGAGCGCATCGTGGGCGAGATAATCGGCGGCGTTCATGGGCGTCTCCTTTTGGGAGAGACTAGCCCAATGGCGCGGATGGCCTAGCGAAACTTGGCGTTTGGCGCGGGCGCGGCTATATCTCGGGCGTTATGCGAGACAGTGACGTTCGGCGAATGTGACGCTCCTCTTGCCCGCCCAAGCGGCGGGGCGCGGCCGCTTGTCTTCGATCACCCTCGGTAAAGTCTCCACATGGCTCGCATTCTAATCACGTCGGCGCTCCCTTACGTGAACGGCGTCAAGCATCTCGGCAATCTCATTGGGTCGATGCTGCCTGCAGATGTGCACGCGCGGTTCCGCCGGATGCAGGGGCATGACGTGCTCTTCATCTGTGCAACGGATGAGCATGGCACCCCGACGGAACTTTCTGCGCTGGAAGAGGGCGTGACGCCTGCGGCGTTCTGCGCCAAGTGGCACGACATCCAGAAGGACCTCTACGCGCGCTGCGATCTTTCGTTCGATCACTTCGGGCGCACGTCGAGCCCGCAGAACCACGCGCTGACGCAGCGCTTTGCGCGCGAGCTTTGGGAGGCGGGTTTCATCGAAGAGCGCGTCACCAAGCAGGTCTATTCGCATGCCGACAAGCGCTTCCTGCCGGATCGCTATGTCATCGGCACGTGCCCGCATTGCGG
>CAZMCA010000238.1:0-4197 GCA_964564595.1 uncultured Caulobacteraceae bacterium
CCTGCTTCCAGCCACGCATTGACAGCACTGGTGAACTGATCGCGGCGAAAGCTGAGCGATCCACCCCGGAACGTTTGTGGAGAGTATGATGGCGAAGACTGGGTCCATCGAACGGAATGAAAAGCGCAAGCGCCTCGCGAAGCAGTTCGCAGGCCGCCGTGCGCGCTTGAAGGCGATTGCGCTGGATGAAACGAAGCCGCTCGAAGAGCGCTTCGCTGCGCGCCTCAAGCTCGCCGAGCTGCCGCGCAATTCCTCGCCGACGCGCTATCGTAACCGCTGCGAGATGACGGGCCGCCCGCGCGCGTTCTACCGCAAGCTCCGGGTCAGCCGGATTGCGCTTCGTGAGCTTGCATCGAACGGCCAAGCGCCGGGCGTTGTGAAGTCGAGCTGGTAAGGAGGGTCACGCATGCAATTGAACGACCCCCTCGGCGATATGCTGACGCGGATACGCAACGCGCAAATGCGCGGGCGCTCCACCGTGCTTTCGCCGGCCTCGAAGCTTCGCGCCCGCGTGCTCGATGTGCTGATCGAAGAAGGCTATGTGCGCGCTTACGCCGAAGTCGAGAACGAGGGCCACAAGCAGCTTGAGATCCAACTCAAGTATGCTGAAGGCGCCCCTGTGATTTCCGACATCACGCGCGTCTCCAAGCCTGGCCGGCGGGTTTATTCGTCGGTGAAAGATCTTGGCCTTGTCCGCAACGGCCTCGGCATCTCGATCCTGTCGACGCCCAAGGGCGTGATGAGCGACGCGGCTGCGCGCGCTCAGAACGTCGGCGGCGAAGTCCTCTGCGAGGTCTACTAAGATGAGCCGCGTCGGCAAAAAACCGATCCCGACCCCGTCCGGCGTGACGGTGCAGGTGTCGGGGCAGACTGTGAACGTGAAGGGCCCCAAGGGCGCTCTCTCGTTCCGCGCGCCCGACGAAGTCGAGGTCAAGCAACAGGGCGGCGAGCTTCTGGTGTCGCCGCGCCGCGAGGGCGATCAGCGCTCGCGTGCGATGTGGGGCATGGTGCGCGCCATCATCGCCAACAACGTCAAAGGCGTGACCGACGGCTTTGAGAAGACGCTCGAACTCACCGGCGTCGGCTATCGCGCCGCAATGCAGGGCAAGAACCTGCAAATGCAGCTCGGCTACAGCCACGACATTATCTACAAGCCGCCGGAAGGCGTGACGATCGCCGTCGCCAAGCCCACCGAAATCAAGGTGAGCGGGATCGACGCGCAGGCCGTTGGCCAAGCCGCCGCTGAAATCCGCTCGTACCGTCCGCCCGAGCCCTACAAGGGCAAAGGCGTGCGGCTGCAGGGCGAGTATGTGCGCCGCAAAGAAGGCAAGAAGAAATAGCCATGAAACCGGCTCTCTCCTCCAACCAGAAGCGCGCGATGCGCAACCGCACGCGCCTGCGCAAGGTCGCCGGCGATCGCCCGCGCCTCAGCGTGACGCGCTCGTCCAAGCACATCTCCGTGCAGCTGATCGACGATCAGAACAGCCGCACGCTTGCCGCCGCGTCGACGCAGGAAAAGGATTTCCGCGCGTCGAAGAAGACGGGCGCCGACCAAGCGGCAGCTGCCGCCGTTGGCAAGCTGATCGCGCAACGTGCGAAAGCCGCTGGCGTTACGACCGTCGTGTTCGACCGCGGCGGGTACCTGTTTCACGGCCGGGTGAAAGCCCTGGCTGATGCCGCCCGTGAGGGCGGACTTGAGTTCTGAGGGTCTGATGGCTGACGAAATCACCACACCGCCTGCCGAGAACGAACAACGCCCGCGGCGCGGCCGCGGCGGCGGTGGCGGCGGGCGCGATCGCGACCGGCGTGACAATCGCGGCGGTCCGGGCCGTGACGAGGAACGCGACAGCGAGTTCGTGGACAAGCTCGTTGCGATCAACCGCGTCGCGAAGGTCGTGAAGGGCGGTAAGAATTTCGGCTTCGCTGCGCTCGTCGTCGTTGGCGACAAGAAGGGCCGCGTGGGCTTTGGACACGGCAAGGCGCGCGAAGTGCCTGACGCCAGTCGCAAGGCCACCGAAGAAGCCAAGAAGACGATGATCCGCGTGCCGCTTCGTGAAGGGCGCACGCTGCATCATGACGGCCGCGGCCATTGGGGCGCGGGCAAGATCATGCTGCGCGCGGCGCCTCCGGGGCGCGGCCTTATCGCGGGCGGCCCGATGCGCGCCGTGCTCGAAGTGCTCGGCGTGCAAGATGTCGTCGCCAAGAGCGAAGGTTCGTCGAACCCCTACAACATGGTTCGTGCAACGTTCGACGCGCTGAAGCGTCAAACTAGCCCGCGCCAAGTCGCCAACCGCCGCGGTCTGAAGGTCGCCGACATCGTCGGGCGCCGCAAAGACGGCGCGAGCCTCGGCGAACAACCGAGCGAAGGGTAAGTCATGGTTCCGAAGAAAACCGCCGCCGGCAAAGTGCAGGTCAAGCGTGTCGGCAGCCCGCGCCGCCGTGAGGCCAGCCAGGAAGCGACGCTTCGTGGGCTTGGGCTCACGCGCGCGCAACAAGTGCGTGAACTCGAGGACACGCCCGCGATCCGCGGCATGATCCGCAAGGTCGCCCACCTCGTCCAAATCGTCGATTAAGCGACGCACCTAACAGGCAAGAGCCATGACCCGTTTGAACGAACTCGCCGACAATCCCGGCGCCGCCAAGAAGCTGATGCGCGTTGGGCGCGGCGTCGGCTCGGGCAAGGGCAAGACCGGCGGTCGCGGCGTGAAGGGGCAAAAATCCCGTCGCGGCGTGTCGATCAATGGCTTCGAAGGCGGCCAGATGCCGATCCACATGCGCGCGCCGAAGCGGGGCTTCAACCCGCCGAACGCCTCGCACTATGCTTGGGTCAATCTCGGGCGCCTGCAAAAGGCGATCGATTCCAAGAAGCTGAACGCGAACGCCGCGGTCGATGAGGCAGCGCTCGTGGCGGCTGGGATCGTCCGCCGCACTCGCGATGGCGTCCGCCTCCTTGCCAAAGGGCAACTGAAGGCCAAACTGAACATCACCGTTACGGGCGCTTCGGCGGCCGCCATCGCCGCAGTCGAAAAGGCCGGCGGTTCGGTGACGGTCACGAAGCCCGCCCCGGCGGCCGAGCCGGCGGCGTAACGGACGGCCCTTCGGGGCCGTGAGATGCGCGGCGCCCTTTGGAGGCGCACGGTGACAGCTTCCCGTCAGGGAGGCCAAGGGAGAAGCGCCGCTACATGGCCTCAGCCGCAGAACAGCTCGCCGCAAACGTCAACTTTGCGGCTTTCGCCAAGGCGACCGAGCTTCAAAAGCGCATCTGGTTCACGCTGATCGCGCTCGTCGTTTATCGCATCGGCACATTCGTTCCGATTCCGGGCGTTGATCCAGAAGCCTTCCGTCAGGCTTTCCAGAACCAGGCCAACGGCATCCTCGGGATGATGAACACGTTCTCCGGCGGCGCCGTGGAACGCATGGCCGTGTTCGCGCTCAACGTGATGCCGTACATCTCGGCATCGATCATCATCCAGCTCCTCGCCACCACGTCTCCCTCGCTTGAGCGGCTGAAGAAGGAAGGCGAGGCTGGCCGCAAGCAGCTCAACCAATACACGCGCTACCTCACGGTCGCGCTTGCGGTGTTGCAGAGTTACGGCATCGCGATCGGATTGCAGGCCTCGCAGGGCCTCGTCACTAATCCGGGCGTTTTCTTTATCGCATCGACCGTCATCACCCTGACGGGCGGCACGATGTTTCTGATGTGGCTCGGCGAACAGATAACGGCGCGCGGCGTGGGCAACGGCGTCTCGCTGATCATCTTTGCCGGCATCGTCGCCGCGATGCCGCAGACAATTCTTCAGATGCTCGATCTCGCGCGCGTCGGTGAACTCAGCGTGTTCTCGATCCTCGCGATCGGCCTCATCATGACCGCGGCGATTATCTTCATCGTGTTCATCGAGCGCTCGCAGCGCCGGTTGGTGGTGCAATATCCGAAGCGTCAGGTCGGCAACCGGATGTTCATGGGCGAGAGCTCGTTCCTGCCGCTGAAGATCAACACGGCGGGCGTTATTCCGCCGATCTTTGCGTCATCGCTGCTCCTGCTGCCATCAACGGTCGCGAGCTTTGCGGGCATGCAGCAGAACCAGCCGGAATGGCTGCAAACGCTGATGGGGCAAATCGGTTACGGCCAGCCGCTGCACCTCGCGCTATATGCGTTCGGCATCATCTTTTTCTGCTTCTTCTACACGTCGATCGTGT
>CAZMCA010000239.1:0-4148 GCA_964564595.1 uncultured Caulobacteraceae bacterium
GGCCGCCGATGGCGTCGTTCGAGAAATTGTAGATGACCTGGTCTTCGGTCTTGCCCGTGCCGCCGGGCGCCCCCGGGGCGGGGTAGTAGATGTGCGGGCCGTTCGAGCAGCGATCCGCCGTCAGCAGCAGCGCGGTAGAGGCCATGCCGAGCTGAATTTCCGCAGCGCCGGTGACGATCACGCGCACGCCCGTTGCGCACACCTGGCTCAATGTGGGGCCCGCGACTTTCTTGAGGCCGATCTCATACAGCGGCCACGGCGCGCCGTAGAAGCTTTGAAATTGCGTGTTCGTGATGCCGAGCACGCCGAAGTCGAACGCTTCGGGCGCAATCTCGCGCTTCGCGAGCTCGGCCTTCGCGACATGCGCGGCGAACTGCATCGAATGCAGGTGCTGCAGGCTGCCCTGCCAGCGCGTGAACGGCGTCGACCAATAGCAGCCGTAGGGAATCTCGACGTTCTCGAAAGCCACTTCGCTTCTCCTCAGCCGGCGAACAGCCGGCGCAGTTCCTGTTTCTGAATTTTTCCGGAGGCCGTGCGAGGCAGCTCCGCGACGAAGCGCACGTGATGTGGGCGCTTGTACCGCGCGAGCATCGCATCGCAGTGCGCGCGGACCGCACCATCGTCTAGAGCGCATCCGGTGGCGCGCACGATGAACGCGGCGCCGACCTCGCCCCATTTTTCGTCCGATACGCCGACGACACCGGCATCCGCGACGCCGGTCATCGCCAGCAAAGCGGCTTCGACTTCGGCTGGATACACGTTCTCGCCGCCGGAGATGTACATGTCCTTCCAGCGATCGACGATTGTGAAGTAGCCGTCTTCGTCGGCGCGCGCGGCGTCGCCACTTTTGAACCAGCCGTCGTCGCTGAAGGCGGCGCGTGTCGCTTCGGGGTTGTTCCAATAGCCAGGCGTCACCGTCGGCCCGCCAACCCAAATTTCGCCCGCTTCGCCCGGCGCAACATCGCGGCCGTCGCGGTCAACAATGCGAATCGACGCCATCGGCGCCGCGACGCCGCAGGAGCCGATCTTCGCTTTCTGGATCGCGCGGTCGAGCGGCATGCCGAGCAGCGTGCCGGCCTCCGTCATGCCGTAGCCGTTGGAAAGGCACACGCCTTCGGCGTGGAGCGCTTCCGCAAGCGGGGCGGGCATTGGCGCGCCGCCAGAGAGGAGGGCGCGGAGTTTCGCCAATGTGGCCGCAGCATCGTAGCCCGGCGCGCTGCGCAGCGTTTGGATCATCTGCGGCACGCAAAAATAGTGCGTTACGCCGAGGGCGGGATTGGAGAGGCGCGCCAATGTGTCTTGCGGCGTGAAGCGATCTCCGAAATGCACGCGCCCGCCTGCCTGCATTGACGCTGCAAGCGTCGCGAGCAGGCCGACGACATGGAAGAACGGCGTGTCGCATAACATTGCCACGTGCGGGCCGAGTTCACCGACTTGCGTGAAATTGTAGGCGGATGCGTAGACCGTGCGGTGCGTCCAGATCGCGCCCTTTGGCCGGCCCGTGGTGCCGGATGTGTAGAGCAGCAGCACCGCGTCATCGGGATCGATGGTTCGCGCCGGCGCCGGCGAGGCCCCGCCGATTTCCGCCAAGAACGCTTCGCCGGTGATCTCACGCGCGGCGCCGCCGCCAGCAATGCGCGCTGTTTCGGCAAACTCGGGATCGTGCAGCAACACGGCGGGCGTTGCGTCCGCGACCATGCCGGCAAGCTCGGCGCCGGCAAGGCGCCAGTTGAGCGGCTGGTAGACGTAGCCCGCGCGTGCGCAGCCGTAGAACAGCAGCACATGCGCCAGCGAGTTACGCGCTAGGTGCGCGATACGTGCGCCCAAAGGCGCGGTGACGCTCAGCCACGACGCGGTCTGTGCGATGGCATGGTCAAGTTCGCGATAGGTCAGCGCGCGTCCGAGCGTTAGGTCCGTCACGGCGATCGCGCCGGGGCGCAATTGCGCTTGCCGGGCGGGCGCGTCGCGGCGCATCCAATCCGTCAGGGGCGGGCGCTCGGCTGACACGCGAAGGCTTCCTGTAGCGCCCGTCGCCAGGCATATTAGTTAGCAACACATACTAGTTTGCAACGAGAAGAACAAGGCGGGCGGAATGGGCGAAACGGGAGCAGCGCCGGCGCTGGAATTTGCGTTTGAGGCGCGGGTCTCGATCGCGGCGGGCATAAGTGCGGGGCCGACCTCCGTTGGCGAGCGGCGGATGGTGCCGATCACGGGCGGGGCGTTCGAGGGGCCGCGGCTCAAAGGCGAGGTGCTGGCCGGCGGCGCCGATTGGCAGCTCACGCGGCCCGACGGCGCCATGACCATCGAGGCGATCTACGCTATCCGAACCAACGATGGCGCGGTGATCTCTGTGCGTAATTGCGGCGTGGTCGATCGCGCGAGCGGCTACGTGCGCACAACGCCCACATTCGAGGCGCCAATCGGTCCGCACGATTGGCTGAATAAAGCCGTGTTTGTCGGCACGCTGCGCGTCGCCGCGCGCGATCAGGTCGTGATCCGGGTGTATCGCGTTTGCTAGTCGGCGCGTTTGAAAAAGCTCAGCACGAACACCGCAGCGCCAGCGAGCGCGGCGGCAGGCGCGAGTAGAACGAACACGTTGCTCGCCGTCACGCCGGTGTTCAGCAGAAATCCAGCGGCCAATGGCCCGATGATGGACCCGACGCGCCCAATCGCAGTGGACCATCCCGAGCCAGTGCCGCGCACGCTTGCTGGGTAATACGACGCGGCAATCCCGTAGAGCGCGTATTGCGCCCCTAGCAGGAAGAAGCCCGCCGCGCCCGCCAGCGTGAGCACCAGAACCCAACTCGTCGCTTGCCCGAGCCAAATCAGCGTCCCGATCAGCAAGGCGTACGCCGCCAGGAATGGCCAGCGCGTGCCGCCGCGATCCACCATGTTGCCGAACAGCAGCGCGCCGACGACGCTCGCCGCGTTGAATACGAGCGAGGCCTGCGGCGAGACGGCTTCGCTGAAGCCTTTGTCGACGATCAGCGTCGGCAGCCAATTCAGCAGCAAGTAGAGGATCAGCAGCGTCGGCAGGAACGCGAGCCAAAGTAACAAGGTTGGCGCGGCGCGCCCTTCGCCGAAGAGGGCGAAGAACACGTTGCGGTTCACCGGTCCTGCGGCCTCAGCGCGGGTTTCCGGCAGCTTGAACCAGATCAGCGGCGCCACCAGCAGCGGCAGCACGCCGCCAACGATGAACACGATGCGCCAATCGAAATCGGGCGGCATATTCGCGGTAAAGAGTGCGCTTGCCGCGCCGCCCATCGGCATGCCGCAGAACATCGCAGCGGAGGTCGAGGCGCGCCGATCGGGCGGTGAGATTTCTGCGGCGACCGCCATCATGTTCGGAATGGCGCCGCCAAACCCGAGGCCCGCGAGGAAGCGCGCGGCGAAGATCGTGTTGAAATCGGTCGCCGCCGCGGTCGCCAGCGTGAAGAGGCCGAACGTGAGCACGGATGTGACGAAAACAGGCTTGCGGCCGAATTTGTCCGCGAGCCATCCGCCTGCCGTTGCGCCCAGAACGAGGCCCACATTGCTGATCGAGAAGATCCAGCCCATCTGATCTGGGTGCAGTTCAAGCGCGCGCGCCAGTTTGCGCGCGACGACGCCGACAGCCTGAATGTCGTAGCCCTCGAGCACCGCCACAGCGAAGCAGAGCGCCACCACAAGCGCGCGCGATCCCCTGCCTGCGGCCGGACCGGCCATAGCATGTTGCGCCATTCTTTCCCCCGCCCTGTGAGGGGCGTCCCTATGCATCCGCTTTCGCCGATCTTGCGCCGGCGCGCATGGAAAATGGAGCGGGAATTTGTATGTGTATAGTCCTATTTCGTCCCCGGCTTCCGTCACGGACGTTTTCCCTCACCGGGCCGCTCGTCTAGAAGCACGGCCAAAGAGGTCTTCACCCATGCGCGACATCACTCATTACATCGGCGGCAGCGCCGTCACGGCAGGCGCCCGCCACGGCGAGGTGTTCGATCCGAACACTGGCGCGGTGCAAGCGCGCGTCGCGTTCGGCGGCGCCGATACGCTCGACGCCGCCGTGCGTTCGGCGGAAGCCGCGTTCGAAGATTGGCGCACATGGAATCCGCAACGGCGCGCGCGCGTGATGTTCAACTTCAAGGCGCTCGTCGAGAAGAACATGGATGCGC
>CAZMCA010000240.1:0-4132 GCA_964564595.1 uncultured Caulobacteraceae bacterium
GGGCGGCGGCGCACTTGAAGGCCCGCCGATGGCGCCGGGGCTGCCGGGGCCGGACGGATCGCTGCAAGGCGGCGAACCGGGCATTGATGTCGCGCGCATTCAGGGACGCGTCACCGCCTCCTCCGCAAAGCGCGTGGCCGAAGTCGTCGACACGCATCCCGATGAATCCGCACAAATCATTCGCGGCTGGCTGAACAACGCAATCTGATGGGCGCACTCGCAAAATCCGAAGCCGCCGGCGCGCCGGCCGAAGCTAAGCCCAGCGGCGAGAAGGTCGATCTCGCGCGCTATACAGGCGCCGAGAAGAGCGCGATCATCTTGTTGTGCCTCGGGGACGACGCCAAAAAGATCTGGCCGCTGCTCGATGAGGAAGAGATCAAGGAAATCTCGCAGGCGATGTCCTCGCTGGGCGTGGTTTCCGCCTCGGTCGTCGAGGCGCTGATCGTCGAGTTCGTGCAGAAGCTTTCGGGCGCCGGCACGATCATGGGCTCGGTTGAGCAGACGCAGCGCCTGCTCGCGGGCTTCCTGCCGGCCGAAAAAGTGTCTTCCCTGATGGAAGAAATTCGCGGCCCGGCCGGCCGCAACATTTGGGACAAGCTCGCGAACGTCAACGAGGCGGTGCTCGCGAGCTATCTGAAGAATGAGTATCCGCAGACTGTCGCCGTCGTGCTCGCGAAGGTGCGCCCCGAACACGCGGCAAAGGTGCTGGGGGAGTTGCCGGAAGACTTCGCGGCCGAATGCGTGCTGCGGATGCTGGGCATGGAGCCGGTGCAGCGCGAAATTCTGGAAAAGATCGAAACGACGCTCCGTACGGAGTTCATGTCGAACCTCGCGCGCACGTCCAAGCGCGACAGCCACGAGCTGATGGCCGAGATCTTCAACAATTTCGACCGGCAGACGGAAACGCGCTTCCTCGGCGCCCTCGAAGACCGCTCACGCGATAGCGCCGACCGCATCCGCGCGCTGATGTTCGTGTTCGAAGACCTGAACAAACTCGACAGCGGCGGCGTGCAGACGCTGCTGCGCGCCGTCGACAAGAGCGATCTGGCGCTGGGCCTCAAGGGCGCGTCCGATGGTCTGCGCACGCTCTTCATGTCGAACATGTCCGAACGCGGCTCGAAGATCCTCAAAGACGACATGGCCGCGATGGGCCCAGTGCGCCTCAAGGATGTCGATGCAGCGCAAGCGCGCATGGTCGCGATCGCGAAGGAATTGGCGGCCAAGGGCGAGATCGTGCTCTCCGACGGCAAGTCCGAAGATGAGTTGATCTACTGATGGCCGCGCGCAAATTCGCCTTCGACGTCGAGTTCGCGCCCGACGGCACGATCCTGCAAGACAACAGCGCAGGCGTGCGCCGCTTCGATTCCGATGAGGTCGAGGCGGAGCGCCAACGCGCGTACGAGAGCGGCAAAGCCGATTCTGTGGCGATGGCCGAACGTGCGACGGCCGCAGCGCTCAAAGACCTCGCAATGGCGGCGGGCGCTGCCCTCCAAACGCTCGACGCGGAATCGAAGGCGATGCGCCGTGAAGCCGCGCAGGTTGCCCTCACCGCCGCGCGCAAGATCGCCGACGCTGCGCTGACGCGCTTTGGCGAAGAGCGCGCGCTTTCTGCGATCGAACAAGCGTTGGACACGCTGCGGCACGGCCCCCGCCTCCTCGTGCGCGTGCCGCAGGACGCTGCCGAGCGCCTGAAGCCCATGATCGAAGCGATGGCCGAGGAACATCACTACGCCGGCAAGATCGTCGTGCGCGGCGAAGCTGGGCTATCGGTCGGCGCCGTCGCGATCGATTGGACCGACGGCGTAGTGCGCCTCGATCCCGCAGAAATTGCAGACCGCATCGACACATTGATCGCCGCCGCCCTCGCGAGCGCCGAATCTGGAGACACGCCATGAGCGGAGAAATGAAGCTCGACGAGTTGGCCGCGCCCGCGCCGACCGAGACGGCGACGCTCGATGACGGCGTGCACAGCGCATCCGATCTCGCGGCCGTCTATGACGTGCCCGTAAACATCCAGGCCGTGCTCGGCCGCTCGCACATGGAAGTCGCCACCCTGCTCCGCCTTGCGCGCGGCTCGGTGATCGAACTCGACCGCAAGGTTGGCGAGGCGATCGACATTTACGTGAACAACCGCCTCGTCGCGCGCGGCGAAGTCGTCGTGCTGGACGAACGGCTCGGCGTGACCATGACGGAAATCATCAAGGACGGCGACGCGGCCTAAGGGGCGGCGGATCAAGGAGTAGGAACATGCGTCTTCTGATCGTTGGACCGCTTGGCGGCCAGATCGCCGCCGCCACCAAGATCGCGATGGAAAATGGCGCGAAGGTGAGCCACGTCGATACGATCGAACAGGCAACGATTGCGCTGCGCGCCGGCAAAGGCGCCGACCTTCTGATGGTCGATGCGCGCATGGATATCGCCGCGCTCATCGCCGCCAACGAGGCCGAGCGCATCGTGGTGCCGGTCGTCGCGGCGGGCGTCGGCATCGATCCGCAAGCGGCGGCGCGCACCATTCACGCCGGCGCGCGCGAATACATCTCGTTGCCGCCGGATGCAGAACAGATCGCCGCCGTGCTCGCCGCGATCTGCGACGACAGCCGCCCGATGCTCGCGGAAGATCCAGCGATGAAGGCCGTGGTCGCGCTCGCCGATCAAGTCGCAGGCTCGGATGCGTCGATCCTGATCACAGGCGAGAGCGGCGTCGGCAAGGAAGTGATGGCGCGCTACGTGCACCGCAAGTCACGTCGCGCGGGCGCGCCGTTCATCGCCGTGAACTGTGCGGCGATCCCGGAAAACCTGCTCGAGAGCGAGCTGTTTGGGCACGAAAAGGGCGCGTTCACAGGCGCCGTGGCGCGGCGCATCGGCAAGTTCGAGGAAGCGGACGGCGGCACGCTGCTTCTGGACGAAATCTCGGAGATGGATCTGCGGCTGCAAGCAAAGTTGCTGCGCGCGATCCAGGAACGCGTGATTGATCGCGTGGGCGGCGCAAAGCCGGTGCCGGTCAACATCCGGATTCTCGCAACATCGAACCGCGACCTCACGATGGCCGTGCGTGACGGCGAGTTCCGCGAGGACCTGCTCTATCGCCTCAACGTTGTGAACCTGCGCATTCCGGCTTTGCGGGAGCGCAAAGACGATCTCACGGCGCTTGCTGCGTTCTTCGTGGAAAAGTATGCGCGCGCCAACGACCGGCCCGCGCGGCGCCTCTCGCGCGATGCGATGACTCAGGTGCTGGCGCACCCCTGGCCCGGCAACGTGCGTGAGCTCGAAAACGCGATGCACCGCGCGACATTGCTCACCAATGACACGGAGATTCCGCCCGAAGCGATCCGCCAGCCCGATGGCGGGCAGATCGGCGTGCGCCGGCAAGACGTCGCTGGGCGTGCGGCGGAGGCAGCGCAAGTCGCGGCGCGCACGCTGGTTGGCCGCACGGTCGCGGAAGTGGAGCAGGATCTGATCCTTGAAACGCTCACGCATTGCCTGGGCAATCGTACGCATGCGGCGAACATTCTCGGCATTTCGATCCGCACGCTGCGCAACAAGCTGAAGCTCTACATCGACAGCGGCATCGCTATCCCGCCGCCGCCGACGGGCCAGGCAGCCTAAGGAATTGATGCGTGGTTGACGCAACACAGCCGCAGCGGCCCACTGCCGGCTTCGATCTGGAAACGCTCCGGCGCGCGCTGCTGCGCGGCGAGATAGGGCTTGCGGTTGTCGTGCTCGGCATCTTGTCGATCATGCTGATGCCGCTGCCGCCGTTTTTGCTGGACGTGCTGCTCGCGGTTTCGATCGGCTCTTCGATCCTCGTCTTGATGACGGCGATGCTGATCAAGCGGCCGCTCGAATTCACTGCCTTTCCCGCGGTGCTGCTGCTTACCACCCTCTTCCGCCTGGCGCTCAACATTGCGTCGACGCGGCTCATTCTGGCCGAAGGCGGCACTGGCGAGCACGCCGCAGGCGAAGTGATCTACGCCTTTGGCCAGTTCGTGATGGGTGGAAACTTCGTGATCGGGGTGATCGTGTTCGCGATCCTCGTGATCGTGAACTTCGTCGTCATCACGCGCGGTTCGACGCGTATCGCGGAAGTGGCGGCGCGATTCACGTTGGACGCGATGCCCGGCAAGCAGATGGC
>CAZMCA010000241.1:0-4121 GCA_964564595.1 uncultured Caulobacteraceae bacterium
ACACCGCGCACGCCGACAAAGCAGATGCGCTCGCGCACACGATGCGGATGCTCGAGGTCTACCGCGCGTTCGCCGAGGAAGCGTGCGCCGTGCCGACGATGGTCGGCGAAAAGCCGGAGAATGAGCGCTTCCCAGGCGCGGACAACACGTTCTCGATTGAAGCGATGATGCAAGACGGCAAGGCGCTGCAAGCCGGGACGTCGCACTATCTCGGTACCAACTTCGCGCACGCGCAGAACATTCGCTACCAAGACAAGGCTGGCGAAATGCAGTTCTGCCACACGACGTCATGGGGCGTGTCCACGCGCATGATCGGCGGCCTCATCATGACGCATGGCGATGACGACGGCATGCGTGCGCCGCCGCACATCGCGCCTCGCCAGATCGTGATCGTGCCGATGCTGCGCGATAAGCCGGAAGACGCCGACCTCATGGCGTATTGCGAAACGCTACAGCGCGAGTTGAACGCCCAAAGCGCGTTTGGCGAACGTCTGCGCGCGCATCTCGACACCAAGCTCGGCCGCCCGGCCGAGAAGCGCTGGGATTGGGTGCGCAAGGGCGCGCCGATCATCTGCGAAATAGGCCCGCGCGACGCCGCCAATGGCCAAGTCACCTTCATTCGCCGCGACGCGTTGCGCGAAGGGGAGAAGGTAAAGTCGCACGGGCTGCCGCGCGGCGAGTTCATTGCGGCCGTGCCGGGCTTGCTGGCGGACATTCAGGAAAAGCTGCGCGCCGAAGCGGCCGCACGTCTCAAGGACAATGTGCGCACGGACATCACAAGTTACGACGCGCTCAAAGACTATTTCGGAACCGATGAGGATGGTCCTGAGTTTCGCGGCTGGGTGCGCGCCTCGTGGGCGCGGCCAAGCGGGGCGGCGCTGGAAGACGTGGAAGCCAAACTGAAAGCGCTTAAGCTGACGCTCCGGAACGCGCCGCTCGATCAGCCGAAAAGCTTCGCGCCTTGCCTTTTTTCGGGCGCACCGGGCGTGGAAGAGATCATCATCTCTCGGGCCTACTGAGTCTCCATGACCGCTGCTTCTCCGCCGTTCGGGCTGTTCGAGCGCTCGCTTGCGGCGCGCTATCTGCGCGCCAAACGCCAGCACGGCGGCGTTGCGATGATCTCTATCATCTCTTTTGTCGGCATCATGCTGGCGGTAGCGGTGCTCATCATCACGATGAGCGTCATGAACGGCTTTCGCGAGACGCTCTTGTCTCGCATCCTCGGCGTGAACGGGCACGTTTACGTTGATGTGCAGGGCTATCCGAGCGTGGAGCGCGATCGCCTCGCAGGGCTCGCTGCCGAAGTGCCTGGCGTGCTCAGCGTCGTGCCGTTGATCGATGAGCAAGCGCTTGCGGTGAGCGAGGGGACGGCGTCTGGCGTTTATGTGCGCGGCATCCCGCGCGCGGACTTGCAGCGCCTCACGATGGTGTCGAGCACGATCCAAGGTTCGCTCGATCGCTTCACCGGCGTTGAAGACCCAACGATCCTGCTTGGAGAGCGCCTGGCGCGGCGCCTGCGCGTCGCCGAAGGAATGGGCGTTACGCTGATGAGCCCGCAAGGCGCGTTCACGCCCTTTGGGTTCAGCCCGCGCTCGAAGGCGTTCGAGGTCGGAGGAACGTTCACGGTGGGCGCGGCCGAGTATGACGCAGCGCTCGTCTACATGCCGATCGAGCAGGCGCAGATACTGTTCAATCGCGGCGATAGTGCTGACCGCCTCGAAATCCGCATCCAGAATCCGGACGCGACCGTGCCGATCATGATCGAGCTGCGGCAGAGGCTTGGCCCGAACGTCACGATCTTCGACTGGCGCGCAGAAAACGAAGGGCTCGTCGGCGCGCTGATTGTCGAGCGCAACGTGATGCGACTGATCCTGATGATGATCGTCGCCATCGCGGTGCTGAACATCGCCTCCGGCCTCGTCATGCTCGTGAAGAATAAGAGCCGCGATATCGCGATCTTGCGCACTATGGGCGCAACGAAAGGCTCGATCCTGCGCGTTTTCTTCATGGCGGGAGCGGCGATTGGGCTCCTCGGCACATTGGCGGGACTGGTTCTCGGCGTTGGGTTCTGCCTCTTCATAGGCCCAATCCAGGACGGCATTCAGGCCGTTACCGGCTTCGATCTTTTCCCGGGCGATGTCTATTCGCTCGAACAATTGCCGGCGAAAGTGGAATGGGCGGAAGTGGCCGTGGTCACCGGCTTTGCGCTGCTGATGTCGTTCGTCGCCACGCTGCCAATGGCGTGGCGCGCGTCACGCCTCGATCCGGTGGAGGCGCTGCGTTATGAGTAGCGTCCTTTCGCTTCGCGGGCTCACGCGCACCTTCAAGTCCGGCGCTGAAGACCTCGTCGTACTCGACGGCGTCGATCTCGATATCGCGCCGGGCGAGATCGTGGGCCTCATCGGTCCGTCGGGATCGGGAAAGTCATCTTTGCTGCACGCCGCGGGGCTGCTGGAGAGGCCAAGCGGTGGGCAAGTCCTGATCGACGGGCAGGACGCGTGGAGCCTGAACGACGATCAACGCACCGAATTACGCCGCGCCAAGATCGGCCTCGTCTATCAGTTCCACCTGCTGCTGCCGGAGTTCGACGCGCTCGATAACGTGGCTCTGCCACGCCTCGTCGCGGGCAACTCGAAGCGCGACGCGCGAGAGGCCGCAGAACGGTTGCTAACGACGATGGGCCTCGCCGCGCGGCTCCACCATCAGCCAGCGCAACTCTCCGGCGGGGAGCAGCAGCGCGTCGCGATTGCGCGCGCGCTCGCGAATGGGCCGGCGCTGATCCTCGCGGACGAACCGACGGGGAACCTCGATCCGGATACGTCGGGCTCGGTTTTCCAAGCGCTCTCGCATCTCGTGCGCACTGAGGGCGCCGCAGCGCTGATCGCCACGCACAATCTCGACCTCATGCGCTACATGGATCGCGTGATGGCGCTCGAACACCACCGGCTGGTCCAGCGAAAGTAGCCCCGTATCGGTCACGGACCCGTGAAACACCAATGTTTCCCGTGGAACAAAACATGAATATACTAGGGCGCCAGAATCGCGGTCCTATGTCCGGGACGGAGGCTCGGTTGGCGTCATTTATTCATCTGCGGGCGAAGTCCGCGTACTCAATTCTCGACGGCGCCATCCAGGTGAAGGCGCTCGCTAAGCTGTGCGCCAAGAAGAGCATGCCGGCGCTCGCGCTGACCGACGCCAACAACCTGTTCGGCGCGCTCGAGTTCTCGGATGTTTTCGTCGAGAACGGCCTCCAGCCGATCGTCGGTTGCGCCCTCACAGTGAAGACGGACGGCGCGGCCGGGGCAATTGCGCTTCTGGTCCAGAATGAGGCCGGGTACGCGAACCTGATGCGGCTCTCGACCGCCGCATTCCTCGATGTCGATGCGCAAGACGAGCCGCACGTCCCGCTCGAGACGCTGCTCGCGCACAGTGAGGGCCTGATCGCGTTGAGCGGGGGCGGGCAAGGGCTGATCGCCTCGTTCCTGGAAACGGGGCGTGACGACGCGGCGCGAGGCGTGCTTAAGGCGATGAGCGAAGCCTTCGCGAACCGCCTTTACGTTGAACTCCAGCGTCACGGCGAAAAAGCCGAGATGGACGCGGAAGGCCGGCTGATCGATCTCGCCTACGAGCTTGGCTTGCCGCTCGTCGCGACCAACGACGTTCGCTTCGCCGCCCGCGGCGACCACCGGGCGCACGACGCGCTGATGTGCATCTCCGCGGGCTCATATCTCGGCGCGCCCGAGCGGCCGCGCGTTACAGAAGAGCATTATTTCAAGAGCGCAGACGAGATGATCGCGCTGTTCGCCGATCTCCCCGAGGCGATCCAGTCCACGGTCGAAATCGCGCAGCGCTGTGCGTTCCGTGCGCCCAAGCGCAAACCCATTCTGCCGCGCTACGCGAGCGAGAAGGGGCGCGACGAGCCGGCCGAGTTGCGCGCGCAGGCGGAAGCCGGCCTCAGGGCGCGCCTGAAGAGCGTCGAGCCGGCGGCGCCGTTTGAAACGTACAAGGAGCGGCTCGACTACGAACTCGGCGTCATTACGCAGATGGGTTTTCCGGGCTACTTCCTGATCGTCTCGGACTTCATCAAGTGGGCGAAGGCGCAGGACATTCCGGTCGGTCCC
>CAZMCA010000242.1:0-4106 GCA_964564595.1 uncultured Caulobacteraceae bacterium
TAGTCTGACCTGTCACGAAAGCACCCGCTTGCGAGGCGAGGAGCACGGCCATGCCGGCGATCTCATCGGGCTGGCCGATGCGTTTCAAAGCAGCGCGTGAGGTTGAGGCTTTCAGGATTTCGGGGTTCTCCCAAAGCGCCTTGGCGAAATCAGTTAGCACCAAGCCTGGCGCGATCGTGTTCACGCGCACATTGTCAGGGCCGAACTCGACCGCGAGATTGCGCGCGAGCTGCATGTCGGCGGCTTTGGAAATGTCGTAGGCGCCGATCACGGGCGAACCGCGCAAACCGCCGATCGACGAGATGATGATGACGGCGCCGTCTTTGCGCGCCTTCATGCCTTCGACGCACATGGTGATGAGCCAGTGGTTCGAGATGATGTTGTTTTGAAGCACCTTGGTGAACTGATCGTCCGAGATGCCGGCCATGGGCCCATAGTAGGGGTTGGACGCGGCGTTGCAGACGAGGATGTCGACTTGCCCGAGCTTGCGCTGGGTTTCATCGACGAGATGTTGCAGCGCGCCCTTGTCGGAAATGTTGGCGGGGATCGAGATGGCGGCGCTCCGGCCCACGAGCTTGTTGATCTCGGCGACGGCGGCTTCGCATGCGTCGGCCTTGCGCGAGGAGACGACGACGTTGGCGCCGTGCTCGGCGAGGCGGTGCGCGATGGCTTTGCCAATGCCGCGCGACGAGCCGGTGACGATCGCGTTCTTGCCCTTGAGATCGAACAATTCGCCCATGACGCTTCCCCTTTGCTTGTGTCTTCGAACCCTTGGTATGGAGGGCCATAAAGCAGGCGGCGCGCGCGCGTTCAAGCAGAGCTTCCGCTGCGGGAGGACGAAATGGGCAAGGCGAACGGGCGGAAGTCGATTTTCATCACGGGCGCGGCCTCGGGCATGGGGCTGGAGACGGCGCGGCTGTTTAAGGGGCATGGCTGGTTCGTCGGCGGGTTCGACGTGAACGAGGCGGGGCTCGCGGCGCTTGAGAAGGAATTGGGCGCGGACAATTGCTTGGTGCGACGCTTGGACGTGACGAACCGCGACGACTATCGCGCGGCGGTCGAGGCGTTCGGTGCGGCGACCGGCGGGAAGATGGACGTGCTCTTCAACAACGCCGGCATCGGCAAAGGCGGCGCGTTCGTCGATATGAGCTGGGACGACGTGATGGCGGTGGTGAACACCAATTTCGTCGGCGTGCTGTCGGGCATCCATCTCGCGTTTCCGCTGCTCGCCGCGACGAAGGACTCGCTCTGCTTCACGACGTCGTCTTCCTCCGCGACGTACGGGATGGCGGGCATCGCGGTCTATTCGGCGACCAAGCACGCGGTGAAGGGGCTGACCGAAGCGCTCGCCGTCGAGTTCAAGGCGAACGGCATTCGCGTCGCCGACACGCTGCCGGGGCTGATCGATACGCCGATCTTGCCGCGCGAGGCCGCAGCGAACGCGCCAAAGGAAGGCATGTGGCGCTTGATCCCGCCGACGGCCGTCGCCGACGCCGTGTGGGCCGCGTACACGACCGACAAGATCCACTGGTACGTGCCCGAAGAGCTCTACGAGTTCGACAAGATGGCGACGATCTCGCCCGAAGCCGTGCGCGACAACATGATCGCGCAACGCGGGGCTGCGTTTAAGCGGGGATAGGCCCACGCTTTTTCCCTCCCCGCGAGGGGAGGGTGTCAGCAGCGCGCAGCGCGCTGACGGGTGGGGCGGCAGCACGCCGCTTACCGTCTATCGTTGTGTGTCCGCCCCACCCGTCATGCTGCGCATGACACCCTCCCCTCAAGGGGAGGGAAGAGCGTCGCGCTAGCGGGTTATCTGAGCGCATCCATCACATACGTTGCGGCGGCGTTTTCTTTTGCGAGCGCCGTCGCGATTTTTTCCTCGTCGAGCTTGCCGTTGGTCTTGAGCGTTTCGCCGTGCATGCCGCTGGCGACGAAGAGGACGTCGATGTGTTCGGCGTTGGCGCCTTTGAGGTCCGTGCCGATGCCGTCGCCGATGGCGAGCAGGCGTGATTTGTCGGGCGCGCGGCCGAGGAGTTTTTCGGCTTCGGCGTAGGCGAGCGCGTAGATTGGGGCGAAGGGTTTGCCGGCCATGATGACGCGGCCGCCGATCGCTTCGTAGTCGCGCGCGATGGCGCCGGCGCACCAGATCAATTGATCGCCGCGTTGCACGACGATGTCTGGATTGGCGCAGAGAAAATCGAGCTCGCGCTCACGCATGGCGCGGAGAATGTCTTTGTAATCGTCCGGCGTTTCGACGTGATCATTGTTGAGGCCGGAGATCGCGACGAAGGCGGCGCGCTTCAGATCATCTGTGCGCTCGAGGTTGAGGCCCTCCCATAGGATCGCGTCGATGCTCGGGCCGATTTTGTAGAACGGGCCGGGCGCGCGCGCGGCGAGCTCGACGCGGATCGCGTCGCCGCTGGTGACGATGGCGTCGTAGCAATCGGCGCGCACGCCGATGCGTTCAAGCTGGCCGGGGATCGGGTCGCGCTGTTTGGGGACATTGGAGATCAGCACGACCTTGCCGCCGCGCGCGCGGAATGCCGCGAGCGCATCGCCGGCCGCCGTGTAGGGCGCGCGCCCGTTATGGATCACGCCCCAGATGTCGCACAGGAGCACGTCGTAGTTGGCGGAAACGGCGTCGAGATTGTCGAGGAAGTTCATCGCGGGCGGGGGTGGCATGCGCGTGGTGCGGAGGCAAGCGCGGACGTTCACGTGCACGTCACGCTTCCCGGGCGGGCGCGGCAAGAGACCGCGATCCAGGACACGGCGCGTTTCGTAAGAGCTTTGGACCCGGATCGGCGCTGCGCGCCGTCCGGGGAGCGCTGTTTCCGGATTTTGCACCGTCGCATCCATTCTCGGAACCGGCGGCATCTAGGGAGCAAGAGTTTAGCGAACAGGGGTTTGGCGATGGCCAGCGCGGCGATCATTGATCTCAGCATCTCGGCCAAGCGCCGGAAGGCCGAGGCGCTCGATGTGTATGTGGGCCGCTACCGCACGGCGCCGGGCGTCGATGTCGTGATCGGCGATCTCAGTGGCGCGCTCTACGCGCAGGTGCGCGGCGCGCCGCCCATTCTTCTTCTCTCGGAAGGCGGCGGGCTGTTTTACGCGCCCGAAAACGGCCTTTCGATCGCGTTTCGGCGCAAGCCGGATGGGCGGGTGGCGGGCTTTACGCTGCGCCAGAGCGGGCGGCCCGATCTTTCCGCCGATCGGCTCGCCTCGCTCGCCGCCTAACCGTCGCAACGGTCTGCCTGCCCCCGACGGGGCGCGCTGAAGGCGCGGCGGGGGTGTGGAGCGCATTGCGTGCCGAGAGCGTGCTGATCGCGCCTCTCGCGCATGCCGTCTCCGGTGCGCGCGCACCCCCTCCAGCGTCGCTCGCGCGACGCAGCCTCCCCATCGAGGAGGCTCACGCCAACGTTGCCTAACGCGACGGCGGCTGGCCGGCGCGGAGGTACGGATAGGGGTTGAGTGACTCCGCGCGCCACCATTGGCGTTCGGGCGTGAGGCGCTGAATTTCGAAATGGAGATGCGGGATCGGCGCGTTGCCGGTCATGCCGACATAACCGATGACGTCGCCTTGCAGCACAGAATCACCTTCGCGTAGCGCGGGGGCGCGACGCTGCAGGTGGGCGTAATAATAGACGAAGCGTTCGGCGCGATCGAATTGGTAGATCGTGACGCCGCCGCGCACGCTGTCGAAAAATTTCACGATGCGGCCATCGACGGCGGCGCGCACGGGCGCGCCTTCGGGCGCGAGAATATCGACGCCCTCATGCGTGCGGCCTTCCGCGCGCGCCTGGCCCCACGTGTCGGACATGCCGTCGGGCGCGACGCCATCGACAGGCATGATAAGCGCGGGGCGCTGCGCCGTCGTCGCGCCGAAGTTCGGAAACACGGGCGCAGGCGCAGATTGCGGTCGCGGTGCGATGGGCGCGTGCAGCGCTGGCTGGCTCACTTGCTCGAACATCGCGGCGCCGATGGTGAGCACGGCGGCGAGCGACAGCGAAAACAGCACCCACGGGAGAACGCTGGGCCGGCGGCGGCGCTGCGGTGCGCGCACGCGGGCCTAGCTGCGGCGCGCGGGCGTCGCAACGCTGCGCGCGCGG
>CAZMCA010000243.1:0-4032 GCA_964564595.1 uncultured Caulobacteraceae bacterium
GCGGTGCAGGCGTTTCCCCGCCCGCCGGATATCTTTCTGCCGCTTAGCGCGCTCGCGATCACGTGGGCGTGCCTGTGGCGTGGCGTGCTGCGGTGGGGCGGCGCTGTGCTTCTGGGCGCAGCGCTGGCGCTCTACATCGCGCAACCACGCCCCGCGCTCGCATTCGATGGCGAGATGCAGGCCGTGTTCATGCACGATGGCGGCGCCTGGCGGATGGCGGCTGGTTCGGGCCGGTCAACGTTTGCGCGCGACCGTTTGGGCGGCCAGCTCGGCGTCAATCCAGCGGACCTCGAGCGCATCCGTGCGCCCGAGGACTGCACGGACATCGCCTGCATTTGGGAAACACCAGCGCGCCGCCCTGTGCATTTGGTGCGGGACGCCGTTGGGTTCGGCGCTGCATGCGCGCCCGGCGCTATTGTCTTGTCGCCGCTATCACCGCCGCCGGGCTTTGCCGTGCGTTGCCGCCCAGCACTGCTCGTCGACAGCGCATCGCTCGCGCGCAGCGGCGGCGGCGTTCTCACGGAAGACGGCGCGCGTTTCCTCGTGCGCCGCGCGACGGAAGGGCCCGCGCGGCCTTGGACAGCGGCGCGCGCGAACTAGTAGCGGCGCTGCAGCCCGACGAGTTTGCCCTGGATGCGCACGCGATCCGGGCCAAAGATACGCGTTTCGTAGGCCGGGTTTGCAGCTTCGAGCGCGATCGAATTGCCCTTGCGCCGCAGCCGCTTCAGCGTTGCTTCTTCTTCGTCGATCAGCGCGACGACGATATCGCCGCTATCGGCATTGTCAGTCTTCTTCAGGATGACGATATCGCCCTCGAGAATACCGGCGTTGATCATCGAGTCGCCTTTCACTTCGAGAGCGAAGAGGTCCCGCGTGTCGCCAAGCTCGGGGCTGGCTTCGACGGAGCCGATCTCGTTCTCAAGCGCCTCGATTGGAACGCCCGCGGCGATACGGCCGACGATCGGCACGCCGTTGCGCATTGCGCGCGCCGCTTCATGCGGCGGCACCACGCTGGGCCGGAACTGCCCACGCCCCTTGGGCGGCGCAGCGGGAGCGGCGCTATCGGGCAGCTTCAGCACTTCAAGAGCGCGCGCACGATGCGGCAGGCGGCGCAGAAAGCCGCGCTCTTCGAGCGCGGTGATGAGACGGTGGATGCCGGACTTCGACGCAAGGTCGAGTGCTTCCTTCATCTCGTCGAACGAGGGGGAGACGCCCGTCTCCTTGATCCGGCTGTGGATGAAGAGGAGCAGTTCTTTTTGTTTCGAGGTCAGCATAATCAGACCAAACAGTGAACGACGGCTGTGTTCTATGTCCGTTCCTGACTCGCGTCAACCCTCGCGCGTGCTGCTAGGGTTGCACAAACGAAACGGGAGGACGCGATGAACGGGTTCAAAATCATGCTCGGCGCGCTGGGCGTACAGATGATGGTGTTTGGCGCGATCACGCTGGCGCAGGGACTGAACATTATCACCTCGACGCCGATGAGCGGGGCGCAGCAGGCGATCTATGTCGGCGCCGTGCTCGTACTCATTGGCGCGGCGCTTGCGGCCTGGCCTGCGCGCACAGGATTGCTGCGCGATCTTGCGGGCGCGGTGAGCGTGTTCTTCGCGCTGTTCGGCTGCGTGTGGATGCTGCAGGGCGTGAACATTCTACCAGGCAGCTTCATGAGCGGCGCGATCGTGTGGACGTATATCGGCGCTGCTTGGGTCGCGATTGCGATCGCGCTTTTCATCTTCGCGACGCGTAAGCCGAAGTCAGCCAGCTAGCAGCGCGCGCGTTGCGGCGGTCACATCAGCTTGGCGCATTAGGCTCTCGCCAACGAGAAACGCGCGTGCGCCTGCTTTGGTGAGCCGTGCGATGTCGGCTGGCGTGTTGATGCCGGATTCGGCCACGAGCAGACGATCCGGCGGGATCATCGGCGCGAGCCGCTCGGTGGTGTCGAGTTTCGTCTCGAACGTGCGCAGATCGCGGTTGTTCACGCCAATGAGCTTGGCTGGCAATGCGAGCGCACGTTCGAGTTCGGCTTCATCGTGCACTTCCACGAGCGCATCCATGCCGAGGTCATGCGCGGCTGCAACGAGATCGCGCGCCAGCGCGTCGTCAACGCACGCCATGATGACGAGGATCGCGTCGGCGCCGTAGGCGCGGCTCTCCGCGATCTGCCAGACGTCGATCATGAAATCCTTGCGCAGTGCGGGGAGCGCGCACGCGCCGCGCGCCGCGACGAGGAAGCTGTCATGCCCGTGGAAGCTCGGCTCGTCCGTCAACACCGAGAGGCAGGCTGCGCCGCCTTCCGCGTAAGCGCGCGCGAGCGCTGGCGGATGGAAGTCTTCACGGATGAGGCCCTTAGATGGGCTGGCCTTCTTGATCTCGGCGATCAGGGCGGGGCGATCTTTTGTGCCTTCGAGTGCGCGCGCGAAACCGCGCGCTGGTTCTTGCGCGCGGGCAATTGCGGCAATCTCGGACAGCGGCGTCGCCATGCGCCGGGCGCGCACTTCCTGGCGCTTGTATGCGACGATCTTCGTGAGCGTGTCGCTCATGGAGCCGCCCGCGTAATCTCGATCAACGCATCGAGCGCGCGGAGCGCTTCGCCGTCGTTCAAGCTGTCACGCGCCAGCACAGCGCCGTCGCCAAGGTTCGATACCGCGCCCGCGACCACGAGCGCTGCGGCGGCGTTCAGTTCGACGGCGTCGCGGTACGCGCCGTTCGCCGAGGAGCCATCAAGCAAGGCGCGCAATGCGGCCGCGTTATGTTGCGCATCGCCGCCGCGAAGGGCAGCTGCATCGGGCGCAGCGTCGCCAAAGAAATCGACCTTGCGCGGCTTCACGACACCATCGCGCCATTCTGCAATCAGGTTGCCGTCCGCGTGTGTAAGTTCATCGAGCCCGCCTGCGCCGTGCACCACCCAGGCGCGATCCGCGCCGAGCGCGCCGAGCGCGGCGGCAACGGGCGTTACGCACTCGGCCGCGAAGACGCCGACGAGTTGACGCTTCACGCCGGCCGGATTGGAGAGCGGGCCGAGCAGATTGAAGATCGTGCGCTTGCCATGCTCGCGGCGCGCAGCGGCGACGTGGCGCATCGCGGGATGATGGTTCTGCGCGAACAGGAACGCGACGCCCGCTTCGCTAAGCGCGCGCTTCAACGTGGGTCCATCTCCGGTGAGCTTTACGCCGAGCGCTTCGAGCACGTCCGCGGTGCCGGTTTGCGAGGACATGGCGCGGTTGCCGTGTTTGGCCACCGGAACGCCTGCGCCCGCGACGACGAACGTCGCGGCGATCGAGAGGTTGAGCGTATGCGCGCCATCGCCGCCAGTGCCGCAGACATCGATTGCGCCTTCGGGAGCTTCCACCGACACCATCCGCGCCCGCATTGCGCGTGCGCCGGCGGCAAGCGCCGCGGGATCGTGCATCAGCGCTTCGGAACGCGCGAGGAAGGCGAGCGTGTCCTGATGGCTCGCTGCGCCATCGAGGATCGCGGCGAATTCAGCGTCGAGCGTGCTCATCGCGCGCCCGCCGCGTCGAGGAAGGCGCCGATCATGGCGTGACCGTGCTGGGAGGCGATGCTTTCGGGATGGAACTGCACGCCGAAGATTGGCCGCTCTTTGTGGTGCATTCCCATGACCTCGCCGTCGTCCGTCTCGGCGTCGATCTCGAGCACGTCCGGGAACGTGTCGGGCTTGATGGCGAGGCTATGGTAGCGCGTGGCGGTGAGCGGGGAGGGAAGGCCGCGGAAGAGGCCGCGCCCCCTGTGGCGCACCTCGCTCAGCTTGCCGTGCATGATGTGGCGCGCGCTCACGATCTCGCCGCCGAACGCTTGGCCAATCGCCTGATGCCCGAGGCACACGCCAAGGATCGGCAGCTCTTTCGGCGCGGCACCGAGGAACGCGAGGCACACGCCGGCTTCGTTCGGCGTGCAGGGCCCGGGCGAGAGGATCACGCCCTTGGGCTTCTTCTTGAGGATCTCCGCCGGCGTGATCGCGTCGTTGCGGAACACGGCCGTCGCGGCGCCGAGGTCTTCGACGTAGTGGACGAG
>CAZMCA010000244.1:0-3980 GCA_964564595.1 uncultured Caulobacteraceae bacterium
GTCGAGATCATCTTCCGCGCCGACATCGGCGACCCGGCCAAGATCGACGCGCACACGGAAGACTATAAAGCGCGGTTTTCGAACCCCTTCGTCGCCGCCTCACGCGGCTACCTCGATGACGTCATCATGCCGAACGAAACGCGCAAGCGCATCGCCCGCGCGCTCAAGGCGCTGAAGCATAAGAAGGTCGAGAACCCCTGGAAGAAGCACGATAACATTCCGCTCTAGGCTAGCCGCCGAACACACACGCCAGCATCTCCCGCGCCGGCGGCCAGTACATCCAGGCGAGCCAGGTGGCGAGTGCGCCGAAGACGAAGAGCATGACGAGGTCGGCTTCGTCTTCGAGGTCGAGTGCGAATGCGGTCATGGGCGTTTCTCCCGCAGATTAGAGTTGGAGCGCGCGGTCGAGGAGGGCCGCGCCATGCTCAAGCGCGTCATGCGCATCGGGCCAGAACGCCCAAGCGAGCCACACGAACAGGATGAATGAGCCGACGAAGGCGAGCCGGAGCGCGAGTTCACGGGCAAACCACGTGGGGCTTGGCCAGCGCGCGGCGAGCCGCGTTTCGAGGCGCTCGGCAATGCGCGGTGCGAGCCGCGGATCGAGCTGTGCAGCGTTCATATCTGTATCTCCCGCCAGATAAGGTTGAACCACGCGATGATGCTGTCGAGGACCGCGTCCGCGCCCGGAATGAAGCGCCACGCGAGCCAGATGAAGAGGCCGGTGAGGACAAGCGTGAGGATGCCGTCCATGCCATCGTCACGCCCGCGCATGCTGCGCCCGGAGAGGGCGCGGAACGAAGCGCGGCGAATGGCGCCGATCGGCGTTGCGATCGCGGCGTAGACGACGATGAGCAGGACAAGCGCGAGCCAGATCGGCAGCGACACCGGCGGCATGTGCCCGAACACGGCGCCCGTGGTCGCAAGTGAGAACACCGCGAGCAGGAAGGCGATCGTGAAGGCCGCGCTGACGATCGAGAAGATCACCGCGATGAAGCCGGCGAAGACTTGCGTGAAATAGCCGGGCGGGGGCGAGACGGGCTCCGCCATTGCGGCGTTGCGCCCCTCGCGCCAAGCTCTGCGTTCTTCGCGAAACGCGGCGCGTTCGGCGCGGTAACGCGCACGGCGCCGATGCAACCGCATCGGATCTGCGCCGCGCGTGAAACCCCAGCGTTGCCAGCCGCCGCGCGCTTCGAAATCGGCGTAGCGCTTCTTAGCGTCGTCGATCACGCCTTGCGCGTTGAACGGCACGCCGCGCGCCGCGGCCCATTCTTCGGACGTGTTCGCCGAGGGCACGACGAACATCATCACGATGTAAACGACGACTGCGAGCAGGTTCGTGAAGATTGCGGCGACAACCCAGAGCGCGCGGATGAGCGCGACGTCGATGTCGAAATAGACCGCCATGCCGGTGGAGACGCCGCTGATCATGGCGCCTTCCTTGATTCGGTAGAGGCGTTTGCGGGGCGGCTCTTGTGTG
The DNA here is from genome assembly GCA_964564595.1 of uncultured Caulobacteraceae bacterium. Lineage (GTDB taxonomy): Bacteria > Pseudomonadota > Alphaproteobacteria > Caulobacterales > Aquidulcibacteraceae > JBEVOS01. The sequence goes on from CAZMCA010000244.1 coordinate 1,478, forward strand.
TAGCTCGCGCCGGAACGCGGCTGCTCGTCGCTGCGCGTTGCGCTGTCCGCCTCGTCGCCTACCGGCCCCATCTCTTCGAGGATGCGCGCCATTTCGGGGCCGGTGACGACCTGCTTGTGCGCGTTTAGATAGGCCGCGCACTTATCGGCGATGGCTTGTTCAAGATCGCCGAGGATTTCGGACTTGTCGGGATTGTCGGTCAGCGCTGCGCCCGCACGGCCGAGATAGGCGGCGAGCGCATCGTGCGCGCGCTCCTCGAGCTGATAGGCCCGCCCATTGAGATTGACGGAAACAACCCGTTCCATGCTCAGCGCCCCAAAGATGCGATGGTTTCGTTGAGCCGGCGCCAATAGGCGCCCAACTCATCGAGGAGGGCCGCGCCCTTAGGCGTCAGCCGGTAATATTTGCGCGGCGGCCCCGCCTCGCTCTCACGCCACTCGTAGTCAACGAGCTCATCGCGGCGGAGCTTGGAGAGGAGGGGATAGAGGGTGCCTTCCTGGGTGGCGAAATCGGCCGCAGCCAGCCGCGCCAGGATATCGGCCGCATAGACCGTCTCCCCCGAAATCACGCGCAGGACGGCGAACTCGAGGAGCCCCTTCCGCAGCGCGACAAATTTTTCTTCGGTTTCCACGCGCCTCAAATGCGCCCGATAAAGTACCTTGTCAAGACAAGGTATCAGGTTGTGGCCTGGTTGCTTGGCTGAGGAAGGGTGGCGGGCAAAGAAAAACGGCCGCGATCGGGTGATCGCGGCCGCATCTTTTAGTTTTGGCTTGGGCTACTGGACCGGCGCGGGTGCCGGCGTCGCTGCGGCCGAGGCTGGCGCGGCGGCTGCGGGTTCAGCTGCCGAAGCGGGCGCAGCCGCTGGCGTCGCAGCCGGAGCGGGGAGCGCTGCCGGGACGCCCGCCGAAGGGGCGAGCTGGGCCAGACGCGAGGTGTCGCCGGTCACCAGGTAGTAGATTTCCCGGTTCACGGAGCCGCCTGTGGCTGTCGGATCATCGTAGTAAATCTCGAAAGAGCGGCCTTGCTCAAGGCGGGCCGCCGCGATCAGCGCTTCCATCTGCGTGTAGGTGGGCAGCACATCTTCTTCCGAACCCTGGAAGCGAACACGGATCGCCGTGCCGGCCGGGGTCTGCCCGGCCCGGACGCCGACGAGGACGCGCGGTGGCGTGCCGGTGAACGGAACCCCGGCTTGGAACGAGTAGGTGTTGTTTTCCCACGCAGTTTCGACCGCAACCGGCGGGCCCGCTTGCGTAAGATTGTAGCGGCGCATGATCGGGTTCACGAGGACGAGGCTTTGCGCCACTGCTTCCTTGATGGCGGCTGCGTCTTGCGGGACCGTCGCCTCGATGAAGAGGAACGGCCGCGCTTCGACTTGCACGATGTCATAGGCAAGGCCGGTGAAGCTGCCTTCGGGCAGGGCGCTCAGGTCCTGCGTGACGCTCGCGACAGCGGCCGTCAGATAGGGCTCTGCCGGTGCGCCGGTGAGACCCTGGATGCGATCGAGCGGGTTGGCGCCAAGCGGGCTTTCGATTTTGACCTGCACGGTGGAGGCGTTCGCGCCATTTTCGGTCACGACATAGGTCGCCCGGCCGGTTTGGCCTTCTGGGAAGGCAAGATCGGCCGTGATCGTGTTGCCTTCCGTTGCGGTGACGGTCTGCGTGACGCCGTCAGCGACAGGCGCGCCGGCCGGCATGGTGGAAAGCCGCGCGATGACGCTGGCGGCAGGGCGCGCGATTTCAACGGTTTCCGTCTTGGTGGCGCGGCTTGGCAGCGCGAAGAACGACACGCCAACAAGCACCGCGAGAACCGCGACGACGATCAAAAGAATACGGACAATTCCGCCCATGAACTTACTCCCCTGACGTTCCCCAACGCCGGCCCAACAACGGCCCTTGTTAACACTCAAGGCGGCAAGGGTGTACCCCGAAAGCGCGCGGGTTCGGGCGGATCGGTCGGAAGCTTGCGGCGTGTGGCGCCGATCTCGCAAGCGCCAGTCCGCTTGCTTGACCGGCGGGGAGGCTTGGCCTAAGTCCCGCCGTCTCGCGAATGCGGGTGTAGCTCAGTTGGTTAGAGCGTCGGCCTGTCACGCCGAAGGTCGCGGGTTCGAGCCCCGTCACTCGCGCCATTTCTCCCTGAAATCTCAACGCTGCGGCGGTGTTGCGTTCGATTGCGAGCGCGATTAGCGTCCGCGCGTTTTAAGCATTTCGCACCTGCGGGAGAGCGCATGGGCCTCGATCTGACGGCCTACTTGCCGATCATCTTTTTCCTGGGAATCGCGACCGTGCTGGGCGGGGGCTTCATGCTCGCTGCCTGGATCGTCGCGCCACGTTCGCCGGATCGTGAGAAGGTGTCGGCCTATGAATGCGGCTTTAACGCATTCGACGACGCGCGGATGAAGTTCGACGTGCGCTTCTACCTTGTCTCGATCCTCTTCATCATCTTCGACCTCGAAGTGGCGTTCCTGTTCCCCTGGGCGCTGGCGCTCGATGAGATCGGCGTGTTC
>CAZMCA010000245.1:0-3978 GCA_964564595.1 uncultured Caulobacteraceae bacterium
CGCCCCCCCCTTTCTTTAAAATTTCAGCTGGGGCTTCCCCTAAACGGTGATATGGCGGGGGCGCGCCGGGCGCTCCCGGGCCCCGCGCTTTGCTTTTGAGGGGAACATCATGACGCTGCGCTCAACCATTCTCGCCCTTGCATGCGCCGCCGCGCTCGCAGCTTGCGGCCAATCTGGCGCTGGCGCGCCTCAGGGCGCCGCTGACAACGCCGCCGGCGGCGCCAACGCGACGCAAACCGCTGCAGCGCCCGCCTCATGTGACAACCCGGCCCAGCCAATTGCGCTCGGCTCGACGACGCAGTCGCAACTTGCCGCCACCCGCAATCCCTATCCCGCGAACGCCACGTATTATTGCGTCGATGTGCCGGGCGGCACGCGCAACGTGACGATCCAACTTTCCGGCCTCTCCGCCGACCTCGATCTCTACGTCGGCCACGGCGCGATCAGCACCGTGCAGGGCGTCGATATCTCGCAAGGCCAGAACTATCAGTGGAAATCGAACGCGTATCAGAACGTCGATGAGACGGTCGAAATCGCGAACCCGCAGGCCGGCATCTACTACATCGAGGTCGTGTCGTTCGAAGGCAACGGCTCGAACTTCACGCTGAACGTGCGCTAACGCGCTCCAAGCACGTGAGCGACGCGGCGGCCCGAGCGATCGGGCCGCCGTTTTCACATCAGTCGTATCTGAAAGAACGCAAAGAACCACGCCGCCGCGAAAGCCACGAGCGCCGCCACAAACACGAAGAGCGAGCGCCACGGCAGCGTGCGAAAATTGCGCGCGACATAGACCAGCGCCGCAAACGCCGCGACCGCGAGCACGATCGCGGTCAGAACATCCATGTCCGCCGATTGGCCCCAACTCCGCATAAGCGCAGCCTAGCGCATCAGGCGCGCGGCGGCAGCGCTCTTAAGCGGCGCGCTTGCGCGGCGGCTCTGGCGCGGGCGGCGGCGCCATGATCGGTTCGGCCGGCAGATGGCAGGTCACCGTCGTGCCCTGCCCCGGCTCGCTCGTGATCGCGACCCAGCCGCCATGCATCGTCACGAACGAACGCACCAGCGCGAGCCCAAGACCAGCGCCGCGCCGATCGCCGCTCTGGAAACTATCGAACGCGTGCGCTTGCGCATCGGGCCCCATGCCGCGTCCGGTATCGGCAACGTAAAGCCGCACAACGCCATCGAGCCGCTCGGCGCCCACCGTGATCTGATCGCCGCGCTCGGTGTGCCGAAGCGAATTCGACAGCAGGTTCACCAGCACCTGCGTGATCCGCGCCGGATCGGCCTGGATCACGCCAATGCCCGGATCGCACGCGACCTTGATCTGCACTTCCGTATCGCGCGCTGAAGAAACCGCCTTCGTCACGCTCTCCTTCAGTACGCTGTACACATCGACTGCATCGAGATCGAGCTGCAGTCCGCCAGCTTCAACCAGCGCCACATCCAAAATGTTGTTCACGAGGCTCGACAAATTGTCGGACGCTTCGAGGATCGCGCCAACCTGCTCGACCTGCCGATCGTTCAACGGCCCAAACAGGAATTGCCCGAGCAATTCGGCATTGCCGGTGATCGCCTGAAGCGGATTGCGCAATTGCAGCGAGACGTTCTGAACGAACTCCGTCTTCAACCGGTCCGCCGCTTCGAACGCTTCGGCGCGGTCGCGCAGCGCTTCCTCCACGCGCTTGGTGGCCGTCACTTCGAGGAACGCGACGAGCGTTGCGCCATCGGGCAGCGGCCGCGTCAGGAACGTGACGATCGTCTCGTCCGAGCGGCGCATTTCTCCGCGGAATTCGACGCGCGCCTCCGGTGAAGGATCGGTGATCCGCGCCCGCACTTGCGACCAGATCGCGCGATCGTGGAACAGCGGCTCGCACAGCTGCACCACGTTCTCGAAGCCAAGCTCCAGCTCCAGATCGTCCGGCCCAAGCTTCCACATATTGGCGAACGCGCTGTTCGAGAGCTTCAAGCGCCCGTCCAGCCCGAACACCACGATGCCTTCGTGCAGGCGGTCGAGCGCGGCCTTCTGCGTTTGCAGCAGTGCAGCGTACTGCGAGCGCAGCGTGATCTCGTTCGTCATATCGCTGAAGATCAGCAACAGCCCGCCGCCCGGATGGCGCTGGCGGACGATGCGCAGCGTCCGGCTTTCCGGCAGCACCCAGAGCGCTTCCGGCAGATCGGCGACTTCCTGGTAGAGCGCCAGTTCGCCCGCGCGCCACTCCGCGTAGCTCGCATGCGCCGGCAGCTTGCGGCGCTCCTTGAGATAATCGAGCCACGCCGCGTGCGTTGGCCGGTCCGCGAGGAATGAGGGCTCAAGATCCCACATCTCCGCGAACGCCGTGTTGTGAAACACAAGCCGCCGGTCGGGCCCGAACACGACGACGCCTTCACTCAAATGATTGAGCGTCTCGTCATGCGCGCGCGCTTGGCGCGCGATCTGGTCGCGCGCGGCTTCCGCTTCCGTCACATCGAGCGCAACGCCCGAAGCGCCGCCCGAGACAGGGCTCATCACCACGCGCAGCGCGCGCCGCTCGCCGCCGACCACGCAAAAGCGCGTTTCCTCGATCGTCTCGCCCGTTTCGATCACCTTGCGCGCTTGCTCGGTCGCGGCGGCGTCAAGCGCAAGATTGCGCGCCAGCGCCTGATCGAGCGACTTCGCTTCGAGGGCTTCGAGATAGGAATTGTTCGCCCATTCGAGCTTCAGCGCGCTCGACACGCGCCATGCCATGAACGGCGCGTTCGCAAGCATCTTGATAGGCGCGCTGACATCGAGCGCGATCTTCTCATGACTGCCGCGCACCACACCGCGCCCGACGCTGTCCTCAACGCCGCGCACGCTCGCATCCAGAATCCAAACGACGACGCGCGCGCCCGCCGTGCGGCCATCGAGTTCGACGAACACGCCATCGGGCGTCGAAATCGTCAGTGAGAACGGCGCGCCCTCGCGCCGGAGCCGCGCCAGCGTCGGCGCAAGGCGCGTCACGGCGCCCGCGGCGTCCGTCGCGTCGAACGCTGAAAGGCCGTGCAGGATGCGGATCGCGGCGTCGCCCTGAACGGTGGAATCCGAGAAGCGCAGCAGATTGGCGAGCGCCAGCGCCGAGCCATACATCCGCGGCTGGCCCCAATCGTTGAGATCGGAAACGCCCGGCGGATCATCCCAAATGAGCACCGCGCCAGGGTGGGCGCCGAACACCTGGTCAGCTGCGGCGATCTTGTCTTCCAGGAGGCGCTCGCGGTCGCGCATGCGCTTCATCGAGCCGTTGGCGCCGTCCGTGACGCGCAACGCCCAGAGCAGTGCCGCAATGCCGAGCGCGGCGGAGCCCGCCGCGACCACAAAGGCCGCAAATCCGCTGTCCACAGAGGGACCCCTCTTCCATCACTTGCCGACGAATCGGCTACCGCCCAATCGCGATTCTCGCCTGCCGGCCCCGTGAAGGAAACCGAGCACACTGAGCCGGAATGTTAACAAGCGTTGAGGCAGGTTAATTCTTCATTAACGCCAACACGTTGAGCGGCCCATGACGTTGATTTAACGCCCGGATTAGGCCCGGCGGGCGAGCTTCTCAGCAGCGCGGACAGCCGCGATCATCACCGGCCTGTGCGGCAGCGCCCGCTTGCCCCGATCCTTCAACTTCGCGGCGCCGGCGATCCGGAACACGAACGGCATCCGGAAGCTCGCGCCGAACCGCGCCGTAGCGCCCGGCTTCACCACAAAGCGCGCCTGCCGGAGCGAGGTCGCGGCGGCCTCGTAGAAAATATCTGCCGGCCACGCGTCCACGCACGCGATGTGTTTTGGCGTTCCGTCAGCGCCAATTTCGAAATCGACGATCGCCACGCCTTCGACGCCGATGCGCTTGGCGAGCGCCGGATAGGGCACCCGGAGCGGCGCTGTGAGCGCCCAGGGCATCGCGCTTTCGCCCTCTCCGCTTTGCCAAACCACGCAACACGGCCCGTCCGGCAATTTGAGCGCGCGCGCCAGCGCCT
>CAZMCA010000246.1:0-3972 GCA_964564595.1 uncultured Caulobacteraceae bacterium
TCGCCGCACCGATGGTGGCGTTGAGAATCGCGAAGTTACGCGGCACACCGCCCATCAGGATCGGGCGCGTGAGCGAGGTTCTTAAAGGTATGCGATAGCCTTCAGGTTCTGATTCGGCGTCGGCGTTCATATCGTCGCCCCGCCGGCGAAACCGAAGAAATCCAGGAAAAACGAGACCGCCGCGAACATTATGGCGATGCCCAGGCCCACGAACGCGAGCTTGCGCACCCCGCCCCCGCCCTCGGAGAAGATGATGGTGACGCCAGCGATGACGATGGCGATCACTGCGGCGGCGCGCGCGACCGGGCCGGTGATGGAATCGACGATCTGCTGCAGCGGACCTTCCCACGGCATGCCGCTGCCTGCGGCGTAGGCGGGCGCGGCGAGCACGAACAGCGCGATCGCCCACGCCAATGTTCCAATCAATCTTTGGCGTTTCATGCGCTCTCCTCCTTGATCGCATCGGTCTCCAGAATTTCGGTAATGACGCGCCCGCCTTCACGCCGGGCGATGAACACGATCATGTCGATGGCGCTGGCGATCAGGCGCTTGGGCGGCGTCGCGCGCGCTTCCATGCAAAGGTCTTCAAGCCGCGTCAGCGCATCGGCGGCCGAATTGGCGTGCAAGGTGAGCAGCCCGCCCGGATGGCCGGTGTTCCAGGCTTTGAGGACTTCGAGTGCGGCGCCATCGCGGACTTCGCCGACGACGATGCGGTCGGGCCGGAGCCGGAGCGTCATCTGCACCAGATCGAGCATGCTGATCGCCGGCTCGGTGCGCTTGGTGAGGAGCTGCACGCAATTTGGGTTGGCGCATTGGAGTTCGGCGGTGTCTTCCAGAATGACAACGCGCGATTGCCGGAACGGTTCTTCGGCGAGCAGTGCATTCAGCAACGTCGTCTTGCCGCTGCCGGTGCCGCCGGCGACGACGATGTTGCGCTTGGCGCGCACCGCTTGCGCCAGCATCGCCGCTTGCGCTTCGGTGGCGATCCCGTCGCGCACATAATCGGTCAGCGTGAAGATGGCGGACGGGCGCTTGCGGATCGCCAAGATCGGCGCGTCCACCAGCGGAGGCAGCAACGCTTGCACGCGCGCGGCGCTGTCGGGCAGGATCGTGGCGAGCGCTGGTCTGTCCTCGCCGACCGTCTCGCCGGCTTCATGCGCCAGGAGCCGGATCGCGGCTTCGCGGTCTGGGGCCGATAGAACGTGGCCCGTGGCGATGAGGCCGACGCCCACGCGGTCCAACCAGACCCGGCCGTCGGCGTTAACCAGCGCCTCGACAACGTCCTCGGCCTCCAGGGCGGCTGCAATGGAGGGTCCGAGCGCACGCGTCAGCGCCGAGCGCCGGCGCGCGGTGACGATGGAGAGCGGCGTCGCACTCATGAACGCACCTCCGCGCTCGCATCGTGGCTGTTCGTGAGCACGGGCGTGAAGGAGAGCGCGCCTTCGCTCAGCGATTTGCCCGGAGACAATTGCTGGGCCACGAAATCGAGGAAGCGCTCGAAACGGGCCTCGGCGCTGGCGGCCGCACTCTCTTCGAGGCTCTCATCGATGGGGGGATTGTGCTCCAGCCAGACGCGAACGAAGAGGAGCACGATCTCCTTCAGGATGAGGCCTTCGCCGATCACTTTTTCCAGGCGTGCGTCCACGCGCGAGAGCTGGCGGCGCGCGCTTTCCTCGATGGCGGCGTTGGTGGCCTCGCCCCGTTCCAGCCGCGCCTTCACCGCTTCAAGCACGACGCTCGATTCCGAGCGGTGCTGGTCGCGCGCCGCCTTGCGCACCTTTTCATTGAGCGCCGGGGGCAGATAGACGGTGAGTTTCTTGGCCGCCATCAGATCCCTTTCGCTCTGCGCCGGCGCGGCGCCGCTGGACGCTCAAGGGTATCGGCGCCCGCGGTTGCGCCCGTCGCGTCAGACGCCAGTGGCGTCGGCGGCGTGAGTGGCAGGCCTTTTGGCGGCGCAGCGTCGCGTCCCGGCGGCGGAAGGATCGCGCCGTCGGCGCCGCGAAAGCCGGCGAGCGCGAGGTCCGATATCTTCTGCGGGTTGACCGCGTCCTGGGCGAAGAGATCGCGCTGCGGCGCCAACGGCCGCGCCATAGCCGGCTTCGAGCGGCGCGGCGGTTGTTGCGGTACGACGCCAAGGGGACGCACGTCTCGCCAATCGTGCGCTGTCGTCAGCGCGACCGGCGCGTGACGGCTTGGGACGAGGCGCGTTCGAAACACAGCCTCCTCATCGAACTTGATCTTCTTGGCGCGGATGGGCTTCACGCCGGACACGAAGATGAGCTGTTCATCGCGCGGCAGCGAGCGCACATCGGCGGGCAGCAGGAGCGGACGCCGTTCTTCCCGCAGCGTCGTCGAGCCCTCGCGCCAGCCGAGAATGGGTTGAGGGCGCTTGCGGGTCTCGCTTTCCCTAAGCTCCCAGGCTTCGCCCGCCATGTCGGCGATCCGTTTGGCGGTGTCGCCGTCGGCAGCGGCGAACGAGGTGACCAGATGGCAGTTGTCGAGAATGACGTTGTCACGGCCGTAAGCCTTGGTGACATGGTTGAGCGATTGGCAGACCAGAAAGGCTTTCAGCCCATAGCCGGCCATGCCGCCCATCATCGTCTCAAAGAAAGGCATGCGCCCCAGCAGCGGAAATTCATCGAGCATCAGTAGTAGCCGATGGTTTTTCGCCCTGCCCTGCGCGTCCGCCGCCTGGTCCTCCATCAGCGAACGCGCGATCTGGTTGATGATGAGGCGCAGGAGCGGCATCAGGCGCAGAGCGTCGGACGGCGGGGGCTGCAGAAAGAGCGTGACAGGTCTCTCCCCGCACATCAGGTCCCCGATCCGGAAGTCGGACCGCGCCGTTTTCTGCGCGACGATCTCATCGGCGAAGAGGCCGAAGAAACTCTCCGCCGTCGCCTTGACCCCGGACTGGAGACGCTCCTCGCCGGCGAGAAAGCTCTCGGCGGCGTGCAACACTTCCGGGTGCACTTCGGGCTGATTGGTCGTGGGGTTGAGCCGGTGCAGCGTCGATTTCATCAGCTGTGCCGTGGCGTCGAGGTCGCGGAGTTTCTCGCGCACCACGGCGAGCGTCTTGCGCTCGGGCGGTTCGGCGTAGAGCACATGCAGGATGACGCCGACGAGAATGTTCTTGGCCGATCGATCCCAGAAGTCCTGATGGCGGCCATCGCCCTGCGGATCGACTAGGATTTCAACAATGTTCTGGACATCGCGGACTTCGTTGGCGCCTTTCCTGACTTCGTTCAGCGGATTGAAGCAGGCGGAGTCGAGGCGTGTCGGGGCAAAGCGCAGCACCGGACCCAGGCGCTCGCGAAAACCGGCCGTGCCGGGAAAGGCGTGACGCGCATCGCCATCGGCAAGTTCGCCCTTGACGTCGAGCACCAGCGCCGAGTGCGGCCAGGACAACAGCGTCGGCACCACGTGGCCGCGCCCCTTCCCCGAGCGCGACGCGCCGATCAGGATCTGATGCTCCACGCCGTCAAAGCACAGGAGTTCGCCTTCGAACTTGCCGAGCACACACCCGGTTTCGGCATAGAGGCCTGCTTCCCGGACATCCTCGAAGCGGGCCCAGGCGGCGAGACCGAACGGCTTGATGCGCTTGCCTTGGAGTAGGACAAGTGCGCTCGCGCCAATGGCTGCGACAAAGCCCGCACTAAGGATGAGGTCGGCAACGGCGAACGGACGCGGATAGGTTTCGCCCCACTTCGCGCGCCATTCCAACACCATCCAAGGCGCGTAAGTGTTCGCGAACATTGGCGCGCCGAGCGCGGTCTGATGTTGGAATATTTCGGCGACGAAACCGGTGCCGCAGGCAAGCGCCGCAACTAATGTCGCGATCCCAATCCCCAGCGCTAGCGAACCGCGTTTCCACATGGGGTCGCCACCCTTTTTTGCGCCGGGAAATCAGCGCCTTGCGTAGGACAGCGCACGGTGTGGCGCGCGGGACCGGTTATCCACAAACGGGCGCGCTGA
>CAZMCA010000247.1:0-3967 GCA_964564595.1 uncultured Caulobacteraceae bacterium
TCACGCCGCCCGGCGCAGTCCGCGCCGCCGCCGCCGATCCCGCAGCGCCTTGCGTGCCCCCGCCCGGCGTGGCGGTGCGCGCGTCCGCGGCGCTTCCGGTCGATGCGCCTGTCCGAAGCGACGACGCATCGCCCGTCGGCCGGCCCGTGCTCGAACTGTCCCCTGACGAACTGGCGCCGGTGCGCAGATCATGCGCGCTCGCGCCGCTCGTCGCGGGCGGCGCGGTGCGCAACACGTCCATGCGCGTCGGCGCAGTCGTGGTCGTGCTTTGTTGAGCGTTGGCGGCGCCCGCGAGCGCCAAAGCGGCCGCCGCGAGCGTGGACAAAAGATGAGACCGGCGCATGCGCGCTCCTTGGTTTCCCCCTCCTCGGCAAGGCTGAGCTTACCGCCCCCCGCGCCGCGCGCCACTCAAACCGCCCGCCCTATCCCCAGCGGGCCGCCTTGCTTCCGCCCTCGCCCTAGCGCAATCCTCGCGCCGCACGATGACAGCCGCCTACGCCGACCACCGCACCTCCGTCTGGGAGCCGCAGCGCGAAGCCTCGCTCCAGGAGGCGCGGGCGCGTTCGCGGCTGATTTTCCTGCTGCGGCGCGTGTTCGTCGGGCTGGCGGGCTCGGCGCTCGCCTCGGTCTTCGTGTTCATGACCCTCTTCAGCCCGGACGGGCTCTGGGGCCCGGTCTATGGCGGCGCCACGCCGCTGCGGATCATCGCCCCCCGCTTCACCGGCACCAACACCGAGGGCGAGGCCTACCAGCTCACCGCAGACGTCGCCGAGCGTGAAAACTCGGCCACCCGCCTGCTGACGCTTGCGGCGCCCGTGTACCGCACGATCCGCGGCCACACCCTGGTCGCGCCCCGCGGGATCTATGACGAGACGGCCGAAACGATCCAGATGGCCGGCGGCGTCCTCTTTTCCGATGCGTCGGGCAACCGCTTCTCCAGCCCCGGCATGCTGATCAACCTCCGCGAAGGCCATATCCGGGGCGACCAGGGCGTCACCGGCGCCGGCCCGCTTGGCGTGGTGCGCGCGGACGCCTATGAGATTCGCAACAGTGATCGCGCCCTCGTGCTCCGCGGCAACGTCAGCGGCCAGGTGCCTGAAGCGCGTCAGGAACAACCGGGAGCAGCCAACCGATGACGCGGCCCATTCTGGCGCGGTCCCTCTTTCTAGCCGCCGCGCTGGCGGCCGCGGGCGCCGCCCCGGCCTACGCCCAGCTCAGCGAGCAGAACGGCCCCGTCTCCTATAGCGCTGACAATCTTGAGTATTTCGACGCTGAAAAGCGCCTCGTCCTCACCGGCGAAGTCGACATCGTGCAAAACGATGCGCGCCTGCGCGCCAACGAAGTCACGCTCTACTTCGCCAACGCCGGCCAGACCGCCGCGACGGGCCTCGCCTCGGGCGATATCGAGCGCATGATCGCCGTCGGCGAAGTCTATTACGTGCGTCCCACCCAACAGGCCCGCGGCGATCGCGCCGTCTACGAAACCGCCGCCGATACGGTCACCTTCACCGGCAACGTCGTCGTCGCCGGCGAAGACAACGTCCTGCGCGGCGAAACGATGGTGCTGCGCATCAAGGGCGGCACTTCCACCATGCGCCCGCGTGACGGCCAACGTGTGCGCGGCGTCTTCCGTCCGCGCCAGGAAACGTCCAACTAGACCGCTAAGCGGCTGCGCACGCGCGCGTCGTCATCCTGAAAGCACGGGCGAGGATTATGCCTGAGGGCGCAGCACCCCGATTGGACGCAACGCAGGACGCTTACACGTCCGGTCTGGCGGCAATTCAGATCGGCAAATCCTATCGCGGCCGGCGCGTCGTGAAGGAAGTGTCGCTGTTCCTGCGCCGCGGCGAGATCGTCGGCCTCCTCGGCCCCAACGGCGCGGGCAAGACGACGTGCTTTTACATGATCACCGGCCTCGTGCAGGTCGATCAGGGCCAGATCCTGCTCGACGGCCAGGACGTGACGACGCTGCCGATGTATCAGCGCGCGCGCCTCGGCGTCGGCTATCTGCCGCAAGAACCGTCAATCTTCCGCGGCCTCACGGTCGAGCAGAACGTGATGAGCGTCGTCGAACTCACCGAGCGCAGCCATTCGCGCCGCAAAGAACTCGTCGATGAATTGCTCGGCGAACTGCGCGTCGATCACCTGCGCGACGCGCCGGCCAATGCGCTCTCCGGCGGCGAGCGCCGCCGCGTCGAGATCGCCCGCGCCCTCGCCGCGCGCCCGAGCTTCATGCTGCTCGATGAGCCCTTCGCCGGCATCGATCCGCTCGCCATCAACGACATCCGCGAACTGATCACGTTCCTGAAGCAGCGCGGCCTCGGCATCCTCATCACCGATCACAACGTCCGCGAAACGCTGCAGATCGTCGATCGCGCCTCGATCATGTATGACGGCGAAGTGCTGTTCGAAGGCACGCCCGACGCGATCCTCAAGAACGAGGCCGTCAAGAAAGTGTATCTCGGCGATCAGTACGCCTAACGCCGCGTTAGCACTTGATTGCACTGGGCGCTTCGCGCCCCAGCAAATTTCGGGCCGCGCGCCCGGTTTTCACGAAATCCTAACGGCGCCCAGCGCATAGATCGCATCACGGCGCGCGCATCAAAGCAGCGCGCTCAAGGCGGGCAGAAGCTCCGCTGCGGGATTTATGGGGCGTTATCAGGTGGATCGTCGCAGCACACGCATGTGCGCCCGCAAGGCGCAGGGCTAGCGCCGATGGCCATCGCTCCCCGTTTAGAGATGCGCCAGGGCCAGTCCCTGGTGATGACCCCGCAGCTCCAGCAAGCCATCAAGCTGCTGCAGCTCTCCAACATGGAGCTCGCCGAATTCATCGAAGGCGAACTTGAGCGCAATCCGCTCTTGGAGCGCGTCGAAAACGACCCCGCCGATCGCGAACGTGAAACCGCCAGCAAAGACGAAGGTCTCTCGTTCGACGAGCACGGCGCCGCGCGCGAAGCCGACATGGACGCTGACATGAGCGCCATGCACCCCGATATGTCCGGCGCCGATCTCGCCGACGCGGGCGCAGCGCCGCTGACCGATTGGTCGAAAGCCTCCTCCGGCAAGAGCCTCGACGATCTCCCCGGCATCGAAGACACGCTGACGAGCGACCTCACGCTCGCCGAACATCTCGACAAGCAACTCTCCGCCGCCGGCGTCACGCCTGTGCAGCGCGTGATCGGCGGCGTGCTGATCGATGCGGTCGATGACTGGGGCTATTGCCGCGTCAACACCGACGAACTCGCCCGCCAGCTCGGCTGCGCGGAAGACGACGTCCTCGGCGTCCTCAAGATCATGCAGGGCTTTGAGCCCACCGGCATCATGGCGCGCGACATGGCCGAGTGCCTCGCGCTCCAGCTCATCGAACGCAAACGCTACGATCCGGCCATGCAAGCGCTCGTCGCCAATCTCGATCTGCTCGCGAAAGGGCAGATGGAGCGGCTGATGCACGTCTGCGAAGTCGATCGCGAAGATCTCGCCGACATGATCGGCGAAATCCGCGCGCTGACGCCAAAACCAGGCGCGGCCTTCGGCGGCGGCCCCGCGCAAACCGTGATCCCAGACGTGTTCGTGCGCGGCGCGCCCGATGGCTCCTGGGTCGTCGAACTCAACACCGAGACGATGCCGCGCGTGCTGATGAACCAGCGCTATTACGCGACCGTCTCGAAGACCGCGAAGAAAGAGGAAGACAAAGCCTTCCTCACCGAATGCGCCGCGAACGCCTCATGGCTCGTCAAAAGCCTCGATCAGCGCGCCAAGACGATCCTCAAAGTCGCGCGCGAAATCGTGCGCCAGCAGGACGGTTTCTTCGCGTACGGCGTCGCGCATCTGCGCCCGCTGAACTTGAAGACCATCGCGACCGCGATTGAGATGCATGAGAGCACGGTGAGCCGGGTCTGCTCGTTCTCAGAGTTCGGCTGTCGGCGGTGCGTGTTGGTGGTGAAATACTTCTTATCCGCGGCGATAG
>CAZMCA010000248.1:0-3907 GCA_964564595.1 uncultured Caulobacteraceae bacterium
GGCACCGCGTCTATAAGAAGTACGATCCCCGCGCCACGGCGATGCAGAAGCTTTGCCACCAGGTGCTCAACGAAGTCGGCATCAAGGACGATCCGCTTCTCAAGGTCGCTGTCGAACTCGAAAAGATCGCGCTCAGTGATGAGTACTTCATCAAGCGTCGGCTCTATCCGAACATCGATTTCTATTCGGGCATCACGCTGAAGGCGATGGGCATTCCGACGTCCATGTTCACGGTGCTCTTCGCGGTGGCCCGCACGGTCGGCTGGATTGCGCAATGGTCCGAGATGATCGAAGATCCGTCGCAGAAGATCGCACGCCCCCGCCAAGTCTATACGGGCGCACCGAAGCGCGAATACGTGCCGCTCGCGAAGCGCTAAGCGGCGCGCACAACACTCAGGACGGCGCCTGCGGCGATCTCAGCTGCCGGCGGCCCTCCCCGCCCCATGGCATCAAGCGCGGCGTCTTGCGCGGCGATCTGCGCTGCGCGCTTGGCCGGATCGTCAAGCAAGGGCGCTGCTGCGGCGGCGACAAGTGCTGGCGTGAACCGCGTTTGGATGAGTTCAGGCGCGACCTCGCGCCCGGCCGCGACATTCATCAGCGTCACGTACTTTGACTTCAGCAAAAAGAAGCGCGCCAACGCCCACGTGATCCACCCAAGTTTGTAACCCACCACGACCGGCGCGCCAGCAAGCGCAAGCTCGGTGGTGACAGTTCCGGATGCAGCGATCGCCGCAGTTGCGGCGGCGAAAGCGGCCTGCTTCTCCCGCTCCTCAATCAGCAGCACGCCGTCCAACGCGCCGGCGCGCACTGCTTGGGCCACCTGGCCAGAGACAACGCAGCCAATGCGCAAATTGGGCCGATCTTGCTTCAGAACCGCTGCAGCGCGCCAGAGCGTCGGGCCGACGCGGCGAATTTCACTGGTGCGGCTTCCCGGCAGCACCAGCAGCAATTGCGCCTCCTGCCCAATTGCGTGGCGCGCGCGAAATGCGGCGCCGTCACCCGCTACGAAACGCCCGATCGCTGGATTTCCGCTCACCGTGCACGGCAAGCCGTACGGCGCGTAGAACGGTGTTTCGAACGCGTGGATACAGATCAAATGATCGACCGCTTCGGCCAGCGTCTTGGCGCGGCCCGGGCGCGTCGCCCACACCTGCGGACCGATATATTTGATCCGCTTGATGGCCGGCGCGCGCGCCTTCAATTGCTGCGCGACGCGGAGCGTAAAGCCCCATGAGTCGATCAGCACGACGGCGTCGGGTCTGGCGGCGATAATTGCGTCGGTCGCCTCAGCGACCTTCTTTACAACGCGGTTGTAAGCACGCAGTCCATCGATGAAGCCAAGGATCGCCAAACCCTCGATGGAGATGGCGCTCGGTGCTCCCTCTGCGGCCATCGCTTCACCGCCGATCGCCGCAATCTCCAGTCCTGGCTCACGCGCACGCAGGGCGCGGATGAGATCGGCGCCCAAGGCGTCGCCCGAAGCCTCGGCCGCAACGAGAAACACCTTCATGGCGTGTCCGGCGAAAATCCGTAGAGGAAGAGACCGAGCGCATCGGCGCGCGCGATCAGCGCGGCACGATCCACGAGCAGCGCGCCGCCCGCTTCGATCGCGATCCCCGCAAAACCGGCAGCTGCGGCGTTTTCGAT
This sequence comes from uncultured Caulobacteraceae bacterium, assembly GCA_964564595.1. Lineage (GTDB taxonomy): Bacteria > Pseudomonadota > Alphaproteobacteria > Caulobacterales > Aquidulcibacteraceae > JBEVOS01. The sequence goes on from CAZMCA010000248.1 coordinate 1,648, forward strand.
CGTGGCAACACCTATTGTGGGCAGATCGATGCGGCGTTCCTGTGTGGGCTTTGGGCGCTTTAGGAGCACACCGCGCCGTGCATCCGGCGTGCCGCGTATAGCTGGCCGCAACGAGGCGACGCGCGCGATCAGTCCGTCTGTGCCTTCCTGCGCTTCAACCGCAAGTACAAGGCCCGCGCACACGGCGACCGCTTGTGCGATGTCCCATATGCCGAGCGCTGCGGCGACAGCGGCGGCCTTCGCGATGTCGGCGCGATCTTCCTCACGCAGCGCGTGCGCGCCAATCACACCGGTGGGCGCGAGCAATCCCGGGTGCGCCTCGTGTGCGCCGACCACGCGGAAACCGGCGCGCTCGAAATCGTCGATCAACACGCGAAGCAACGCATCGTCGCCTTCGCGCGCGGCGGCGACGAAGGCCGGCACAAGCGCCGCGCCCTCCTCGTCGAACTTGACCGCACTGAAATCAGGCCGCGTTACAATCCCGGCCATCACGACCGCATCGCAGCCCTCGCGCTTTAGCGCTGCCTTGCGGGCGCCGATCTCACCGACGTTGAGCTCATGGCCAGGATGTGCGGCGAGCGTGGCGTCCGCGAACGGCGCGATCCGGGAAACGGTGTAGGACGCGCGCGATTCAGCACAATACGCGGCAAGCTCGATCGGCAGGCCGCCGCCGCCCGCTACGATGCCGAGCTTTGCCCATCTGCCCACAGTGTTCAGTCCCGCGGCATACACAACGGCCGCGAGCTATCGGCGCGGATGAAGTTCAGGATCTCCATCACTTCGGGATTGTCGGCGTAGAGTTCGACCGCATCGTCGATGCGCTCTTGGAACGTGCCCTCTTCCGCAAACAGGAGGCGGTAGGCAGCGCGGAGATCGTGAATCTGTTCGCGAGAAAAGTTGCGCCGCTTGAGGCCGACGACGTTGAGGCCGCCGAGGTGCGCGTGGTTGCCGATCGCTGAGCCATAGGGAATGAGGTCCGTCGTCATCAGCGCCGAGGCGCCGACGAAGGCGTGGCGCCCGATCCGGCAGTGCTGATGGACACCCGAAAGGCCGCCCAAGAACGCCCAATCGCCGACGCGCACGTGGCCGCCGATCGTGGCCGTCTGCGCCATGATCACATTATCGCCGACGATGCTGTCGTGGGCGATGTGAATGCTGCCCATGAAGAGGCCGTTGTCGCCAACGCGCGTTTCGGAGCGGCCACGCACGGTGCCCCGGTGAATGGTGCAATGCTCGCGGAACACGTTGTTCTTGCCGATCACGACACGCGTCGGTTCGCCCTTGTAGGACGTGTCCTGCGGCGGCGCGCCGAGTGAGGCGAACGGATAGATCGCGCAGTCGGCGCCGATCTCCGTGTTGGTCTCGATGTAGACGTGGGCGACAAGGCGGGTGCGATCGCCGAGCTTGACGTTCGGCCCAATCACGCAGCCGGGGCCGACCTCCACGTCGGCGCCGAATTCGACAGACTTATCGACCACGGCGGAGGGATGGATCTTCGCCATCAGCGGTCGCCCTTGGCGGCCGCGAACTCGCACTCAGCCACGAGTTCGCCGCGCACTTCGCAGCGGCCTTTGAACTTGAAGATGTTGCGGCGCGCGAACACGACCTCAACCGGCATTTCCAGCACGTCGCCTGGGAGCACGGGCTTACGGAAGCGCGCGTTATCGACGGACATGAAAAGAATCACGTGTTTCGACACGTCCACGTCGAGCGTCTTAGACATCATCAGCGCGCCGGTCTGCGCCATCGCTTCAATCATCATCACGCCCGGCATGACGGGTGCGCCCGGGAAGTGCCCCGGAAAGTACGGCTCGTTCACCGTCACGCACTTGATGCCGCGAATGGACGTGTTGGCGATGTAGTGCGTTGCGCGATCGACCAGCAGGAACGGATAGCGATGCGGCAAGCGGCGCATCACCTCCTCAATGCCGATGGTTTCGCCTTCACTCTCCGCCATTTCGTGTCCCTTGCGCCTTGCGCGACAGCCAGGCCGTTTCGCGCAGGAATTTCCGCATCGGGCGCGCCGGATAGCCACCCCATGTCTCGCCAGCCGGCACGTCCTGCAGCACCGCTGAGCCCGCCGCAAGCACGGCCCGCGCCCCAATCTTGCGATGATCGCCGACGCCTACGCGCCCGCCCGCCATCACGTGATCGCCGATAACGGTTGAGCCGGATATGCCGCCGAACGCCGCGATCAAAACGCCTCGCCCGATCGTGACCTGGTGGGCGATCTGGCAGAGATTGTCGATCTTGGCCTCCT
>CAZMCA010000249.1:0-3775 GCA_964564595.1 uncultured Caulobacteraceae bacterium
TAAGTCTGTCCTGCTCTCCATGCTGGCGCGCAACGCCAACGCCGATGTGATCGTGATTTCGCTGGTTGGCGAACGGGGGAGAGAGGTCCGCGAGTTCATCGACGACACGTTGGGCGAGGAGGGGCGGCGCCGTTCCGTCGTCGTCGTGGCGACATCTGATGAGCCTGCGGCGCGGCGCCGGCTCGCGCCGCACATGGCCTGCGCGGTCGCCGAACATTTTCGTGATCAGGGCAAAGACGTCCTGCTGTTGGTCGATAGCGTGACGCGCTTTGCGATGGCGCAGCGCGAAATTGGCCTCGCCGCCGGTGAACCGCCGACCACGAAAGGCTACACGCCGTCGGTGTTCGCGGAGCTGCCGAAGCTGCTCGAACGCGCAGGGCCTGGCGTCGAAGGCCGGCCCGGTTCGATCACGGGGCTCTTCACCGTCCTCGTCGATGGCGACGATCACAACGAGCCGATCGCGGACGCTGTGCGCGGGATCCTCGATGGGCACATCGTGATGGAGCGGCAGATCGCCGAGCGCGGCCGCTATCCGGCGATCAACATTCTCAAATCGCTCTCGCGCCTCATGCCGATGTGCCACACGCCCGAAGAGATGGCGCTGGTGACGGACGCGCGCGCCGTGCTCTCGCTTTACACCGAGATGGAAGAACTGATCCGCATCGGGGCCTATAAAGCCGGCGCGGACCTCGCAATCGACCGCGCGATCCGCATCCGCCCCGCGCTCGAAGCCGTGCTCTCACAGGGGCGCGATGAGAATGCGCGGTTCACCGAAAGCTTCGCCGCGCTCGCCGCCGCCCTGGAAGGATAAGCCATGAAGGCTCTGCCCACGCTCATCCGCGTCGCGCAACGCGATCTCGATACGCTCCGCCGCGCGCTGGTGGAGGAGGAGGGCCGCAAGTTCGCCGCCCAAACGCGCCTCTCCGCGCACGATCAGGCGCTCGCGCGCGAACAGGAACTCGCGCGCGCCGACTATGAATCCTCGCGCGCCTATGGAGGCTTTGCCGCCGCCGCGCTGCAACGCCGCCGCGCGATGGAAGCCGAGATCGCGATGCTGGATGCCGAGATCGCGCGTTGGCGCGGCCTCGTCACTGAAGCGCATGTCGAGTTGAAGAAGCTCGAGCGGCTGATGGAGCTGCAGGCGGAGCGTGAAGCTGTCGCAGCGCGCCGCGCGGATGCGGCCGCGATGGACGAGATCGCGACCAACCGCGCGGCGCGGCGCTAGCCTTCGCCCGTCGAAAGCGTCTCGACGATCCGGATCACGTCTTCGAAGGCCTGGCTCTGCGGGTGCCGCACCGAAAGCGGCGTCTGCGCGCGGATCGAATCCGGCACGCGCGGATCGCGGGTCACGACGCCGGCGAATTTTGGCTTCATGCCCAGATATTCGTTACAGGCCAGCGCGAACTGATCGAACACCTTGCGGCCCTTGATCCGGTTCTCCGCCATGTTGACGACGACCCACGGCACGGTTGCGGCGCCTTGCAAGCGCAGCAGCTTCACCAGCGCATACGCATCGGTGAGCGCGGTCGGTTCTTCCGTCGTCACCAGCACCAGCCGGTCCGCGGTGCGGCAGAATTTCAGCACGTTTGGATCGATGCCCGCGGAAAGATCGAGCAGCACGCGATCGTAGTGCGGCGCGAGGCGCTGCACGCCGTTCGCGATGCGCGCCACGTCTTCGATCTTGAGCGACGCGAGCGCGCCCGAACCGGAATGCCCGGCGAGCAGATCGAAGCCGCCATTGCGCCCAGGTCCGCCGAGCACGGGCGTCACCGCCGCATCGAGCTCAAGCCAGCCGCGCACGACGGAATTGATGTCCGCCTGAGGCCGCACGCCAAGTTGCACGTCGACATTCGCGAGCCCCAGGTCGCAATCGACCAGGAGCGCGCGTTGGCCCGCGCGACCGAACGCGCAGGCAAGCGTTGTTGAGAGCCACGTCTTGCCCACGCCGCCTTTGCCCGATGCGATCGCCAGGATCGGCGCGGGCTTGGCGCGGGGCTGAGGCGGCAGGCGGTTCGGCGCCGACATGACCACACAATCTTGCGCGCCACGGAATCATGAGGCGCTAGCATCAGTGTGCGCGCGCGAGGGTTCACGAGGCGTGAACGCCAAGCGTGGTTTGGTTAATCAGGCGTGAATATTTAGACCTGCCCCATCGCCTTGAGGCGCACCTTTGCGTGCACTTCGCTTTGGCTGAGCACCGCTGTCGTCGGCCGGAAGCGTTCGATCAGAGAACGCACATAGGGCCGGATGATCGGGGAGGTGAGCAACACGGGCGTTTCGCCAGCCTTGGCGGCCTTCTCGAACGCGCCGCGCACGTCCGCGACGAAGTCGTGCAGCTTGGAGGGCGCGAGGGCGAGGTGTCGCTCAGTCTTTTCGCCGACGAGCGATTCCATGAACGCCTGCTCCCAAGCGGGCGAGAGTGTGATGATCGGCAGCGCGTTCTCGCCGTTGCGATGCGACCAGCAAATCTGCCGCGAGAGCCGCGAACGCACATGCTCGGTGACCTGCACGAGATCGTGCATCGCGGGCGCGGCCTCGGCGATGGCTTCGACGATTGCGGTGAGGTCGCGGATCGAGACGCGCTCTTTGAGCAGGTTCTGCAGCACGCGCTGCACGCCCGACCAGGAGATGTGCGCGGGCGCGACATCGTCGAGCAGCGTTTGCGTTTCCTTCGGGAGCTCCTTCACGAGCTTCTTGACCTCCGCGAAGGTCAAAAGCTCGGACATGTGCTCCTTGATGACCTCGGTGAGGTGGGTGGAAAGCACCGTCGCTGGATCGACAATTGTGTAGCCGCGGAAGCTGGCCTCATCGCGCGCGCGCTCATCGATCCAGGCCGCATCGAGCCCGAACGCCGGTTCTTTCACTTGTTCGCCCGGAATGGAGACGCCGCGCCCCGATGGATCCATCGCGAGCAGGGCGCCCATCTTGAGCTTGCCTTGCCCCGCTTCCATCTCACGCACGCGGATCTGATAATTGTCCGGCGCGAGCTGTACGTTATCCAAGATGCGAACGCTGGGCATCACGAAGCCCATGTCCTGTGCGAGCGATTTGCGCAGCGCCTTGATCTGATCGGTAAGCCGGCGGCCCTGCACGTCGTTGATCAGCGGCACGAGTCCAAATCCAAGCTCGATGCGCACATCGTCCATCGCCAGCGCAGCTTGCGGCGTTTCCTCAACCGCCGGCGTCGCCGCAGGCTTTGCCGCCTCGATCTTTTTGACTTCCTCCCCTTGGCGCCAGAGCCGGAACGCGAGCAGCCCCGTAACGCCGCCAACGATCGCGAACGGAATGAGCGGCATGCCCGGCAGGAGGGCAGCCGCGAGCGCGCAGAAGCTTACAACGCCAAGCGCTTGCGGATACGCGGCCAGCTGCCCAGCGAGCGCCTTATCCGCTGCGCCGTCGATGCCCGCCTTTGAGACAAGCAAGCCGGCCGCGACCGAAATCACCAGCGCCGGAATCTGCGTGACGAGACCATCGCCAACCGTAAGGCGCGTGTACGTGTCAGCCGCCTGGCCAATATCGAGCCCGTGCGACGTCACGCCGATGATGATGCCGCCGATGACGTTGATCGCGACGATCAGAAGCCCGGCGATTGCGTCGCCGCGCACGAATTTGGACGCACCGTCCATCGCCCCGAAGAAGCTCGACTCGTCTTCGAGCGCTTTGCGGCGTGCGCGTGCCTCTTGCTCGTTGATGAGGCCGGCGGAAAGATCGGCGTCGATCGCCATCTGCTTGCCGGGCATCGCGTCCAACGTGAATCGCGCCGCCACTTCCGCGA
>CAZMCA010000250.1:0-3639 GCA_964564595.1 uncultured Caulobacteraceae bacterium
GGAGCTCAACCGGCGCCACGGCGTCGAACTCGTGCGCCGCGTCGATCAAAAACTCGCGTTCGGCTTGACCACCCCGCTCCTCGCCACCGCGTCCGGCGCGAAGATGGGCAAGACGGCCGCGGGCGCTGTTTGGCTCAACGCGGACATGCGGAGCCCATTCGATTACTGGCAGTTCTGGCGCAACAGCGAAGATGCGGACGTTGGCCGCTTCATGAAGCTCTTCACGGACATCCCGTTGGACGAAATCGCCCGCTACGAAGCGCTGCAAGGCGCCGAGATCAACGACGCGAAGAAAGCGCTGGCCGACGCCGCCACCGAAATGCTGCACGGCAAGCAGGCAGCGGAAGACGCCGCCGGCGCTGCGCGCGCGCAGTTCGAGGGCGTCGGCGATGCATCGAGCCTTCCCTCGATCGTCGTGGAAAGTCTCGTCGGTCTTCGCGTGATCGAAGCGTTCGAACGCGCAGGCCTTGTCGCCTCACGCGGCGAAGCCAAGCGCCACATCGCCGCCCGCGCGCTGCGCGTCAACGACACCGCCGTGACAGAGGAAACCGCGAGCCTCCGCAGCGACGACGTGAAGGACGGCGCCGTAAAGCTCTCGCTCGGCAAAAAGCGCCACGTTCTGTTGAAGCAGAGCTAGCTCCTCCGCTCCGCGCAAGGCGAGCGGAACGCCTCGCTATCCCCCGCTCGCCGGCGCTGCTGCGCTGCTTGCTGGCGTGCGCGCTGGCGCGGGCGTGCGGCGCGGCGCGATCGGTTCGAAGATCCGGCGCAGAATGCCCGGCGTCAGCGCTGACAGCGGATTGACACCCACGCGCGGCGCCGCCACCGGCCCGTTCACCGCGTACGTCATCCCGAACACACCCTCGCCGCGGCGCGACGTCAGCAAATTCCCAAGCAGCGGCACGTTTCCAAGCACCGAGTTCAGCCCATAGCTCGGCACAACCACGCCATCGACGTCGAGGTCGTCGCCGTTCATGTCGTAACTGCCGCTCGCCGTGAGCCCAAGGCTCGGCCCCGCCATCCGCGCTTGTGTGAAGACGAGATTGTCCGCGTTCAGCGTCACCGGTGCATCGAGCGATGAGAACCCGATCCCTTCGCCGTTGAGCATTTCAACAAAGCCCGTGAGCGACGCCACCGAGCCAAGCAGGTGCGCCATCGCCGGCACGTTCACGACGCGGAAGTCGCGCATGCGCAGATTGATCTGCGCAACGCTCGGCGGGCCCATGCGCCACGTGCCCGTCGCGGTCGCGGTGCCGCCGATGATGTTGTCGGCGCCGGTAAAGCCGCGCCATGCAAAGCCCGCATCGTCTGCGCGGAACGCAACGCGCCCTTGCGGATCAGCAGCGCGCGGCCCCAGCGCAAGATCGAGCGTGCGACCTTGCCCAGTCGTTCCGTGCGTCACCAGCGTTTGCAGCGCGGCATCGACGAGCACCAGATCGCTCGTCGTGTTCGTCATCACCACGCCGCCGCGCAATTCCATGCGATCGGCGCGAAGCGCGATGCGATAGGTCTCGACCGGAGGCGCTGGCGCCGGTGCGCTCGCCTGCACGCTCCCCGCCGCCGGAGACGGCGTCACCGCAGGCCGGCGCGGCGGCGCATGTTCTTCTTCAACGACATCGAGGAATGGCGCCGCGTCGATCATCGGCCCGCGCGCCGTGAACTCAAGCGCGCCATCGCTGCCGCGCCGCCCAGTGATCGCCAGGTTCGCGCGCCCCTCAACCGTAAAGCTCGGCAGATCGACCTCGCGCAGCATGCCGTTCGATGCGAGGCCGACACGACCGCGTGTGGCGAGCCCTGCGCCCTGCACGTCGATGTCGCTCAGCACATAACCGCCGTCCTGCGCGCGCGAGACGTTGAATGTTGCGTTCGCCGCCGTGCCAGGGCGCTTGACCCAGAAATTGCGCGGCAGAAACGCCGTCGCCGGCGTCAGGTTCAGCCCAACTTGCGCGGTCGCGATCTGAAAGCCCGTGCCCTCGCCCGTCACCTCAACACCGATGCGCCCGCGCGTCGCGAGCCGCGCCGGGTAGCCGAGCGTTTCAAGATCGTCCGCATCGAACGTGCCCGCGATGCGATAGCGCGAAGGATTGGTCTGCGTGGTCAGCCGCTCGGTCCACGCGACCTCGACTTGCGAGGCGCCCAGCCGCATCGGCCCGGATATAGTAATCGCGTCCTGATCGCCCGAAACGCGCAGCCGCCCTTCGGTGAGCGCCATGCGATTTTCCCGCATCGTGCCCGAGACGTTCTCGAACCGCCCATCGACGGTGAAATCCAAATCCTCGAACGGCACGTTCGCCTGGTTCGGGCGCTGCAGCACCAAGCTCGCCGTGCCGCGCCCGCCAATCGTTGCGGGCTCCAGCGGCAGGCGCGGGCCAAGCGCAATCGGCTCTTGCATCAAGAGCCCAATCAGCGCCCGCGCATCGCCATCGGCGCGCGCGCGGATCGTCACCATTTCGCCTTTGGGATTGAGGCGCGGCATCTCCACACGCCCCTCGCTGATCACCAGCCCATCGAGACGCGCATCGCTCACGGTCATGTTGAAGCTGTTGCCGCGCAGCGTCGCCTGCCCGCGCGCCGCCGTAATCGGGCTCATCGTGTTGATGTAGCGGATGATCCCATCCGTGAATCCAAACGAGAGCTCAAGGCTCCGGTCGCCCAATTGCCGGCCGGCGATTTCTTCGGGCGGGATATCCATCCGCACCGCAACATCCGTGATGCGCCCGCCAACAAGCGCGTCCGAAAGATAGGTGCGCGCCCCTTCCACAAAGGGCTTGGGCCACAGCGCCAACACCGTGCGCGGATCGAGCGCGCCGGTGATCCGCCCGTCGAGCGCAATCCCCGGATAAAGTTTGCGCTCGGTCCCGAGCGCCGCGAACCGGATGCGCCCCGTCGCTTCCAGCCGCGCCTCGCCGCGATGGGCTTCCAGGCGCGTAAGATTGATAACGCCGTCGCGAATTTCGCCGGTCGCGCGCACGCGTTGCAAATCGAACGCTTGTTCGAACACGCCCGGCACGTCGAGCGTCGCGGAGGGCAGCGTCAAATCGAACGCCGCCGCTTGATCCGGCGCCGTGCGCAAGAGCGAAGACGCGTTGGCAAGCCGCGCCTCGCCGCTGATGCGCGTGCGCGATCCGGCGAGCGACACTTGATCGATCACCAATTCATCGGTTTCGAGTTCGTAGCGGCCATGCAGGCGCCCGCCATCGAGGCTGAAGCGCTCGCCCGCCATCACCGCGCCGCCGCGCCCCAAAGACAGCGCGCCTTCGAACTGATTGACGCCCCGCTCGCGATCGAGTCCGATCGTGATCTGCGCCGTCATCGGCGCGTCGAGCCCCGCGAAGATGCCCAGCATCGCCGGAGACAGAACCGCGCGCGGCCGCGCATCGCGCGCGCCAAATTCGATCAGCGCTTCCTGGAAGCGCGTGTCCGTCGTGATTCGCAGATTGGCCGGCGCGCTGCCTTCAACAGCGCCCGCGCCTTCAAGCTCGGCGTCCACCGCGAGCGCCAGCGCCCCGCGTGTGCGGTTGAGCGCGACGATCGCGTTTTGGGCGAGCCATCGCCCGCCGCCCATCTCATCGATGATTTCGAGGCGTGCGCCGCGAATTGTTATGTCGCGCAGCGGCCCGCCGGGGCCGATCGGCTGAAACG
>CAZMCA010000251.1:0-3598 GCA_964564595.1 uncultured Caulobacteraceae bacterium
CGCATCGCTCGCGATGATGTTGTCATCGCGGTCGCGGCCTTCTTCTTCAAGCATCTCGGCGTAGCCGATGATGGCGTTGAGTGGCGTGCGCAGTTCGTGGCTCATATTCGCGACGAATTGCGATTTCGCGGCGTTCGCCTGCTCGGCCGTTTCCGCGCGCTTGCGCACGGAAATATCGTGCACGGATGAAATCCAGATGTTCTCTTCCGCGTTCAGCACGCGCGTGTGGATCGCGACGTCCACGGAAGCGCCGCTCACTGTGATCGGCCGCTCGATCAACGATTCACCGGATTCATCCAGAGCCGCCTCGAACTCGCCCCACGTCTCATCGCGGAAGAACTGACGGATCGGCTGGCCCATTAGCGATTTGAGATCGCGCCCCAGCATGTCGGCAAATTGCTGGTTCACGTCCTGAATGATCGCGCGATCGTGGATCACGATGCCTTCGACTGCCGCATCCGCGAGCCGCCGGAAGCGCGCCGCTTCCGCAAGCTTCATCGCCGTCAGCCGGCGCTCGGCCATCGCCAGCACCAGAATGATCAGCAGCACCACGCCCGCGCCGGCGGAGACCACGGCCGTCAGGTTGCTGCGGTCGAGTTCAAGCGCCGCCGAACCAATCCCCGCCAGCGGCGCGATCACCAACGCGCCCATGCCGGTGAAGTGCAACGACACGATCGCCAGCGTCAGCGCCGCGGTTGCGCCCGCGCGCGCGCGCCAGCCACGCAGCGTGTAGAGCTGCAGCGCGACAATCGAAAACGCCGCGCTCATCGCGACCGACGCGATCACGAGATCGATCTGCCAAGACCGCGCCCCGCCGATCACGACCCCAGCCATGCCAATGTAATGAAGGCCCGAGATCGCGCCCCCGAGCAGCACGCCGCCGAACACCGCGCCGCGTGCGCCGCCCAGGCGCTCCGCCGCGGTCAGCGCGATCGCCGCGCCCAAAATGCCGACGAGCGCCGAGGCCAGCGTCAGCAGCAGGTCAAAACCAATCGGCACGCCCGCGTCATACGCAAGCATCGCCACAAAGTGCGTCGCCCATATGCCGCCGCCGGCCACGAACCCAGCCAGCATGCGCCAGGAGGCTTGCGCCGCAGGCTCCGCCGCCCGCGCCCGGTCCATCACCAGCAAAACGCCCGCCGCCGAAACGACGCACAGAACCGCCGCGATCGCGACGAGCGCCAGGTCGTGCTGGTCGGCAATGCAGGCAAGGACACGCACCATAATCGGCCGGACGGTAAGGGACGCCCCTTAACGGCTGCTGACCATAAGGCTCCGCCTCACGGCCTAAGCCCGCCTCGACCCGCGCCCCGAGCTATGCAATATTGCATTGGCTAAGCCGGGGGCGGCGCTAGCGGACCTCACCGTCAATGGACTGGGACAAGCTCAAGACGTTTCATTACGCGGCCGAGACGGGCAGCCTCACGGCGGCCGCGGAAAAGCTGGGCGTCAGCCAATCGTCCGTCAGCCGCCAGATCGCCGCGCTTGAAAGCGGCATGGGCGTGCCCCTGTTCCAGCGCCACGCGCGCGGCCTTCTCCTCACCGGCCCCGGCATGGCGCTCCGCGAATTCACCCGCGAAATGAGCTCCGCCGCGATCATCGCCGAAAGCACGCTCAAAGACGCGCGTGAAAAGGTGATGGGCGATCTCAAAGTCACCGCGCCCGTCGCGTTCGGCTCGACCTGGCTTGCGCCCAGGCTCGTCGAGTTCGCGGACGCCTATCCCGAAACGCGCCTCCAGCTCCTGCTCGACGATCGCGAGTACGATCTCCTGAAGCTCGAAGCCGAGTGCGCGATCCGCCTGTGGGCCGCGACGCACGCCGATCTCATCCAGCGCAAAATTCTGGAAGTGCATGTCAGCCTCTACGCCTCGCCCGCTTATCTGAAGCGGCACGGCGCGCCGAAGGATGTCGACGATCTCGATCAGCACCGGATCATCGCGTATTCCGCAAGTTCATCGCCCGCCGGCATGCGCGAACTCGATTGGGCCGTGCGCGCCGGCCGCGAAGACGCGCGCCCACGCACGCCGCTGCTCGAACTCAACAACGTCTACGGCATGCTCCGCGCCGTCGAGAGCGGCTTCGGGATCGCCAGCGTCCCCGACTACATGGCGCGCGGCAACGAGAACCTCGTCAAAGTCCTGCCCTCGCTCGCGGGCCCAAGCTTCGACGTCTACTTCATCTACCCAAGCGATCTGAAACGCTCAAAGCGCATCGCCGCCTTCCGCCAGTTCTTGATCGAACAAGCGCAAGGCTGGGCCGACTAGCCACTACGGCCGCGGGATATCGCGCAGCCTCCGCCACGTTTGCTCCTGGCAGAACGGCCCCGCGCATCCGCGCAACCGCAGCACCGCGCCATCGCTGCGAATGCTGCCCTGATACGTGCGCCCGTCTTCCGGATTGCGCAGCCGCCCATCGCGCCACGCGCCATCGCGCCACACGAAGCCGCTGAGCATTTCGCGCCCGATCGCGCCCGCCTCCATGCGCGCGGGATCCCACGCCCACACCATTGCGCCGCACAATGTGTCGGCACGCGTAGCGCACGGCGCAAGCCGCACCACAGCGCCCAGCCCCGGCGTCGCCCAATCGCCGGCAAGCGAGGCCGGCGCGTCAGCGCGCGCTTGCGTCAGCGGCGACACCAGCAACCCGGCGATCACAACGCCCGCAGCAATCGCGCCTTTGCGTGAGCGCGCGCGCGGCGCCAGCGGTTTGCGGACAGCGGCGGCGTAGCGCGCGTGATATTCGGGATGCTCGGTGCCCATCCACCGGTCCCACCACGTGAAGTAGAGCCCGTAATTGTAGCCCGCCTGCGCGTGATGCAGGTCGTGATGCGTGACGCTCGTCATCCAGTCGAACAGCGGCCGCCCATCGCGCCCCGCCGGCATCACTTCGTAGCCAGAGTGCCCAAGCGTGTTGCGCACGATCTGATGCAGCATGAAGAGCCCGACTGCTTCCCACGCCGTCGGCACGATCATCACCCACACCGGCACGAACGTCGCCATCACCGCCGCTTCGCCAAGGTCGAAGCTGTACGCCGTGAACGGCGACGGGTTGTGGCTGAGGTGATGGCGCCGGTGGAAGCGCCGGAACAGCTGCGGCCGGTGCATCAGCCGGTGCGCCCAATAGAAATACGCGTCGTGCCCGATCATCATCAGCACGAGGCTGACCCAGAACCACGCCGGCCCCCACGTCGCGGCGATGCCAGGCCCCGGCAGCCAGCCCGCACGCGCCATCAGAAACGTCGCCAGCCCTACCGTTGAGAAGATCGCGATCGAGCGGATCGAGACCAGAAACTCGGTGGCGAGCTGCGCCGCCTTCGGCCGCTCCGCACGGATCTTCCGTCCCTTGAGCACCGGCGCGAGCGCCACCCACAGCACCAGCCACACGCCGATCGAGAACACCGCGTAGCGGGTGAGATCAGTCGTCATGTTCGCGCGCCACTGGCCCGCGATGTCGATCAATGCACTTTCCATGAACGCCTCCGCGTTTGACGGAGGCGAAGACGCCCGAAACCGGCCCGAACATCTCGCCGACAGCCAAAATCTGCCGCCGTTTTCAAAATCAGCCAGGATTTTCCGGTTTCGGCGAGGACTTATCCCCA
>CAZMCA010000252.1:0-3584 GCA_964564595.1 uncultured Caulobacteraceae bacterium
AGAAGCCCCAATCGGCGTGTTGGCCGAGCGTCGTCCACGTCTTCTGGCCGTTGACGATGTAATGATCGCCTTCACGCACGGCTCTGGTTTTGAGGCTGGCGAGATCGCTGCCGGCGCCTGGTTCTGAATAGCCTTGGCACCACCACACGTCGCCGCTGCGGATGCCTGGAAGGAAGCGCTCTTTCTGCTCTTCGGTGCCGAACGTGTAGATCACGGGCGCGACCATCGAGACGCCGAACGGCAGAAGGCCCGTGGTTTCGGCGCGCGCGTTCTCTTCCTGCCAGATGTATTTCTGCGTGGGCGTCCAGCCCGTGCCGCCGTACTTCACCGGCCACGAGGGCACGCTCCAGCCCTTCTTGCCGAGGATCTTGTGCCAAGCGAGCATATCGTCACGGCTGATGCTGGCGCGATCGCCCGTGCCCTTGAGGTGCTTGGGGAAATTCTGGTCGATGAACGTCCGGACCTCGTCACGGAACGCGATTTCCTCGGGGCTGAACTCAAGATTCATGACGCGCCTCTCATTTTTCGGCGACTATAGTCACGGCGTAACCTAGGGCAAGCGCCGCCCCGGGCGGGGCGCGGGAGGGTTCAGGTGGATTTGATTTTGGTGCGGCACGGGCTGCCGATCCGGGATGAGACGAGCGCCGATCCCCCGCTCAGCGCGGAGGGCGAGCGGCAGGCGCTTTTGGTGCGCGACTGGCTGGCGCGTGAGAAGCTCGACGCGCTCTACGCGAGCACGATGCAGCGCGCCAAGCAGACGGCCGCGCCGCTCGCGGCGCAGCTTGGCGCGGACTATCTGTGCGACGATCGCATCTGCGAGTTCGACCGCGGCTCCGGGCGCTACGTGCCGCTCGAAGAACTGAAGCGCACCGATTATCCGGCGTGGAAAGCGTTCGTCGATGGCGAGCACGCGGTCGATATCGTGCAGTTCCAGGCCAATGTCGTCGCCGCGCTCGAAGAGCTGATCGCCAAGCATCAGGGCCAGCGCATCGCCGTGTTTTGTCACGGCGGCGTGATCAATGTCTGGACCGCGCATGTGCTCGGCATGCCGGCGCGGCTCTTCTTCGAGCCGGATTATACCAGCGTTCACCGCTACGCCTGCGCGCGCACGGGCCAGCGGAACGTCGTGGCGCTCAACGAGCGCGCGCATTTGCGGGGCGACGTGACGCTCGCTACTTTACGCGTATGAGCGGCCAGCAAATCTCCACGCCCTGCCTGAAAGTGTGCATGGTTTCGGGCATGACCAGCCAATGCGTCGGGTGTGGGCGCACGCTGAAGGAAATCGCGGCGTGGGGGCGCATGACCGAGCCCGAGCGGCTTGCGATCATGGCGCAATTGCCTGCGCGGCTCGCGGCCAAGCCGAGCTGATGCCGGCGCTGGTTCTGCTCGCGGGCGTCGTCGCGCTTCTCCTCGGCGCGTTCGTGTTGTTGTTTCCCGCGCAGTTCCGCGCGATGGCGAGCGACGATATCGCGCGGCTTGTTTGGCTCTTGCTGGCGGCTCTGCTGGTTGGCGGCGGCGCGTTTGGGATGCGCGGGCGTGGCGGCGGGCAAGTTGGGTTTGGGCAAGCGCTGACGTATCTGGCGATCTGGGCGGCGATCTTCGCGGGCGGCGTGATCTTCTATCAGCTCTATCAGGCCTATTTCGGCGGGCCAGCGCGCGTGAGCACTTAGCGGAACGCTTCGTACAAAAGATTGAGCGCCGTGATCGCGAGGAAGATCGCAAACAATCTGCGCAGCATCGCGCGATCGAGCCGGTGCGCCGCGCGCGCGCCGTAGGGCGCGGTGATGGTGGTGAGCGCCGCGAGGAGCACAAAGCCCGCGAGATTGACGTAACCGAGCGAGGCAGGCGGCAGATCGGCCCTGCCCCACCCCGTCACGGCAAAGCCAATCACCGCAGGCACGGCGATAGCGGCGCCGAAGCCGGAGGCTGTCGCGACCGCTTGGTGGATCGGGCGCCCGCAGAGCGTCATCACCGTCACGCCGAACGAGCCGCCGCCCACGCCCATCATCGCCGAGAGCGCGCCGATCACGCTCGCGACCAGCGCGCGCGCCCAGCCTTTCGGCAATTCGTTCGCGATGCGCCAGCTCTCGCGCCCAAGCCCCATATTCGCGGCCACAAGCAAGAGCCCGAATCCAAACACGAGCAGCAGGACGAAATTGTCAGCCAGCCCTGCAAGCACCGAGCCTGCGAGCGCGCCCGCCGCAATCCACGGCGCCCAGGTCTTCAACACCTCGAAATCGACCGCGCCGGCCTTCGCGTGCGTTGCGAGCGAGCGCCACGACGTCGCGATGATGGTGGAGAGCGACGTCGCCACCGCGACATGCATGCGCACGCCCTCATCGACACCAAGCGCACCCATCAGATGGTAGAGCACCGGCACGATCACGATGCCGCCGCCCACGCCAAAGAGCCCGCCGATAAAGCCGGCGAAGAGCCCGGCAGCGACGAAAGCGGCGAGAAGCGGGAGAAGGTCTGCGGAAAGAGGCACTGGCGGCGCAAAGGCCCCAATTCGCCGCCGCGATCAAGGCGGTCGCCCTAAGCGAGTTCGGGCAACTGAGTCACATGCGCCAGCGCATCGCGCACGACTTCGGGGCCTGCGCCCTTGCGCGTTGCGTTTTCAGACAGATGCCGGCGCCAGCGGCGTCCGCCGGGCCGACCGTTGAAGAGGCCAAGCATATGGCGCGTCATCGCGTGCAGCGGCGTTCCGCGCGCGCGCTGCGCTTCGATGTACGGCAGATAGGCCGCGACCGCCGCCTGTGCGCTGGCGTGCGTCGCGGGCGCACCAAAGAACGCCGTGTCGGCTTCAAGCAAATTTGCAGGCGCTTGATACGCCGCGCGGCCAAGCATCACGCCGTCCAGTCCCGCGCCCTCTTCGCGCGCGTGCGCGATGTCTTTGAGGCCGCCGTTCAGAATGATCTCAAGATCGGGGCGCGCCTGTTTCAATTCCCGCACGAGCGCATAGTCGAGCGGCGGAATTTCACGGTTCTCTTTTGGCGAGAGACCTTCAAGCCACGCTTTGCGCGCATGCACGATGAAGGTGCGGCAGCCTGCGGCTGCGATGGCGTCGACGAAACCAAATAACGCATCGCGCGGATCTTGATCGTCAACGCCGATGCGGCACTTGATCGTCACGGGCGTGGCGGGCGCGGCGTCCTGCATGGCGCGCCACAGATCGGCGACGAGCGCCGGCTCGCGCATCAGACACGCGCCGAAGCGGCCCGCCTGCACGCGATCGGACGGGCAGCCGACGTTGAGATTGATCTCGTCATAGCCTTCAGCCGCGCCGGTCGCGGCGGCGTGCGCGAGCTTTGCCGGCTCGCTGCCCCCAAGCTGCAACGCCACGGGATGTTCGCGCGCGTCGAACCCGATCAGCCGCGCGCGATCGCCGTGCAGCACAGCGTCCGCCGTGACCATCTCGGTGTAGAGCAGCGCGCGCGCCGTCAGCACCCGGTGAAACGCCCGGCAATGCCGGTCCGTCCAATCCATCATAGGTGCAATACAAAATCTATGCATTTGATAATTGGACGTTTTTTCGTTATGAGTCATGGGTCAAAGCACGAACGTGTGCACTCTGTGTGCACTGG
>CAZMCA010000253.1:0-3579 GCA_964564595.1 uncultured Caulobacteraceae bacterium
CGCCGATGGGCGTGAGCGCTTGGCCCTTCAACTGGCGTGCGGCGGCGCGGAGTGCATCGTCCTTGAGATCGCCGAGGGGCGCCGCGGGAAGATTGGCGGCGAGCGCTTCGGAAAGGCGCGCGGAGAACGGCAGCGCGGCTTTGATGTGCGCTTTCGGGCGCGCGCGTTTCTCGGCGACGAGGAGCTCTTCGTCATGCGCCGGGAGCCAGTCGATCGAGAGCGCTGCGCCGCGCGCGAGGTAGGACGACGCTTGCAGGATCGCGGGACCGGAGAGGCCGCGGTGCGTGAAGAGCGCGGCTTCGCGAAACGATGCCGCGCCAGCGCGCGCGATCACGTCTGCACTGATGCCGGAAAGATTGCGCATCCAGGCGAGATCGTCGGCGTCGAAGGTGAGCGGCACAAGGCCAGGGCGCGGCGTGACGAGGTTGAGGTTGAAGTGCTGCGCGAGACGATAGCCGAGATCGGTTGCGCCGAGCTTGGGTATGGAGAGCCCGCCTGTGGCGATCACGAGGGCGCTGGCGCCGAAAACGCCTTGGCTTGTCTCAACGCGAAATGACTCGGTGCGCGTGACATCGCGGATTGTGCAGTCGGTGCGGATATCGACGCCGCCAGCCGCGCACTCGTCGAGCAGCATGCGCACGATCTTGCGCGCGCCGCCGGCGCCTTCGCAGAACAGCTGGCCGAGCGTCTTTTCGTAATAGGCGATGCGGTGCTTTTCGATCAGCGCGATGAAATCGGCGGGCGTAAAGCGCGCGAGGGCGGAGCGGGCGAAGTCCGGGTTGGCGGAGAGGAAGTTGTGCGGGCCGGTGTTGATGTTGGTGAAGTTGCAGCGCCCACCGCCGGAGATCAGGATTTTCGCACCGACGTGGTCGTTGTGCTCAAGCACAACCACGCGCTTGCCGCGCTGGCCCGCGCGTGCGGCGTAGAAAAGGCCCGCGGCGCCCGCGCCGAGAACGATGGCGTCGTACACGCCAGCCATGCGCGCGCTTAGCGCGGCAGATCGCTCTTGCCCATCAGGAATTCATCGACGGCCCGCGCGCATTGGCGCCCTTCGCGGATCGCCCAGACGACGAGCGATTGGCCGCGCCGCATGTCCCCGCAGGTGAAGATGCGGTCGGCGCTGGTGCGATAATCCTGCGTCGTCGCTTGCACGTTGCCGCGCGGATCGAGATCGGCTGCGCTTTGCTTGACGAGGCCTTCCTGGATCGGGCCCGTGAAGCCCATCGCGAGGAGGACAAGATCGGCCGGCAATTCGAACTCGCTGCCCGCGATCTCCTCCATCTTGCCGCCCTTCCACTCCACGCGCGCGCAGACGAGGGCTTTGACTTTGCCGTGCTCGCCGATGGCGCGCTTGGTGATGACGGCGAACTCGCGCTCGGCGCCTTCTTCGTGCGACGACGACGTGCGCAGCTTCAGCGGCCAATCGGGCCAGGTGAGCGCCTTGTTTTCCTTCGCCGGCGGCTCGGGCATGATTTCGAGCTGCGTGACGGACGCTGCGCCGTGGCGGTTTGACGTGCCGATGCAGTCCGAGCCGGTGTCGCCGCCGCCGATGACGACGACGTGTTTGCCAGCGGCGCTCAAAGAGCCTTTCGGCGCGGCGCGCTTTTCTTCGTCGCCCGCGACGCGCTTGTTCTGCTGCGTGAGGAAATCCATCGCGTAATGGATGCCATCGAGGTCGCGGCCGGGAATCGGCAGATCGCGCGGCTGCTCGGCGCCGCCCGCGAGCACGATCACGGCGTAATCATCGAGGATGCGCGAGACGGAGACATCGACGCCGATGTTCATCTCGGTGCGGAAGATGACGCCTTCGACTTCCATTTGCTTGATGCGCCGGTCGATGTGGCGCTTTTCCATCTTGAAGTCGGGGATGCCGTACCGGAGGAGCCCGCCGATGCGGTCGCTCTTTTAGTACACGGTTGGCGCGGGGCCGGCGCGCGCGAGCTGCTGCGCGCAAGCAAGGCCCGCAGGGCCCGAGCCGACGATGGCAATGCGCTTGCCGGTGCCGTGCTCTGCGGTTTGCGGCTTGATCCAGCCTTCATCCCAGCCGCGATCGACGATCTCGCACTCGATCGTTTTGATCGTGACGGGGTTGTCGTCGATGTTCAGAACGCACGAGGCTTCGCACGGTGCGGGGCAGACGCGGCCGGTGAATTCCGGAAAGTTGTTCGTCGAGTGCAGGTTCTCGAGCGCGGCGCGCCATTGATCGCGGTAGACGAGGTTGTTCCAGTCCGGAATCTGGTTGTTCACCGGGCAGCCGGGCGTGCCGTGCGCGAGCGAGCCGGTGCCCTGGCAAAACGGAATGCCGCAATCCATGCAGCGCGAT
The DNA here is from genome assembly GCA_964564595.1 of uncultured Caulobacteraceae bacterium. Taxonomy (GTDB): domain Bacteria; phylum Pseudomonadota; class Alphaproteobacteria; order Caulobacterales; family Aquidulcibacteraceae; genus JBEVOS01. Next base: position 2,324 of record CAZMCA010000253.1, read on the forward strand.
GCTTGCGCGCGCACTTCGGCTTCCGGCATGCGGTCGACGAATTCTTTGTACGTCTTCAAACGCGATGCGGGCTTTTCGTAGCCGCGATCCTTGCGCTCGATTTCAAGGAAGCCTGTGGGCTTGCCCATGTGCGTGTCTCTCTAACTTGAGCTTATTCGGCGGCGACGGCGGCGGCGCGTTCGGCCCGAAGGTCCGTGAGCGCGCGGCGATAATCGGCCGGCGTGATTTTGACGAAGTGCGTGAGCGCGACGTCCCAATTGTCGAGGATCGCTTTGGCGCGCGCGCTGCCGGTGTGCAGGAGGTGCCGCTCGATCAGGACTTTGAGGCGCTGGCTGTCGAAGCGCAGCATGTCGCCCATGCCGCTGTCTTCCACGCTCGGCGCGCGCTGCTTCGGCAGATCGGGATCGTCCGTCGTCTCGTCGGCGGCGACGGGATCGATCGCGACCATCGACGGGTTGCAGAGATCAGTGAAGCCGCGCTCGGGATCGTAGACATAGGCGATGCCGCCCGACATGCCGGCCGCGAAGTTGCGGCCCGTGCGCCCGAGCACGACGACCACGCCGCCCGTCATGTACTCGCAGCCGTGATCGCCGACGCCTTCGACGACGCAGACTGCGCCCGAATTGCGCACTGCGAACCGCTCGCCCGCGACGCCTTCGAAATACGCTTCGCCGGCGATCGCGCCGTAAAGCACGGTGTTGCCGACGATGATGTTGTCCGTCGGGTCGCGCCCGCTCTTCTTCGGCTGGCGCACGATGACGCGCCCGCCCGAGAGGCCCTTGCCGACATAATCGTTCGCGTCGCCGATGAGATCGAGCGTGACGCCGCGTGCGAGGAACGCGCCGAAGCTCTGCCCGGCGGTGCCGGAAAGCTGTGCGACGATCGTGTCTTCCGGCAGGCCGGCGTGGCCGTACTTCTTGGCGACTTCGCCCGACAGTAGCGCGCCGACGGTGCGGTTCACGTTCTGCACGCGCTCTTCGATCCGCACGGGCGTCTTCTTCGAGAGCGCGGGCTTGGCGGCGGCGATCAGCTTGTGATCGAGCGCTTTGTCGAGGCCGTGATCTTGCGTGTCGGTGTGGACGATCGCGACGCCTTCGGCCGCGGGCGCCTGGTAGAGCAGCTTCGAAAGGTCGACGCCCTTGGCCTTCCAGTGCGACACGGCCTTGCGCATGTCGAGCCGGTCAACCCGGCCCGTCATCTCGCGCATCGTGCGGAAGCCCAGCTGCGCCATGATCGCGCGCAGCTCTTCGGCGACG
>CAZMCA010000254.1:0-3569 GCA_964564595.1 uncultured Caulobacteraceae bacterium
TGAAAACGGTGGACGCGCAAACGCGCTCGAAAACCAGCATCAACGAGCTGCTGCGGGACTAGGCGTGCCGGCGAAGAAAGCCGCGCTGCCGGCACACGGCTATTCCGGCAAATCGCTCGGCGACAAGCTCGGCGTCAAAGCGGATAAGATCGCGATCGCGCTCAACGCGCCCGCGCATTACGACACGCTGTTCGCCGGCGATGCGCCAAAACGCGGGGCGCGCGGAAACGCCGATCTCGTGCATCTTTTCTGCGCCGACCGCGCCGCGTTCGCGAAGGGCCTGAAGCCCGCGCTCGCGCGCGTCAACGAAGGCGGCATGCTCTGGGTGTCCTGGCCGAAGAAGAGTTCGAAACTCTTCAAGGACATGACGGAAGACGATATCCGCGCCGCCGTGCTGCCGATCGGCTGGGTGGACGTGAAGGTCTGCGCTGTCGACGCCGATTGGTCCGGCCTCAAGATCGTGCGGCGCAAAAAATAGCTCTCCCGCCTCGCGGCGAGAGAGCTATTTCACTCAGTTCTGGCGTGAGCCTTAGCGGCCCGCCGTCAGCGACATCTGCATCGTGACGCCCTGGCCGCTTTGGCCCGTCCACGATTGGCCGACGGAGTAATTGCCCGGATCGGGGTGGCACTCGGCAGCGCCGCCAGCCGGCGTCAAGCAGAGCTGGCCGTTCTGCATCGCCCACGTGCCGGTGACGCTCGTGTTGTCCGGCAGCACCATCGCGTAGGTGTTGTCGGCGTTGAAGTGGAAGCGCAGCGCCGGCGAGCCTTCTGGCTGCACGTTCAGCGTGTTGCCAAAGCTGTTTTCGATCGTGCCGGCCGCGGCAGGCACAGCGCACGCAGCCGCGAACATCACGGCAGCAAGCAAACGTTTCATGGTCTTCCCTCCAAAATCTTGTTCTTGACCCTCGCACGCGCCGATACGCGAGGCGTAAGCCCCGCGCAAGACACTCTGTGGTGACGCTGCAGCCCGCCTGTTTGGATGCATGTCGCGCGCGTCAATCGCACTCAGTACCGCGTGCCGTCTTTTCGAAAATAGCCCGCGTCGGTCGCACGCATGTCGATATCGGGATATTCCGTAACGTCGCCCGGCACGCGCGAGCCGATCTCGAGATAGACCACGTCCGCCCCGCTCTTGTTGACGAGGCAATGCGCATCTTGCGCGCCCTTCGGAAACGCCGCGCACTCGCCCACGCGCAACACCGTCTCGCCCGCGTCGCTCTTCAGCGTCACCTCGCCTTCGAGCACCCAGACGAACTCATCTTCCGCCGTGTGCCAATGGCGCTGGCTCGACCATTCGCCTGGCGGCAGGCGCACCAGATTAACGCCAAATTGCGTCAGCCCGCCCGCATCGCCAAGCGCTTGCTTCAGCCTGTCCTTCGCCTTCTGCCGATAGGGCTCCGGGTACATCGAGCCCTTCCGCACCATGACTTTACCGACGTCGATCTTCGGCATTCCGCACTCCGTTGGCCAAGCTTCGACAATAGCCGCGCGATTGGCTAGATGCTGACAGCATGGATCCGTTGCCGCTCGCCCAATCGCTCATCCGCTGCGCCAGCGTCACGCCCACCGATGCGGGGGCGCTCGACGTTTTGGGCCAAGCGCTCGAAGCGCAGGGCTTTCAGCTTCGGCGCATGAAATTCGGCGAGGTCGATAACCTCTACGCCCGGCGCGGAACGAAGGGCCGCAATTTCTGCTTCGCGGGCCACACCGATGTCGTGCCGATCGGCGATGCGGCCGCGTGGAGCGTCGATCCCTTCGCCGCGACCGTGAAGGACGGCTGGCTCATTGGCCGCGGCGCGGCCGATATGAAAGCCGCCATCGCCGCGTTCGCCGCCGCAACCCACGCCGTGCGCCCGGAGCACGACAGCGTCTCCTTTCTCATCACCGGCGACGAAGAAGGCCCCGCGATCGATGGCACGGTCCGCGTGCTCGAAGCGCTCCGTAGCGACGCCGAACGCATCGATCATTGCCTCGTGGGCGAGCCGACGAGCGTCGATCACGTCGGCGACACCGTGAAGAACGGCCGGCGCGGCTCGCTCAATTGCGTGCTCACCGCCGAAGGCCGCCAAGGCCACGTCGCCTACCCCGAGCAGAACATCAATCCGGTCGCCGCGCTCGTTGAACTCTGCGCCGTGCTGCAGTCGCGCGTGCTCGATACCGGCGCGCCCGGCTTCGATCCCACGCGCCTTGAAGTGACGACGATGGACGCCGGCAACGTCGCGCACAACGTCGTCGCCGCGCGCGCGACCGCGAAGCTCAACATCCGCTTCAACACCGCGCATGAGGGCGATGATCTCGTGCAGTGGATCGCCAGCGAAGCCGAGCGCATCGGCCGCCCCCGCGGCGTGAAGATCGAAGCGCGCAGCGCCGTCACTGGCCGCCCGTTCCTGACGCCGCCGGGCGCCTTCACCGACCTGGTGCAAGCCGCCGTGCGCGACGCGACGGGCGCGGAAGCGCAGCTCTCCACCAGCGGCGGCACCTCCGACGCACGCTTCATCCGCACTATGTGCCCTGTGATCGAGTTCGGCCTGCAAAACGCGACCGCGCATATGGTCGATGAAAAAGTGCGCGTCGACGACGTGCGCAAACTCGCCAAAGCGTACGAAGCGATCTTGCAAAGATACTTCTCCCCCTCCCCGTGAGGGGAGGGGGTTGGGGGGTGGGTGAATCCCGACACCCACAATCCTTGGCTCCCGATCGCAACGAAGACGTTCGCGAGGCAACACCAAACGCAGGGCTTCACCCCACCCCCAGCCCCCGCCCCACAAGGGGGGGGGGGGCGGTATCCACCCGCACCAACGCCACCCCAACCGCCGGCGCGAAGAAGAAAAAGAAGGAAGGCTGTTAACCCCACCGCGCATCGGCAAAGTCGCGCGGCGACCACTTCCCGAGACCCACCTCAACCAGCGACCCCACCATCGAGCGCACTTGGCGGTGCAGGAACGAGCGCGCTTCGCACCACACCTCCACCTCCTCGCCCGCACGCAGCACGTCGCAGCGATCGAGCGTTTTCACCGGGCTCTTGGCTTGGCACTGCGCGTCGCGAAACGTCGTGAAATCGTGCATGCCGAGCAGCGCACGCGCCGCCTCATGCATCGCGCGATCGTCGAGCGCGCGCGGGGCGCGCCACACTTGTCCGAGCGTCAGCGTCAGCGGCGCCCGGCGCTCCACGATGCGATAGCGATAGACGCGCCGCACCGCGTCGAAGCGCGCATGGAAATCGTCGCGCACTTCTTCGCACGCCACCACCGCAACCGGATCGGGCCGCAAATGCGCGTTGAGCGCGTCCGCGACACGCTGCGCCGAGAGCGGCTTTGCGATATCGAGATGCGCGACTTGCCCAAGCGCGTGTACGCCCGCATCCGTGCGCCCCGCGCCAGTGACGCTCGTCTCAACGCCCGTCAGCGCAAACGCCGCGCGCTCTAGCGCGCCCTGCACGCTCGGCGCGCCATCGAGCTTCTGCCAGCCATGAAACGGGCGCCCGTCCTATTCGATAGTGAGCTTGAAGCGGGTCCTTGGACCGCCGGCGCCCTCGCCGGCTTGCGCGGCGATGCCGGCGAGGCGCCGGC
>CAZMCA010000255.1:0-3530 GCA_964564595.1 uncultured Caulobacteraceae bacterium
CCACGCGACAATGTTCCAAACGAACTCGTCACCCAATCGCCGACTGTGAAGAAAGCGCGCGAAGGGGTGATGGAATTCCTGCTGATCAATCACCCGCTCGATTGCCCGATCTGTGATCAGGGCGGGGAATGCGACCTGCAGGACCAATCCATGGCCTATGGCCGTGGCGGCACGCGCTTCATCGAGAACAAGCGGGCGGTCGAAGAGAAATTCATGGGTCCGCTGGTGAAGACGGTGATGACGCGCTGCATCCAGTGCACGCGCTGCGTCCGTTTCGTTACCGAGGTCGCGGGCGTGCCGGAAATTGGCGCGACCGGCCGCGGCGAGGACATGGAAATCACGACGTATCTGGAGAAAGCGCTCACAAGCGAACTCTCCGCGAATGTGATCGACCTTTGCCCCGTGGGCGCGCTGACGTCCAAGCCGTACGCGTTCAACGCGCGGCCGTGGGAATTGAAGAAGACCGAGACCATCGACGTGATGGACGCGCTCGGCTCCAACATTCGCGTCGACGCGCGCGGCGATGAAGTGCTGCGCGTGCTGCCGCGCCTCAACGAAGAGATCAACGAAGAGTGGATCTCGGACAAAACGCGCTACGCCGAGGACGGCCTCAAGCGCCAGCGGCTCGACCGGCCGTACATTCGCGAAGGCGGCAAGCTGCGGCCCGCGACGTGGGACGAAGCGCTTGGCGCGGCCGCAACGGCGCTACGTGGCGATCCGAGCAAGATCGGCGCGATCGCGGGCGATCTTGCGTGCGCCGAGAGCATGAAGGCGACGCTCGATCTCTTCCGCGCGCTCGGTTCGCCGAACACCGATTGCCGGGCGGATGGATCGCAGATCGGCGGCGGCGCGCGACAGGAGTACCTGTTCAACTCAACGATCGCCGGCATCGACGAAGCCGATGTGATCGTGTTGTTCGGCGCGAACCCGCGCGTCGAGGCGCCGGTCCTCAACGCACGCATCCGCAAAGCGTGGCTGCGCGGCGCGCGTGTCGCCTACATCGGCGAGCCCGTCGATCTTAGCTATAAGGCCGAGCATCTCGCCTGGCACGGCCAAAACTTCCATCAGATGGGGACGGCGTTCCTCGACGCGTTCAACGCCGCCGCCAAGCCAATGGTTATCGTTGGCCAGGGCGTTCTCAACCGTGATGACACGCCGCGAATTCTGAAGAGCATTGGCGAACTGTTCAGCGCGGCCGTGAAGGACGGCTGGAACGGCTTCAGCGTGCTGCACATCGCCGCTTCGCGCGTTGCGGGGCTGGACATGGGCTTCCTGCCGGGCGCTGGCGGCAAGACCGCGCGCGAGATGCTCGGCGGGGGCATGGAAACGCTGGTGCTGCTCGGCGTGGATGAAGTGGCGCTGCCGAGCGGCGGGACGGTGATTTACATCGGAAGCCACGGTGACGCGGGCGCACATCGCGCGGACATCATCCTGCCGGCGGCCGCCTACACGGAGAAAGATGCGACCTGGGTTAACACCGAGGGGCGCGTTCAGTATGGGCGGCGCGCAGCGTTCCCGAAGGGCGAAGCGAAAGAGGATTGGACGATCCTGCGCGCGCTCTCCGCCGTGCTCGCCAAGACCCTGCCTTACGACAATCTGGTCGCGCTGCGCCAAAAGATGATCGCTGACCATCCGACGTTTGGCCAAGTCGACTACGCGCCAGGCGCGGCCGACAGCGCAGCTTTCGACATTAGGGCGCTGGGCGCTGAAGGCACGCTCTCGAACACGCCGTTCCAGAGCCCGATCCGCGACTTTTATCTGACCAATCCGATCGCCCGCGCGAGCGTGACGATGGCCGAGTGCTCGCGTCTGGCGGCTGAGCGAAACGGCGCCGCGAAGGTGGCGGCGGAATGAGCGCGCCGATGCATCTCGCGGAGCTGAACATCGGCCGCCTCAAGGCGCCGATCGGTGATCCGCGCGTGACTGAGTTCGCGGACAATCTTGCCCTCATAAACGGCATTGCCGAGCGAAGCCCTGGTTTCGTGTGGCGGCTCAAAGATGAAGCCACCGGGAACGCAACGGCAATCCCGGTGACTGAAGATCCGCTGGTCGTGTCGAACCTCTCCGTGTGGGAGAGCGCGGCCGATCTTGAGCATTTCGTGTTCAACACGCTGCACAGGCGCTTCTACGAAAAACGCGCTGCCTGGTTCGAGGTCATGGCCGAGCGGCACATGGTGTTTTGGCATGTCGCGCCGGGCCATCAGCCGACGCTTGAAGAGGCGATGGGTCGCCTGGCGCTCTACCAGCGCGACGGCGCCAGTGCCGACGCGTTCGGCTGGGAACAAGTGATGGATGGCGCGCGGCTCAAAACGCAGCGCTGCACGACCGCTGGAGTGGCGGCGCAATGAGCGATCTCATTCGCGACTGGGGCCCATTCTGGGGCGTGCTTGGCGGCGTCGGTCAGATCCTTGCGATCATGATCATGCTGCTGCTGAGCTTGGCGTTTCTGCTTCTGTTCGACCGGAAGGTCTGGGCGGCGGTGATGATGCGCAAGGGACCGAACGTCGTCGGCCCGTTTGGGCTGCTGCAGAGCTTTGCGGACTTTCTGAAGTTCGTGCTCAAGGAAATCGTCATTCCCGCCGGCGCGAACAAAACGGTCTTCATCCTCGCGCCTTTGATCACGTTTGTGCTGGCGTTCGCGGCGTGGGCGGTGGTGCCGTTCGCGCCGGGTTGGGTGATTGCCGACATTAACGTCGGCATTCTCTACCTGTTCGCGATCAGCTCGCTTGGCGTCTACGGGATCATCATGGGCGGGTGGGCTTCGAATTCGAAGTACCCGTTCCTGGGCGCGCTGCGCAGCGCTGCCCAAATGGTCAGCTACGAAGTCTCGATTGGCTTCGTGATTATCACCGTGCTGCTGCTCGTCGGTTCGCTCAACCTGACGACGATCGTGAACAACCAGGCCGCGGGCATCTGGGCCTGGCACGCCTTTGCGTGGCCGACCGTGTTCGTGATGTTCCCGATGCTGGTGATCTTCTTCATCTCGGCGCTCGCGGAAACGAACCGGCCGCCCTTCGACCTGCCCGAAGCCGAGAGCGAGCTCGTCGCCGGCTATCAGGTCGAGTACTCGTCGACGCCGTATCTGCTCTTCATGATCGGGGAATATCTCTCGATCGTGCTGATGTGCGCGCTCATCAACATCCTCTTCCTCGGCGGTTGGAATCCGCCGTGGGGGCCGGTGGAGAGCATGTTCGCCTGGCCGGTCGTTGGGCCGTTCTTCGCGTTGATTGGTGCGGGCTGGATCGGGTTCCTGATCTTCTACGTGAAGATCTGGATCATCTTCTTCCTGTTCGCGATGGTGAAGGCGCTCGTGCCGCGCTACCGCTACGACCAGCTGATGCGCCTGGGCTGGAAGATTTTCCTGCCCACCTCGCTCGTCGCCGTCGCGCTGGTGGCCGGTTATGTCACCTATTTTGGAAGGGGCGCGTAAATGGGCGTGCTGCAAGCCGCGCGCGGCGCCTTGATGCTCGACTTCGCTGGCGCGTTCGCGCTTGGCATGAAGAAGTTCTTCGAGCGCAAGCACACGATCA
>CAZMCA010000256.1:0-3468 GCA_964564595.1 uncultured Caulobacteraceae bacterium
TCAGCTGCGCGAGGTCCTCGATCGAGTAGATGTCGTGATGCGGCGGCGGCGAGATGAGCGTCACCCCTTCCGTCGCGTGCCGCAGCTTCGCAATCAGCGATGTCACCTTGAAGCCGGGCAATTGCCCGCCTTCGCCGGGCTTTGCGCCCTGCGCTACTTTGATTTCGATCTCGCGGCATTGGTTCAGATATTCCGCTGTCACGCCGAAGCGGCCGGACGCGATCTGCTTCACCGCCGAGTTCATGTTGTCGCCGTTGGCGAGCGGCGCGTAGCGCGCGGGATCCTCGCCGCCCTCGCCGCTCACCGAGCGCGCGCCGATCCGATTCATCGCGACGTTGAGCGCGCCGTGCGCTTCGGGCGAAAGCGCGCCCATCGACATGCCGGGCGTCAGGAAGCGCTTGCGGATTTCGTTGACGCTTTCGACTTCGTGTAGCGGCGCAGCGACCGCGCCCTCGGTGCGAATTTCCAACAGGTCGCGCAACTGGATCGGCTGATCGAGCCGGCGCGAGCGCACCGCTTCTGAATAGACCTTGTACGCGCGATAGTCGCCGCGATCGCACGCGCTTTGCAGCTGATGGATGTGCGTTGCTTCCAGTGCATGCCGCTCGCCCCGCGCGCGGTAGCGGTAGAGCCCGCCGACCGGCAACGCGAACACGGCTTCGTCAAACGCCTTCGCGTGCAAATCCGCCGCTTCGTACGCAAGGCCCGCAAGACCGATGCCGGAAATGCGGCTCGTCAGTCCCGGAAAGAATTCATCGACGAGCGCGCGCGAAAGCCCAATCGCCTCGAAGTTCATGCCGCCGCGATAGGACGAGATCACCGCGATGCCCATCTTCGAGATGATCTTCAAGAGGCCCGCTTCGATCGCCTTCTTATAGTTCGCGCACGCTTGCTCAGCGCTAAGACCGTTCGTGATGCCGCGCGCGGCGCGATCGCCGATAGTATCCAGCGCGAGATAGGCGTTCACCGTCGTTGCGCCACAGCCGATCAGCACGGCGAAATAGTGTGTGTCCAAGCACTCGGCGGCCCGCACCGTGATCGAGCAGAACGAGCGCAAGCCTTTCGCGACAAGATGGGCGTGTACGCCGCCCGTCGCCAGGATCATTGGGCACGCGACGCGGCCATCACCCTGCGCTTCATCGCTCAGAACGACGTGGCTGCGCCCGGAGAGCACCGCCTCTTCCGCTTCGGCGCGGATGCGATCAAGTGCATCGCGGAGCGCTGGCCCTGCATCTTCGGCGCGCGCGGGCGCTTCGAACGTGCAATCGATCAGCGCGACAGCGTCGCCCAGCGTTTCGACCATGCGCGCATACATGCCGTTGGTGAGCACCGGGCTCGACAACACGTACACATCCGCCTGCGCCTCATCTTGCGCGAGAATATTGCCGAGGTTCTTGAACCGCGTCGCCAGACTCATCACGCGATCTTCACGCAGGGGATCAATCGGCGGGTTGGTCACCTGCGAAAAGTTCTGGCGGAAATAGTGCGAAAGCGGCCGTGTCTGCTCCGAGAGCACCGCGAGCGGCGTATCATCGCCCATCGAGCCGATCGCCTCCTTCGCATCCTCGATCATCGGCGGGAGGATCAGCTCCAGATCTTCCAGCGTGAAGCCCGCCGCGTATTGGCGGCGCAGCAGATCGGCGCGTGTTTCATAGAGGCGTGGCTCCCGTCCCGCGAGTTGCGCGTCGAGATCGATAACGTTCTCGAGCCATTGCTCGTAGGGATGCGCCGCTGCGAGCACATCGACGATCTCATCGTGCCGGTAGAGGCGGCCTTCCCGCGTATCGACGCAGATCATCTTGCCGCCGCCGATGCGGCCGCGCTCGCTCACGCGCCGGTTTTCCAGCGGAACGACGCCAGATTCGGAACCAACGATAAGCAAACCGTCTTCCGTCAGCGCATAACGCTGCGGCCGCAGCCCGTTGCGATCGAGCCCCGCGACAGCCCAGCGGCCATCGAACATCGCAAGCGCCGCCGGCCCGTCCCACGGCTCCATCACCGCGTTGCAGTAATGATAGAGCGCGCGATGCGCCGGCTTCATCGTGCGCGATTTCGCCCACGCCTCCGGGATGAGCAACGACTTCGCCATCGGCGCTATGCGCCCCGCGCGCACGAGCACTTCGAACACGTTGTCGAGCTTCGAGGTATCGCTTGGCGGCGGTTGGATGATCGGCTTCACGTCTTCCTGCGCGCGGCCGAACGCATCGGACGCCATGCGGATTTCATGGCTCTTCATCCAATTGACGTTGCCCTTCAGCGTGTTGATCTCGCCATTGTGGGCGAGCGTCCGGAACGGCTGCGCGAGGCGCCATTTCTGTAATGTGTTGTTGCTGTAGCTCTTGTGATATATCTCGACAGCGGAGACGAAGAGTTCGTCGCGCAAATCCGGGTAGAACGCATCGATCTGCTCGGCGAGGAACATACCCTTGTAAACGAGCGTCTGCGCCGACAGCGAGCACACGTAGAGCTCGGAAATGTTCATCGCGAGCGCGCGCTTTTCGATGCGCCGGCGGCAAATGAAGAGATCGCGATCGACCTCCTCGCCTGCGCGTGCGCGCGGATCGTGAAACAGAACTTGCTCGATCTCGGGCCGCGTCGCGTTCGCCTTTTCGCCAATCGCGCTGATATCGACCGGCACTTGCCGCCAGCCGTAGAGCACGAAGCCCGCGCGCAGAATTTCGCTCTCGACGATGGTGCGCGCGCGTTCCTGGGCGCCGAAATCGGTGCGTGGCAGGAACACCTGTCCGACAAAGATCGGACCTTTCTGCACGTTGTGTCCGGTGCGCGTGACGATCTCGCGGAAGAAATCCTGGGGCGCGCTGATGAGGATGCCGGCGCCGTCGCCCGTCTTGCCGTCCGCATCGATCGCGCCGCGGTGCCAGAGCGACTTCAGCGCCGTGATCGCGAGCGAGACCACATCGCGGCGCGGCTTGCCGTCGATCGCCACGATCAGGCCAACGCCGCACGCGTCCCGCTCATCTTCGGCGCGCCACACGCCGCTCTCTTCGAGCTTGGCGCGCTCGCGCTGATAACGCGCGACATCGTCGCGCTCGGCATTTTGCAGCGCGCGTTCGTGGCGCGCATCGTTTTCGCTGCGCTTTTTCTTCCACTGCGCATCGGGCCCGGTGTCGGCGCGGCGGCGCGCTTGCGAGCGAGCGCGGTCTTGCGGCGTCATGGTCGAGGTGCGGCGCGGCATCGGCGCTACTCCGCTGCAACGCGCGCCGAAACGGCCGCGCGTTCTTTGAGGTTGGCGTGGATGGCGTCGGCGGCGTCGCGCCCCTCGCGGATCGCCCACACGACGAGCGAGGCGCCGCGCACAATATCACCCGCTGCGTAAACGCCGGGCGCGCTCGTCATCATCGTACGCTGATCGACCTTGAGCGTGCCCCAGCGCGAGACTTTGAGATCATTCGCGCCCCAAAGCTCCGGCAAATCTTCCGGATCGAAGCCTAGCGCGGCGATCACCAT
>CAZMCA010000257.1:0-3394 GCA_964564595.1 uncultured Caulobacteraceae bacterium
AGCACCGAGAGCAGCCCCATCGTGAGGATGACGTCGTGAAAAAGCGCGATCACCGCACCGATGCCGAACTGAAGCTCGAACCGGAACCAGATGTAAATCAGCATCAGGACGATCGCGAGACCGAGCGCCGTCACACCTGAAATGAACAGTTCAGCCGAAACCTTGGGGCCAACGACCGCAATGTTCTGGAAAGTCGCGCTCTCGACGGCGGCCGTGATTTGCGTTTGCACGCGCTGAGCCGCGGCGTTCGTGTCCTGGCCCGCGACGTTCTCAAACCGCACCATCGCGTGTGTCGGATCGCCGTAGTTCTGCACCTGTACTTCGCCGACTTCCGCACGTTCGACCGCGGCGCGTACGCGCCCCAAGTCGATCGGTTGCGGCGCTGAGAACTCGATCAAGGTCCCGCCGCGAAAGTCGATGCCCATGTTGAAAGCGTTCGCGAACGCCGCGCCGAGCTTTTGCCCGACGGCGCCCTCAGCGGCCTGATAGCGCTCGATCGGGTTGTCGCGAAAACCGCCGGTCGCCATCGAGGCAAACGATGCGAGCACCATTGAGATCGAGAGGAAGGCGAAGAAGCCCGCGTAGCGGACGAAGTTGATGTTCGTCTTCTGCGGTAGATAGCGGATCAGCGGCCAGCGCATTGGGCGCTCCTTAAATCGGCAGGCGCTTGGGCCGCGTCGTGCGGAACCACCAAGCGATCAGGATTTGCGTCACCAGCACCGCGGTGAACACCGACGTGATGACGCCAATAGAAAGCGTCCATGCAAAGCCGCGCACCGGACCGACCCCAAACTGGAAGAGGATCAGTGCGGCGAGGATCGTCGTAAGGTTGGCGTCGATGATGGTGACCATCGCCTTGCCAAATCCGGCGTCGATCGCGAGCGCTGGCGTTCGCCCCGCTCTCTCTTCGTCGCGCATTCGCTCATAGATAAGCACGTTGGCGTCGACCGCCATCGCGAGCGTTAAAATGAGGCCGGCAATACCCGGCAACGTCAACGTCGCCCCGATCATCGACATCGCCGCAATAACGAGGATGCCGTTAACCGCCAGTGCGACGCACGCAAAAATGCCAAATGTCCCATACGCCAAGATCATGAACGCCAGCGTGCCGATCAGCGCGATGACGCCCGCAAGCGCCCCCGAATTGATAGCGTCCTGCCCAAGTTCAGCGCCGACCGTGCGTTGCTCAATGACGCTGAGCGGCACTGGCAGCGCGCCCGCGCGCAACAGAAGCGAAAGCTCGCTCGCGGTCTGCGCGGTGAAGCTGCCGTCGATCTGCCCGGAGCCCCCGCAAATCGGCTCGCGGATCGTCGGCGCCGTCAGCACTTTGTTGTCGAGCAGAATGGCGAAGCGCCGGCCCACATATTCGGTCGAAAGCCGGCAGAACACACGCGCGCCCGCGCTATCGAGCTGGAATGAGATCACCCACGCTTGCGTCTGGCTATCCACGCGCGAGCTGGCGTTCTGCAAGTTGGTGCCGGTGAGCGATGGCCGCCGCCGCACCAATTCCGGCGCATCGCCAGGGGTGTAAGGCTCGGCGATCATACTCGACGGCGGGATGCGCCCAGCCTGCACTGCCGCCATGTCCGCTTGATCATCCACCAAGTGGAACGTGAGCAGCGCGGTCTGGCCGATCCGCTCCTTCAGCAGCTCCGGGTCGCTCTCGCCCGGCGCCTGGACCGAAATCCGCTCGTCGCCCTGGCGTGCGATCGAAACTTCGCTCGTGCCGGTCGGGTCGATCCGGCGGCGGATGACTTCGATGGAGCGCGCCACCGCGTCGCGCGAAAGCGCCTGCATCGCTTCGGGCGTGATGCGCGCTTCAATCGCGCCATCGGCCGTCGTGGTAAACTCCATGTCGTTGGTGCCGCCGCTGAGCGCGCGCGTCTGGACCTGCCCGACAATGCTTTGCAGCGCCTGCAGCGCGCGCGGCGAATCTTCCGCGTTGAGCAGCCGCAGCCGCGCCGCATCGCCCACGACGCCGCGCCCGGCATACATGATCCGCGGGCTCGCGTTGCGCATCGCGTCGGCCATCTGGTCGGCGATGTTCTCAAGGCGTTGGCGCTTCAGCGTCGCGACATCGACTTCCAGAAGCAGAGAAGATCCGCCCTGAAGATCGAGCCCGAGATTGAGCGCCTGGTTCGGCAAGAACCCGGGAATCTGCTCACGCAGCTGTGGCGGGAGCACGTTCGGCGCCGCGAACACGAGCCCGAAGATCGTTGTGAAAACGACCAGCAACACCCGCCAGCGGGCGACCTGCAACATGTTTAGTCGTCCGTCTTCGCGGGCTTGGAATCATTGGCGGGCGCAGGATCGCTCTTGGACCGCACCTCGGAAATCGTCGCTTTGATCACGCGCACTTCGACATTCGGCGCAAGCTCGATGCGCGCTTCGTTGTCATCGACGCTGCGGATCTTGCCGATCATTCCGCCGGAGGTGACGACCGTATCGCCGCGCTTCAAATTCTGGATCATCGCTTGGTGCTGCTTCATCCGCTGCTGCTGCGGCCGGATAAGCAGGAAGTAGAAGATGACGAGAATGAGAGCGAGCGGCGCCAACTGCACCAGAAGGTCGGACATAGAACCGCCGCCGGCGGCTCCGGCGGCTTGCGCATAAGCAGGCGTAATGAACATGAACTCCCCGAGGCGTTGTGCCGCTTCATGCGGCGGGGCTGGCCTTCACATGGGCGCCGGCCCGGCTGCGCGCTAGAGACCCGGTGAGGAGCCCTGCCCGCGAAGGGGCGGACTATATCGGCGCCGCCCGCCTTTTCAACTTGGCCGCCCTCGGCCAAACCTGCGCGGGACATGCACGAAGAAGAAGACGCCCTGGCGCGCATCGCCGCCGCCCTCGAACGGCTCGCGCCGCCGCCATTTCGCGCCGATTTGAGCGGTGCGAACGCCTTTCGCTGGGCGCCGCGCGAAGCGATGCTGGCGCCAGTTCCGGCCGTTTCGGCCGTACCGCTAGACCTCATCCTCGAAGTCGAGCGCCAGAAGACAGCACTTCTCGCCAACACGCGCCGTTTCGCCGCAGGCGCGGAAGCCAACAACGCACTCCTTTGGGGCGTGCGCGGCGCCGGCAAGAGCGCGCTCATCAAAGCCGTGCACCGCGCGGTCGCGGCTGAAGCGCCCGGTCTCAAACTTGTGGAAGCCCCGCCCGACGCGCTCGATAGGATCGGCGTGTTGATCGATGCGCTCCGCGCACAACCCGAACCCGTGATCCTCTTCTTCGACGATCTCGCCTTCGCCGGAAACGAGGACGCGATGAAGGCGCTCAAGCCCGCGCTTGATGGTTCACTTGCGAGCGGCGCGGGGCGGCTTGTCGTTTACGCCACATCGAACCGCCGCCATGTCGTCGCTCGCGACGCACGCGAAAACACGCCCGACGATCTGATGTGGGC
>CAZMCA010000258.1:0-3392 GCA_964564595.1 uncultured Caulobacteraceae bacterium
ATATCTTCGCGCACGCTTGCCAGAGACAAGAACTGATCGGTGCGGTCTTGGTCGATCTCCCCGAGCGGCATGGTCTCGATGAGCGTGATGTCGAAGCCGCGGCCGTGCGCCCATTTGATGAGATCGGGAATTTCGCGTGCGTTGTCGCGTTTTAGCGCGACCGTGTTGATCTTGACCTTAAGGCCCGCGCGCGCGGCGGCGTCGATGCCCGCGAGCACTGAGGGCAGGCGATCGCGGCGCGTGATGTGCTTGAACGTGTCGCGGTCGAGTGAATCGACGGAGACATTTACGCGGCGCACGCCCGCCGCGAAGAGCGGCGCGGCGAACGCCGAGAGATGGACGCCGTTCGTGGTGACGGTGATTTCGTCGAGACCCGACCCGAGGTGGCGTTTCACCAGGTTGAGGAGATCGAGGAACCCGCGCCGCACCAGGGGCTCGCCGCCGGTGAAGCGCAGCCGGCGCACGCCGCGCCGGATGAACGCCGCGCACAACCGGTCAAGTTCTTCGACGGTGAGAAGTTCGTTGCGCGGCAGAAAGCGCATGCGTTCGCTCATGCAGTAATGGCAGCGCAGATCGCAGCGGTCGGTGACGGAAACGCGCAGATAGGTGATGGCGCGGCCGAAGGGATCGATCAGCGGGGTCATGCGCCGCTCTCCAGAGCGGCCAGGACCTCAGCTGTGTTGGCGTTGGCGAACGCGTGCGCCTCCTCGAACTGAACCGGGACAGCGCCGATCTCGGCCAGGAAGGCCCGCACCGATGGATGCCGGCCCTCGTGGAGGCGCGCGTGCAGCGCGTCGTAGACACAGACGCTCCAGAGCGCGCAGAGGGGATGGTGGCCGGCTTCGGTCACGGCGAAGGCCGCGCGCGCGCTGCCAATACTTTGTGCGAGCCGGGCCACAAGGTTGGCAGGCAAACAAGGGGCGTCGCAAGGCGCGCTCGCCAGAAAGGCAAAGCCGCGCCGGCGCGCCCACGCCAGACCGCGCAGGACGCCGGCAAGGGGCCCGCTGGGAAGGGCAGGGTCGTCGAACACAACCTCGATCCCGATTTCCCGTCCGCGCGCCTCGGCGCCCGACCCCGGCCGCGCGCTGATGGCGAAGCCGGGCAAGTGCGCAAACAGCCGGGCGATGCGGTCGATCATCGGCGCGCCGTCGAAGAGCGCCACGGCCTTCTCGGCGCCGAAGCGGGTGGAGCGCCCGCCCGCGATCAACAGTCCGCCTATGGCGCCGGTCGGGATCACGCTTTTGGCCGGGTGTAATCTTCGATCCAGGTTAGCGCACGAATGGCGTGCGGCCAGCCCAGCGTGGTGATGGCGAGATACGCGACATGGTGGAGTTCATCGGCGCTGAGCCCTTCGGCCAAGGCGCGGCGCGCATGCGAGTGCGTTGCGCCTTCAGAATCGGCGCCGATGGCGAGGGCGAGCGTAACCAGCCGCCGCGTCTTGGCGTCGAGGGGACCGGCCTCTCCCGCCGCAGCGCCCAGCGCCTGCAGCGCTTTCCATAGTTCGGGCTTTTCGAGGGCGACTCTGCCGGCGGCGCCGGGCAGGTCATCACCAGCAGGTACCGATGTCATCGCGTTCGCTCCTCCCGCAAAAGCGCAGTCAAAGGCGCCTGCCCGAGGAGGTCAATCAAAGCGGGCCGGTTCATCGCGGCTTTGCCCGGGAGAGTTCCGACAGCCAGATTTCAGCGTCTGCTTCCGCGACGATGTCGCCTCCGCGCGGGGCGCTGTTGTCGGTCAGCGGATCGGGCTTTGCGAGTTGTTCCAGCGCGGCGATGTTGGCCAGCGTGACAACCGAGCCTTGGACGGTCACGCCGTGCTTTTGCAGGGCGCCAAAGGAGCGCGAGAGATTCTCCGGCGACATGCCCAGGAGCGAAGCCAGGATGCGTTTTTCATGATGCAGAAAGACGGTCGATCCGGACCGGTCGATGGCGCGTTGCGCCAGCAAGTAGTTGGCCAGTCTCTCGGTGCTGTTGCGCAGCTTGATGTTCTTGATGTTGCGCACCAGACCACGATAGCAGCCGGCGAGATCGCGCGCGACGGACATGGCGATTCGCGGATCGAGGCGCATCGCCGTGCGGATCGCATCCCCCGGGATCATCAGAATCTCGCATCGCGCCAAGGTCCGCGCGGACATGAGCGCGGCCGCGTCGAGCACGACGGCGGCGAGGATGAAGGTCGATACGGGCCGCAGGATGGTCAGCACCGTTTCATGGTCGTTCCAGGTGCCGTGAAGTTCGGCCTGGCCATCGAGCAGGATGTACAGGAAGTCCACCGGATCGCCTTCGAGCAGCAGCACGGTCTCGGGAGGGAAACGCTGCACGTGCGCGCCCGCTGTCGCCGCGCGGAAGGTCTCAGCCGCGGCGTCCGCGAACAACGGCAATCGCTTGACCCGATCGATGTCGCTCGCGCGCAAACCGCCCTCCAATGCGGGCAATGTCGGCCGTTCTCCGGCCGACGATTTGATGCACGTCAAGAAAAAGAGCGGCCCCCGAAGGCTGGCTTGATAATAGCCTGGCGACCGCCCGATGGATATCAAAGCCTAAGCCGGACAAACATCAAACCAAGCCAATAACCGCCGCTGCGCTTACAATGGTCGGCCCGCTTCGTCAGCTCGGCTTGATGCGCATCAAATGATCTGGCCGTGCTCGGTGCTGTTGATGCTCAAGCGCGCGCCTCCGTGGGGCGACGCTCGCGACATTGGGCGATCGACATGGCTTCACCGCAAGAACACCGGGCAAAACAGAGCGGAGCCGACAGCGCTCTCTGGCTTAGCACCATAGCCTTCACGGCCTGCTTCGCTGTCTGGACGATCTTCTCGATCATCGGGGTTCAGATCAAAGCCGATCTGGGTCTTAACGAAACCCAATTCGGCTTGCTCATCGGGACACCCATACTGACGGGCTCGCTCATCCGGCTCGTGCTCGGCGTATGGGCCGAGCAGTATGGCGGCCGGGTGGTCAATCTGGGGGTGATGCTGGCGGCGGCGGCGGCGACATTTCTGCTGTCCTATGCGCAAACCTACGAGCAGTTTCTGATCGCCGCGCTGGGCGTGGGTATCGCCGGCGGTTCGTTCGCCGTGGGCGTCGCCTACGTCTCCAAATTCTATCCCGTGACGGAGCAGGGCGCCGCGCTCGGCATTTTCGGCGCGGGCAATGTCGGCGCGGCTGTCACCAAGTTCCTGGCGCCCTTCGTGTTGCTGGCGTTTGGCTGGGAAGCCGTCGCGCAATACTGGGCCGCCGGACTTGTGGTCATGGCGCTCATCTTCTTTGCGTTCACGAAGGACGATCCCGATCTCATCGAGCGCCGGCGCAACGGCGTTCGCCCGCGCTCGATGATCGAGCAGTTCGCGCCGCTCAAGAACGTCCAGGTCTGGCGGTTTGCGCTCTATTATTTCT
>CAZMCA010000259.1:0-3345 GCA_964564595.1 uncultured Caulobacteraceae bacterium
TCTTGGTTTGGCGCTGCGGATAGAAATACTGCGATATCTGCCGGATGATGCGCAGAACCTCACGCTGCCAGGGCGCGAGGCGCGGCGCCGTCTTTTCCAGGAAGTAGAGCAAATTTTCTTCCGGCAGGCCGAGCAGTGCGCGGCGCTGTTCTTCGCCGAGATCGCTCTTCGAGGGGGCGCCCTTCTTCGCCGGCACCGTGCGCCAGAGGTCATTGAACAATTGCTCGCCATGCAGGCGGCGCTCTTGCTGGCGGCGCTCTTCGCTGCGCAAATCCGGCATGCGCCGGCGCGGATAACGGTGCACGCCGTGGCTCTGCAGCGCATGCGCCGCATCGATCACGCGCTCGACCTCATTGTGACCGTAACGGTCTTCGCATTTGGCGAGGTAGGTGCGCGCGAAGTCGAGATAGTCGAGAATGCCATCCGCATCCGTCCATTGGCGGAAGACGTAGTTGTTCTTGAAAAAGTGATTGTGCCCCATCGCGGCGTGCGCGAGCACGAGCGTCTGCATCGTCGCGGAGTTTTCCTCCATGATGTAGCAGATGCATGGGTTCGAGTTGATGATGATCTCATAGGCGAGGCCCTGATAGCCCTTGCGGTAGGCCGCCTCGTTGCGCGCATAGTGCTTGCCGAAGGACCAATGCTTGTAGAACAGCGGCATGCCGGTGGAGGCATACGCATCGAGCATCTGTTCGCTGGTGATGACCTCGATTTGGCTCGGATAGATATCCAGCCCCATCTCACGCTCGGCGAGATCCTGCACCGTATCGTGGATCTTCTGGATCAGCGCGAAATCCCAATCGGCGCCAGCGAAGAGCAAGTCCTTGGACGGAGCAAGAATGGTCATGGGGCTTCCGCGCCTTCCTGACGCTTGGCGAACAATTCGCGGAACACGGGGTAGATGTCGCGCCGGTGACGAACCTTGCGCATCGACATGGGCACGTTATCGCCCAGCACGCGGCTGAACGCACGCCAGAGATTGGTGGTTTGCTCGCCTGCGCCGTGGTGCGGATCGTCGTCATCGTCGGCGCCGACTTCGATGTAGGCGTAGTACTGGCAGAGCGGCAGAATGTCGTTCTGGAGAAGCGCGATGGCTTTGGGGTTGTCGCTCGACGTGTTGTCGCCGTCCGAGGCCTGCGCGCCGTAAATATTCCAGGTGTTGGACGGGTAGCGCAGCTGGACGATCTTGATCATCTCTTCGAGCGCCGTTGAAACAACGGTGCCGCCCGTCTCGCGACTGTAGAAGAAGGTTTGCTCATCGACCTCTTCCGCCAAGTGCGTGTGGCGGATGAACACGACGTCGACGTGTTTGTAGCGGCGCGTGAGGAAGAGATAGAGCAAGCTGTAGAATCGCTTGGCCAGATCCTTCATGTGTTCCGTCATCGAGCCGGAAACATCCATGAGGCAGAACATCACCGCCTGCGCGATCGGCTTAGGCTGCGCTTCGAGTCGGCGATACCGCACATCGAGCGGATCGATGTACGGAATGATCTTCATGCGCCTGCGCTGGTGCGCGAGCTTTTCCTGCAATTCGGCGATCTTGTGCGCATCGCCGCCTTCATCGAGCAGCTTTGCGATCTCGGCCTCGATCGCTGCGAGCTCTTCTGGGCGCGGGCGCTTGAGCGCAATGCGGCGCGACATCGAATTGTTCATCGTGCGCGCGATCGACATCCGCGAGGGCGGGCCGGACGTGGAAAAGCCGGCCTTGCGATATTGGATCGCGGCGAGCCCCTTCACTTGCCGCTTGGCGAGATCGGGCAGCTCAAGATCTTCCAGGTAGAGGTCGAGATATTCCTCATCCGAGAGCGCGAAGCGAAACTCGTCTTCGCCTTCGCCGTCTTGTCCGGGGCCTGAACCACCGCCGCCGCCTTCGGGGCGCGCGATGGTGTCGCCTTCGACGTATTTCTTGTTGCCGGGTAGCAGATAGTCGCGCTTGCCGCCCTCGTGCGAGCGCCGCAGCGTCGGCTCGCGCACGCCATCGGCCGGGATCGAAACTTCGCCGCCCTTGCCGATGTCCTTGATCGAGCGGTTAGCGCTCGCGTCGCGCACGGCCTTGCGCACGAGCGCACGGGCGCGGCGAATGAAGCGCTGTCTGTTGGCGAGGCTCTTGCCGCCCGGATTGAGGCGGCGATCAATGATATGCATCAGCCCCTCGCTTGTTCATGCGCACTGCGCGCGGCGAAGGTAGGCAATAGCCTACCCCGCCTGCTTGACGCGCATGTACCACTCAACGAGGCGCCGCACTTGGCGCTCGGTGTAGCCGCGCTCGGTCATGCGCGTCACGAACTCTTCGTGCTTCTTCTCGGAGTCGGTGTCCTTCTTGGAGCCGAACGTCACGACCGGCAGCAGATCCTCGACCTGTGAGAACATACGCCGCTCGATCACTTCCCGGATCTTCTCGTAGCTCGTCCAGGAGGGGTTGCGCCCGCCGTGGCTCGCCCGCGCGCGGAGCGTGAACTTCACGACCTCGTTGCGGAAATCCTTCGGGTTTGCGATGCCGGCTGGCTTTTCGATCTTCGAAAGCTCTTGGTTCAGCAGTTCGCGGTTGAGCAGCTGGCCGGTATCGGGATCCTTGAAGTCGATGTCTTCGATCCACGCGTCGGCATAGTCGACGTAGCGATCGAACAGGTTTTGCCCGTAGTCGTGGTAGCTCTCGAGATAGGCTTTCTGGATCTCGTGGCCGATGAATTCCGCATAGCGCGGCGCGAGTTCGGCCTTGATGAACTCCAGATAGTTGTTCTCGGTCTCCTGCGGGAATTGCTCGCGGCGGATCGCCTGCTCCAGCACGTACATGAGGTGCACCGGATCGGCGGCGACTTCTTGCGTGTCGTGGTTGAACGTGGCCGCGAGCACTTTGAACGCAAAGCGCGTCGAGACGCCGTCCATGCCTTCATCGACGCCGGCCGCATCCTTGTACTCTTGCAGCGTGCGGGCCTTGGGATCGACTTCCTTCAGGCTCTCGCCGTTATAAACGCGCATCTTTGCAAACGCGGAAGAGTTCTCGTGCGTCTTGAGGCGTGAGAGCACCGAGAAGCGCGCGAGCATTTCCAATGTCGCCGGCGCGCAGGGCGCCTCGCCGAGTTCGGAGTTGCGCACCAGTTTTTGGTAGATTTTCTGCTCTTCGTCCACCCGCAGGCAGTACGGAACTTTGATAACGAAGATCCGGTCGATGAAGGCTTCGTTGTTCTTGTTGTTCTTGAACGACTGCCATTCGGCCTCGTTCGAGTGCGCCATCACGATGCCCTGGAACGGGATCGATCCGATGTTCTCCGTGCCGGTGTAGTTGCCTTCCTGCGTCGCCGTCAGCAGAGGGTGCAGCATCTTGATCGGCGCTTTGAACATCTC
>CAZMCA010000260.1:0-3340 GCA_964564595.1 uncultured Caulobacteraceae bacterium
CCTCATCATGGATGAAGAGGGCGTCTGCCGCGGCGTCACCGCCTGGAAACTCGATGACGGCACGCTGCATCGCTTCCGCGCTCAAACGGTCGTGCTCGCCACTGGCGGCTACGGCCGCGCTTATCTGTCGTGCACCTCAGCGCACACGTGCACCGGCGACGGCGGCGCCATGGTGCTCCGCGCCGGCTTGCCGCTGCAGGACATGGAATTCGTGCAATTCCACCCCACCGGCATTTTCCCGGCCGGCTGCCTCATCACCGAAGGCGCGCGCGGCGAGGGCGGCTACCTCACCAACTCAAACGGCGAACGCTTCATGGAGCGCTACGCCCCCACCGTAAAAGATCTCGCGCCGCGCGACATGGTGAGCCGCGCGATGACGATCGAAATCCGCGAAGGCCGCGGCGTCGGCCCGAAGAAGGATCACATCTTCCTCCACCTCGATCACCTCGATCCGAAGGTGCTGCACGAACGTCTGCCCGGCATTTCCGAAAGCGCGAAGATTTTCGCGGGTGTCGATGTTACCAAGGCGCCGATCCCTGTGCTGCCCACCGTCCACTACAACATGGGCGGCATCCCCACGAACTTCTACGGCGAAGTGCTGACCAAGACGGACGGCGATCCCGATGCCGTCGTGCCGGGCCTCATGGCGGTTGGCGAAGCCGCGTGCGTCTCGGTGCACGGCGCAAACCGGCTCGGCTCCAATTCTCTGATCGACCTCGTCGTGTTCGGCCGCGCCGTCGGCCTTCGCTGCGGCGACGTCCTCGAAAAGAACGCGACGCAAAAAGAATTGCCGAAGGATGCGGGCGCCTCGCACCTCGCGCGCCTCGATCGCATCCGCAACGCCAAAGGCAAAACACCGACTGCGAAGCTGCGCGAGATGATGCAGCGCACGATGCAGGACACGTGCGCCGTCTATCGCACGGGTGAGCTGCTGCAGGAGGGCGTTGGGCGCCTTGCCGAAGTGTGGGCCGCCGCGCCGGACATGGGCGTCACCGACCGGACGATGATCTGGAACACCGATCTCCTGGAATCGCTCGAGTTCGACAACCTCATCCAGCAAGCCATCGTCACGATGCACGGCGCCGCGAACCGCACCGAGTCCCGCGGCGCCCACGCGCGCGAAGACTTCCCCGATCGCGATGACGAAAACTGGATGAAGCACACGCTGGCGTGGCTCGATGAATCGACCGGCCGCACCGCCATCGATTTCCGCCCCGTGCACTCCTACACGATGACCAACGACATCGAGCCGTTTCCGCCGAAGAAGCGGGTTTACTAGCGCGACTTATTCCTCCCCCGCGCGCGGGGGAGGTGTCCGCGAAGCGGACGGAGGGGGCGGGCGCGCCCATACCTCACGCCATGCCCCCTCAGTCGCGCTGCGCGCGCCAGCTCCCCCGTAAACGGGGGAGCAATTAGGCGCCGCCCAACCAAGCCAAAATCTCCGCGTTGATCTCGCGCGGGTAGGTGTGGCTCAGGTCCTCGATCTCGCGATACGTCACGTTCGCGCCGGCGTTTGAGAGCAGCTCCGCCGCTTCGCGCGCCACGCCGACATCGAACATCCAATCGCGTGCGCCGTGCGTGAGGAAGATCGGCAGCCCGCCGATGCGCGCGGGATCGGCCGCTTGCGTCAGCATCGGATGAAACGACGCCGCCACGGGCGCAAGATGCGTGAAGGGCGAAGCGTTATCGAGCCCCGTCACGTAAGACATCGTCCCGCCATCGCTCATGCCCGTCAGCAGCACGCGCTTGGGATCGATCGTCCATGCCGCGCTGACGCGCGCGACGATCTGGTTCAGCGCCGGCGAATCCGGATCATAGCCGTTGAACACGCCGTTGAGCGCCCAGGTGCGATCGGCGGACGTGGGTGAAACCAAAATCGCGCCATAGCCGCGCGCGTCGCGGATCCAGCTCCACAAAAACTCGCGCCCATGCCCGCTGCCGCCATGCAGCGCGACGACGAGCGGCATCTCTTGGCCGGGCGTATAATATTCCGGCACGTAGATCGAAAAGCCGCCGCGCTGATCGGTCTCGTTCTCGACGTGCGCAAGCCCCGTGTCTTCGCGCGGTTCTGCGTTCATCACGCGCGCCATCACGGCCGGATCGTCGCGCAACGCTGGCGGCAGGAAATATTTGCTCACCGGGCTGATGCCGCCCGCCAGCGGAAACAGCGCTTCGTCCGCGCGCCGCAAATGGCGCATCGCGCGATAGGCAAGGCCGATCTCGCCGCCCATCGCGCGTAATTCCTCAAAGCCGCGCAGCGCCGATGTGCGCGCCGCATCGAGTTGCGCGCCGAGGCCCGTAAAGCGTTCGGGCCAGACCGGCGCAATCTCGCGCAGCATCGCATCGCCATCGCCGACCGCATCGACCAGCATGTCGAGCCGCGCCCGATCGAGGTGGCGCCCCGCCAGCGCCAGCGTGTCGAGCGCCGTCAAAAGCGGCGGCAGCAGCGCCGCGAGCGCTTCGGTTGTGCGATGCTCATCGTCGGCCATGTCGCCAGCTCTCATCAAAACGCCAGTGTGCCCTTTTTCACATAGACGAGCAAAACGCCCGATGTACGTTGCGGCGGGGTGGGGCGATGGATAGCTTTCTTGATGTGGCTCGAACCAACATAGTTCGGTTCGCCACGCAATTTTATCAGACAGCCACCGAGCCGCTACAGCACTTGCGGTTCGAGACAGGTCTGCTCGTCGCGCTGATTGCCCTCGCGGCTTGGCTTATCTCGCGGGTTGTTAGGTCCGCGACGTGGCGATTTTCGAAACCGAAGGCGCGGGGGCTACAGGTTGTGTCCACGCACCACTGGACCGAGGGATCGATCGCACTCTCACTTGAAGAATACATTCGCGTCTTCGTGAACGATTCAGAACATTTCCTCAGTCAGAACGCGACGAAATCGGCGCGTAGCAAGTGGGTCACCGAGCGCTATAAGAAGGAGCAATCAAGGTACTTCGTTGTTACACTCGTTGAGTGCGACCCGAAGGGTGCGCGATGGCTCGGGTCGCCAGTGCTCACGCGCGAGTTAAAGATTTGGAGGAGATCAAATCCGCCAGCAGAGGGCATGGTGCATCTCGACGCGGTGTCGTTGCGCGAAGTGCGCGATCACAACAATTCAGGACTAGATGACACCGACGGCACCGAAGTTGCCGGACGATATGATCTCTATGTGCGCCGCGTTCGTTGGTACGATATTCGGCATTGGTTGGTACATCCAAATCGCGAAATCAGAATTGCTGTCTGGGTGACATTGATCTCGACCGTTGTGCCCCCGATCCTCGACGCACTTTTCGGCTAGGCGCGCTCACATGCTCGCGTCCACCACGACCTGTTCGCGCATCCGGAACGC
>CAZMCA010000261.1:0-3326 GCA_964564595.1 uncultured Caulobacteraceae bacterium
TAAGTTTAGAGCCTCGCCGCCGCGAACATCGCGATCGTGTTGCCGGTGTAAATAATGCCGACTTCGCCCTGCGTTTGATCGAATGAGGTGGCGGCCGTAATTCGTAGTTCCGACCCGAGGTCACCCCCGTTGGCGAGTGAGTAGGTCACGGCCCCTGTGTTCACGGCATAGGCGTTAGAATTCGGCTCGTACCAGCCGATCTGGTTGCCGCTCGGAAATGACGTCGCCCACGCCGGCGAGTTGTGCACCAGCGTCGGAGCGGCAGAGCGTTTCTGAACACGGTAGATCACCGTGGCCACAATCAACGTGGAAAGCGCGCGTTGCGCAAGCATCGGCATCGGCCCGACGAGAATGGGCTCAAGGTAGCGCTGGTTCCGTTGGAGCGCCTGCGCGTAAGGGACGTGTTCATACGCCGTCGCGACCAGCCCTTTTTCGAGCTGAATATCGGTGATGTAGACGAAATCCCCGACCGTGCCGTCCGCGTTGTTATACCAGATGAAGATGCCGACATTCTTCGTCGACGGCGTATCGATCGCGCCGGCGAGCCCGTTGCTTTCGGCGAACTTCTGAAAGCTCGTCGTCAGCGTCAAATCCGCGGGCGTCGTTTCATAGGTCCAGTTCGCCGCGAGCGTCGGGTTCGTGCCCGAAGCGCCCCAGGCCGATACGATATCTTGCGTGATCGAGTCTTCCGTGCCCTGCCACGACACGATAGCCGCGCGCAGCGTCGTGACGGTCGCGTTCGCGCCGCGCCGAGCCTGGAAGGACAGTACCGCGTCGCCGGCGATCAGGCGCTTGGCGTCGCGCGCTTCGATCGGGATGAAGATGCCGAACTTCTTGTTGGCGGTTTCGACGTCGAGCGCGATCGCGGCGTCGCCGCCGACCGATCCGCCCGGCGTGACGGTGCGCGTCTGCGAAACATCGACGATGTCGTTTCCATCCGACAACAGGATGCAACCATCGAGCAGATAGGTCGCGTCGCTGTTCGCGGGCGTCGTCGCTGACGTGAACGGACCGGCGCCCATTTGCGCGACGCGGAAGTCGCCATTCGGCACCACGTTGCGGCCCTGCGAGGAAACGCCGAGCACCGCGAGCATCGCGCTTGCCGAAGATTGCCCGCAAAGCTCGATCGCCTTCGCGGTGAAGCTCTCGAACGTGAGCGCCGTGCCGCTCGACCAGACCGGGATTTTGTTGGCGGCCGCCGTCTGCCCGACGAAGGCGTCGTAAAGCTGCTTGAGCTTTACCCACGCATCGTGATCGACTTCGTTGTCGGGATCATCGGGGCCATCGACGCGGATCGCCTGAAAGGTCGTCATCTATTCGGCCACCGTTCGCAGGATTTGCGCAGCGCGAATCGTAGCTTTGTGGCCCCGCCCGGTTGAGAACGGCGCTTGCGCGGACGCGACGATCATTTCCGCGCACGGGTCTTGCATCGTAAACGGCGCAGGCAGGCTCGAGGACGAAGAAGGCGGCGGAGGCTCGACCGTCAGCGTTGCAACGCCCGCGCCGTTGGCGACCGCGTCTTCGACGATGATGTGAAGCCTGCGGGTGACGCCATCGTCCCAGTGGCCGTAATCGCCGGCGGTGATTTCCGCGCCCGCGTCGAAACCGGTAACCGTGATCTGCCCGTTCTCGCGATCGACCGCAGTGACGTTCGGCGCGCCCCAAGGCGCGGCCGAGGCCGCGATCCTGCGCGTCGATGAACCGATGCGGCGCGACGTGACGCCAATGCGCCCGCCTTCCACATCAGCGACGTCCGCATAAGCGAGCGGCCGGCGGCGCGTCCGGTCGCCAATGTAGATGCTGCGGATCGTTCCGCGCAGCTTGGCGAACAGCGCGAGGTAGCGCCCGCCCTGCTCGCGCGAAAGCGCGGTCGTCTCGATTTCCGCCTGCCAGAGCGGTTCGCCGAGATCGACGGCCTGGTGCCCGCCCCCGCGAACGGGATTGAACGCCTGCAAGCGCTGCAGGGAAAAGTTCGTCGCGAAAATTTTCGGGACCGTTGGAAGCGTCTGCGGCATTAGAAGCGGCCCCGCTGACGCGCATCGCCCATCACGCCTTTGACCTTCGCGGCGAATTGCGCGCGGTCGTTTTCAGCCTGGCGCTTGATCGCTTCGATCTCTTCGGCCGTTCCGGTGAACTGATAGTTCGGCGCATAGACGATTTGCGGGCCGCCCCCGAGCGCATGGTTCGGGATCACGTCCGATCCGCCCGGCAGGCGCACGATTTCGGGGCCGCGCTCGCCGACGATCGCAAGCCCGCCCGCGAAATTGCGCACGCCGTTGGCAAAGCCGGGCAACATCGCGGCCGTGAAGATTTTCGCGGGCGTAAACGTGCCGCCGCCGCTGCCGCCGAACATCGCGCCGATCGCGCCGAGAAGTCCGCCGCCCCCGCCGGCGCGCTGCGCCATTCCGCTCATGCCGTTCGAAAGGCTATCGAACAGCGAGTTCAGCACCACGTCGCGGGCGCGCGACAGCATGTTGTAAAGCGCATTGACGAACGCGTCTTCCTGGCCGTTCACCAGCCCCGTCAATCCGTCGCGAAACACGTCCGCGAGATCGAGCCACATCGCCTGCGCGCTCGACAGGTTGTCGTTCGCGGCCTTCGAGACGTCCTTGCCGACTTGCGCGAACGCATCCGACACCGCGTTGCAGGCGTCTTGCGCCGGCGCGACCATCGCGCCTTGCAGGCGCGCGAAATGTTCTTCGATGCCATCGACGAGATCCGGCACGTAGCTATGGCCGACGACGCGGTCATAAAGCTCGAGGAAAAAGCCGCCGATCGCTTCGACTTTTTCGCGCAGCCAATCGACTGTGGCGCCGAACGTGCGCTGGCAGACTTCGCCGATGTCGCGCCAGAACGCTTCCCATTCCGCGCGCCGCTCGGGAAACCACGACAGCAGCGCTTCGCTGATCGCCGTGAGCGCGTGACTTACGAGTTGCTGCGCGTGCGTCCAGAAACCTTCCCAGTCGCCGCGCCACAGAGCCGTCCACATGCGGACGCCTTCAGTGAGCACGTTCATGAAGCCCGAGAATATCTCCGCCATCGCATTGATCGTGCGAGTGAAGAATTCGAGTGTGTTGCGCAGGGCGCCGATCATCGCGCCGCTGTTCTCGCCGAAGATGGTGTTCATCAACTCCATGATCGCGTCGGTGAAGTTCGCGAAGCTAGACTGGACATCGCCCAAAGCCTCAGCGAATTGCGGCGCCGCTTCCGCCGAAAACTCCTCGAACATTTCGACGAGGCGATCCCAGTTCGCCGCGGTCCAAAGCCCGACCAGCACCGCCAGCGCCGCCGCCGCGACGCCGAGCGGCGCGGCAAGCGCGCCAAGC
>CAZMCA010000262.1:0-1399 GCA_964564595.1 uncultured Caulobacteraceae bacterium
GTAGGGCAGGAGCGAAAGCACCGGCCCGAAGATTTCCTCGCGCGCGATCGTCCTGGAGGTCGTGACGTTGGCGAACACGGTCGGCTTCACGAAGTAGCCGCGGTTGAACCCGTCCGGGCGCCCAACGCCGCCGGCGAAGATCTTCGACTTCTCGTCGAGGCCCTTCTGTATCAGCGCCTGCACTTTCTGTATTTGCGGGGCGTTCGCGCGGGGGCCGAGCGCGCCGCGCTCGGCGACGTCCGGCGCCATCACCTTGATCGCAGCGGCCGTCGCCTTGGCGATCTCCATCGTCTGGTCATGGAGCTTGCGCGGCACGAGCATGCGCGAGGGCGCGTTGCAGCTTTGGCCAGAGTTGGTGACCATCTGCATCAGGCCGCCAGAGACGGCCTTCGTCAGATCCGCATCGTCGAGCACGATGTTCGGGCTCTTGCCGCCGAGTTCGAGCGCAACGCGCTTGACCGTATCGGCCGAGGCCTTCGAGACAAGGATGCCCGCGCGGGTCGAGCCCGTGAAGCTCATCATGTCGATGTCGGGGTTGGCCGAAAGCGCGGCGCCCACGCCCGGGCCATCGCCGTTGACGAGGTTGAACACGCCCGCCGGCACGCCCGCTTCTTCCAGCACTTCGGCCAGGATGATCGCGTTCAGCGGCGCAAGTTCGGAAGGCTTCAGCACCATCGTGCAGCCAACCGCGAGCGCGGGCGCGACTTTGCAGGCGATCTGGTTGATCGGCCAATTCCACGGCGTGATGAGGCCGCACACGCCGATTGGCTCGCGGATGATCTGCGTGCCGTTCATCGCGTATTCGAATTTGTATTCGCCGAGGAGACGCAGCGCTTCGGCAAAGTGCGCGAGGCCTGCCGGCGCTTGGGCTGCTTGCGCGAGCCACATCGGCGCGCCCATTTCGCTCGAGATCGCCGCAGCGATATCCGGCAGGCGCTTTTGGTAGACGCCGATGATCTTCGTCAGCAGTGCTTTGCGCTCGTCGATCGAGGTGCGCGAGAAGCTCTCGAACGCGCGCTTGGCGGCGGCGACGGCCTTATCGGCGTCGGCCTTCGAGCCGATCGAGATGCGGCCGATCGGTTCCTCGGTCGCGGGGTTGATCACGTCGTGCGTGCGCGCCGTGCCCGCAGGCTCGACCCACTTGCCGTCGATGTAGAATTTCAGTTGCTCGCGCATGTGGGCCTCCGTACCGGTCGTTCTTGGTCGCCGGTGGCTTCCATAGTCCCGCGGCCCCCGCGCGTCGAGGCGCCGTTACGCAAGCTTGAGCCGGTATGAGCGAGCAGCATTCCCAGCATTTGCGCAGCTACGGGCGCATCAAGGCGCGCACGCTGAAGCCGCGCCAGTCCGCGCTGATCGAGACACTGCTGCCGCGGATCGCCGTACCGGCAGGTCCAATCGA
>CAZMCA010000262.1:1499-3308 GCA_964564595.1 uncultured Caulobacteraceae bacterium
ATGGTTTACATCCTCTTTCCCGATCCCTGGCCGAAGGCCCGCCACCACAAGCGCCGCCTGATTCAGCCGGCGTTCCTCGCCGAACTCGCGCGGGTGATGAAGCCGGGCGCGGAGGTGCGCTTTGCGACCGATTGGGCCGATTACGCGGAATGGACGCTCGCGGCGTTCCTCAAGGAGCCGCGCTTCCGCTGGCTGGCCGAGCGGGCGGACGATTGGCGCGCCCCGTGGCCCGGCCATGCGGCAACCCGTTACGAAGAAAAGCGCCTCGGCGATTGCGCGCCGATCTGGCTACGGTTTGCGCGCGCTTAACTGACAGGGCGCTGGCGCCAGCCGCGCCTAAATTCCGCCTGTCCTGTGACCGCGGTCATTACGATTTGTTCGGCACAACCCCACATAATCCGGAACTGGCGTCGGCGGCATCGTGCTGAGGAAGACGCTTTTGAAGGGGTCGGCCATGCCGGCGAAACTGTTTGTCATCGCGGGCGCACTGCTCGCCACCGCCTGCGCCACCGCGCCGGAGATGCGCGCCGAACTGGCCGCCGATCCGCTGCAAGCGACCTGCGCACGCGTCGCCTTCGAGCTTTCCCAGGCCAGCGATGACGGCCAGGCCCGGCGCGATGAGCTGATGGCCGTGCGCGAAGCCATGCGCTGCACGGCGTCGGAAGATCACGCCGTCTAGCTGCGTGCGCGAGAGGGGCTGACAGGGCCGCTTTCCAGCGCTATATGAGCGTCAAGACATCGCTGATGCTCCCGTTGGGAGTGTGAGCGGCGGCCCCCCCGGGCCGCCGCTTTTTGTTTGGCCGAATGGGCCGCTTGTGGAGAGAGCCGCTGCTGCGCGCATCGAACCCCGTGGAAGATCGTGTGATCGCGCTCTGCGAGCCGGTCGCGGCCGATCTCGGCCAGCGCCTCGTGCGCGTGCGGCTTACGGGGCTGAAGCGCAAGCGCCTGCAGATCATGGCCGAGCGCATCAGCGATGGCGGCATGGGCCTCGAAGATTGCGAAGCGCTCAGCCACGCGATTTCGGCGCTGTTCGAAATCGATGATCCGATCCCGGGTGAATACGATCTTGAAGTCTCCTCACCCGGCATCGATCGCCCACTCGTGCGGCTTGAAGATTTTGCGCGCTTTGCCGGGCACGAAGCCAAGCTCGAGACGATCGGCATGATCGATGGGCGCCGGCGCTATCGCGGCGCGCTGCTTGGCGTTGACGGTGAAAACGTCCGCATCCGCGTCGATAACGACGAGTTCGCGCTGCCGATTTCGCAGCTTTCGGAAGCACGCCTCGTGCTGACCGAGCGGCTGATCCAAGAAGACCTCAAGCGCTCGAAGGCGAGCGCGCAAACGCAATAACGAAGCAGAGAGAAGAGCAATGGCAACGGGCATTTCGGCCAACCGGCAGGAAATTCTGCAGATCGCGGAAGCGGTCGCGCGCGAGAAGAACATCGAGAAGGAGATCGTGATCGCCTCGATGGAGCACGCGCTGCAGAAGGCCGCCCGCTCGCGCTACGGCGCCGAACACGACATCCGCGCCATCATCGACCCGAAGACAGGCGAGATGACCCTGAAGCGCGTCATGACCGTGATCGACGAAAGCGTGATCGACGAAGAAACGCGCCCGTTCAATCCCTCGACCGACATCATGCTCGACGTCGCCAAGAAGAGCGATCCCGAAGCCGTCGTCGGCAAGGAATACGTGGAAATCCTGCCGCCAATGGAATTTGGCCGCGTCGCCGCGCAAACCGCCAAGCAGGTCATCAACCACGAAGTCCGCGAAGCCGAGCGTGAGCGCCACTACATCGAATACAAGGA
>CAZMCA010000263.1:0-3169 GCA_964564595.1 uncultured Caulobacteraceae bacterium
GGGCGCGGCGGCGGCCGAAGGGCTGAAGGATCCGGCCGGGCGGGCGGCGTTTGCGCTGGCCGCGCTGGAGGGCGGGGTGCTGCTGGCGCGCCGAGAGAAGGACCGCGCGCCGCTGAGGGCTGCGGTGAAGCGCGGGGCGGCGGCGCTTAGCGCCTAGCGCTGCAACCTTAACCACACCGAAGGTTGTGGATTCTTGACGGGAGGGGCGGCGCTTCATACCTCAGCGCATATGGCTCTTCGCGAAATCCTCACGGTTCCGAACCCGGTGCTGAAGCAGGTCTCCAAGCCCATCGAGGGCCCGGTGACGGACGCGCACCGCGCGCTCATGGATGACATGCTGGAGACGATGTACGCGGCGCCCGGCATTGGACTGGCGGCGATCCAGATCGGCGAGCCGGTGCGGATCATCGTGATGGACATTTCACGCGATGAGAACGTCAAAGAGCCGCGCTATTTCGTGAACCCGGAAATCCTCTGGGCGTCCGAGGAACTCGCGCCCTACGAAGAGGGCTGCCTCTCGGTGCCGGAAATCTATGACGAAGTGGAACGCCCGGCGCGCGTGAAGCTGCGCTACATGGATTATGACGGCAAGCAGATTGAGGAAGACGCCGAGGGCCTATTCGCGGTGTGCATCCAGCATGAGATGGATCACCTCGAAGGCGTGCTCTTCATCGATCACCTGTCCCGCTTGAAGCGCGATAGCGCGATCCGCAAAGTGAAGAAGGCCGCGCAGCGCGCCGCGGAAGACGCTTAGACGTATGCGCATATAAACATACGTGATTTTGAACGCGTTCGGTGTGAGCCGGGCGCGTTTTTGCTTTTCGGCTGCGCGAAAATCCTTATGACATCGGCCCGTTCATTTCACATTGCGCGGGGATGCCAATGACTCTCACTTCGGAACGGATCGATGCGGCGGTGGCGGCGCGCGCGATGTTGAAGCACGCGTTCTATCAGGCCTGGGAAGAGGGCAAGCTTACGCACGCGCAGCTGAAGCTCTACGCGCAGCAATATTTCCATCACGTCGAAGCGTTCCCGCAGGTGGTGAGCGCGACGCACGCCAATTGCCCGGATGCGGCGGGGCGGCGTTTGCTGGCGGAGAACCTCGCGGAAGAAGAGGGCCTCGCCAACGGCAAGGACGATCACGCGACGTTGTGGCTGCGGTTTGCTGAAGGCTTGGGCGCCAGCGAAGCGGATGTGCGCGGCGTGGACGTGCACCCGGAGACGCGGGCGCTGATCGATACGTTCCGGACTTTGTCCCGCAAGAGCTACGCGGCGGGCCTCGGCGCGCTCTACGCGTATGAGAGCCAGCTGCCGGAAATCGCGGCGACGAAGATCGCAGGCCTGGCGCGCTATGGCGTGACGGATGAGCGCGCGATCCGCTTCTTCGAAGTGCACAAGGATGCGGACGTCGAACACAGCGCCGTGTGCCGCGGGCTGATCGATGCGCTGCCAGAAGCCGATCGGGACGAAGCGCTCGCCGCGAGCGCCGCGCTCGCCGATGCGCTGAACGGTTTTCTCGACGGGATGGCGCGCGCGACCGCGTGATGGGCTAAGGAGAGCCCATGCGCGTTGCGTTCATGGGCTCTCCGGATTTTGCGTTGCCGACATTGGGGGCGATCCTCGATGCGGGGCATGATGTCGTGTGCGTCTATTCGCAGCCGCCGCGGCCGGCGGGGCGTGGGCAGGCGCTGCGCGAAACGCCGGTGCATCGGTTCGCCGCCGCGCGCGGCATCGAGGTGCGCACGCCCCGCTCGTTGAAGAAAGCGCCGGAGCAAGAGGCCTTTGCGGCGCTCGCGCTCGATGTGGCGGTCGTGGTTGCGTACGGGCTCATCCTGCCGAAAGCGATCCTCGATGCGCCGCGCTTGGGCTGCGTGAACTTGCACGGCTCGCTGCTGCCGCGCTGGCGGGGCGCTGCGCCCATTCAGCGCGCGGTGATGGCCGGCGATGACGTGACGGGCGTGCAGACGATGCGCATGGAAGAGGGGCTCGATACCGGGCCTGTCTATCTGAGCGCGGGCACGGAGATCGATGAAGAAGACACCGCCGGCACGGTGCATGACCGGCTCGCGGCGCTCGGCGCGCCGCTGGTGGTTGAGACGCTCGCGCTGTTGAACATTGGCGCGGCGGTTGCGCGGCCGCAGAGCGAAGAGGGCATGACCTACGCGCCGAAAATCACGCCGGCCGAAACACGCATCGATTGGACCAAACCTGCGCGCGTCGTGGATCGGCAGATCCGCGGGCTCGCGCCATTTCCGGGCGCTTGGTTCGAGTTGGATGGCGTGCGCACCAAGGCGCTTGGCTCGCGGCTTTCGAGCGGGCGCGGCGCGCCAGGCGAAGCGCTCGACGATGCATTGAAAATCGCCTGTGGCGACGGCGCGGTGCGGCTCATGAGCGTACAGCGCGCGGGCAAGGGCGCGATGGACGCAGACGCGTATCTGCGCGGCGCGCCGGTTCCCGCAGGAAGCATGCTCGGCTAGCGAGGGCGCCGGTTTGCGCCTAATCTCGGAGCCGAGGAGATTTCGGATGAAGGTCTGGATCGTGGCGCTGGCGGCGCTCGTGGCGGCGTGCGGCCAATCGGGCGCGGGCGGGCAAAGCGCGGAAGCGCCGAAGATGGACGATCCGGCCGCGCAGACGGAGCCGGCGCGCGGCTTTGAGCCCGCGAACGATCAAACGCGCGCCGCAACGGGCGTGCTGAATGTCACAGTGGCGACGCGCCTTCCCGAAGCGACGGCGGCCGATCGCGGCGATGAAAGCTCAACCGAAACGCTGACGCTGACGGGCGCGAACGGCGTTGTCGTGGAAGCGACGCTTGCGGGCGTGGTGGAGCCTTCGGTGCAAGTGCAGGGGCAGACGCTGCGCGCGCTGATGGGGCTCACGGTCGAAGCATCGCAGACGCTGGTCTATCGCGTCGCGCGCGCCGAGGGCGCGAGCCTGTGCGGCGCGGCGGCGGCGAGCCACGTGGTGGTGTGGGAGCCGGCGAGCTACAACGATCCGTCTTACAAGCTGCTGCCGATCAGCGGCGGCGCGCCGGGCGAAGCAGGCGCGCGCCCCTGCGCGGCGCTGGATTATCGCCGGTCGTGATGCGCCGGACCGCCGGCGCCTCGCCGGCATCGCCGCGCAAGCCGGCGAGGGCGCCGGCGGTCCAATGACCCGCTTCAAGCTCACTATC
>CAZMCA010000264.1:0-3132 GCA_964564595.1 uncultured Caulobacteraceae bacterium
ACGCCATGTTTTCCACCACGCCCAGGATCGGCGCGTGCGTCTTCTCGAACATCGCAACGCCGCGGCGCACATCCGCGAGCGCCATTTCCTGCGGCGTCGATACGATCACCGCGCCCGCGAGGGGCGTGCGTTGCACGAGCGTCAATTGCACGTCGCCCGTGCCCGGCGGCAGATCGAGCACCAGCACATCGAGATCGCCCCACACGACGTCTTCCAGCATCTGGCGCACTGCGCTCGTCGCCATCGCGCCGCGCCAGGCCATCGCGGTCTCGGGATCGACGAGATAGCCGATCGACATGGTTTTGAGGCCATAGGCCTCGATCGGCGCCAGCGTCTTATCCGGCAGCGCTTCAGGTTTGACGCCCGCAATCCCAAGCAGCGTCGGCGCCGAAGGGCCGAACACGTCGAGATCGAGTAGCCCGGTCTTCTTCCCCAATGCGGCGAACGCACACGCTAAGTTTACCGCGACGGTTGATTTGCCCACGCCGCCCTTTGCGCTCGCCACTGCGATGATCTGCTTTACGTTCTGCAGGCCGTTTGCGCGCGCGGCCGGCGCTTTCGCCGCCGCTTTCTGCGCGGTGAGCACAACGAGCCCGCGTTTAACGCCGCGTTCGTTTTTCAACGCCGTTTCCGCAGCGTCCCGCACGCTCGCGTAGTTTTGCGCAGCGTCGGAAGGCGCTTCGATGGTTACGAGAACCTTGCCGTCATCTTTGATGTCGAGCCCTGCAACGCGCCCGGCCGCGACAATTCCGCCGCCGCTAACGGGGTCGTGAACAGCGTCGAGCACGGCGAGAAGCCGCTCGCGGGTCAACGTCAATGGGGTGTTCATGCTTGATCCGTAAGGGAGAGGGCTCCATATCCGGCGCGCACGCAAAGCGCGCAAGCCCGCCGAAAGCGGGGCGAACAGCAGAAGCTCGAGGGCGCTATCCTTAATGCCGTGGAATGACCAATCCAACGGGCCGGGCGATCGAGGCGGCGGCCCGTGGGGCGGCGGTCCGCGTCAGCCTTGGGGCCAGCCTCCGCGCCAGCCGCAGGGCGGCGGCGGTCCGGGCGGGCAGGGGCCCGATATCGAAGAGATGATCCGCCGCGCGCGTGAGCGGTTCGGGAACATGGGCGGCGGGCGCTTTGGCGGCCGCGGCGGCCGGCCTGGCCGCGGGCTCAATCCCGGCGCGATCGCCGCCGCTGTCGGCGCGCTCTGGCTGCTCACTGGCGTCTACATCGTCGATGAAGGCGAAGCGGGCGTCGTCACGCGCTTTGGCGCTTACGAATATACATCGACGCCGGGCCTGCACTGGCACTTGCCGTTGCCGGTCGAAAGCGTGCGCGTGATTTCCGTTTCGAACCAGCGCCGCATCGAAGTCGGCTTGCGCAACGGCCAGGAGATCGATGGCGAAAGCCTGATGATCACCGGCGATCGCAACATCGTCGATATCGATTTCGCCGTGCTCTATCGCCTTTCGGACGCGCGCGCGTATCTCTTCAACATCAACAATCCCGAGGACGCCGTGCGCGGCCTCGCCGAAAGCGCGATGCGCGAGATCATCGGCCAGCGCGAATTGCAGGCGATCATCACGACGGAGCGCGCAGGCGTCGAACAGGCTGTCGAAACGCAGCTGCAGACAGCGCTCAATTCTTACGACGCAGGCGTTGAAATCCTGCAGGTCCAGCTCCTGAAAGCTGCGCCTCCGGCCGATGTCGTGGATGCGTTCAACGAAGTCGTGCGCGCCGGCCAGGTCGCGGAAACCACGATCAACCAGTCGACGCAATACGCCAACGAAGTCGTGCCGCGCGCGCGCGGTGAAGCGGCTCAGATCACGCAGGCCGCTGAAGCCTACGCCGAGCAGGCCGTGCGCGAAGCGAACGGTGAAGCCCAGCGCTTCACGCTCGTTGAGCAGCAATATCGTGCAGCGCCGCGCGTGACGCGTGAGCGGCTCTATCTGGAAACGATGGAGCGCATCTATCGCGGCGCCGACACCGTGATCATCGACCGGAACGCCGGCGCGGTGCCGATCCTGCCGCTCGATCAGCTGCGCCGCCCGCGCGCTGCGCCAGCCGCCCCCGCAACGCCTGCGCCCGCGCAGCCCCAGCCGGGAGCACGCTGATGCAACGCGGTCTCGTATTCTTCGCCGCCATCGCGGGCGCTGTCGCCTTCCTGGTGATGCAGATCTTCTTCATCGTCGATCAGACGCAGCAGGCGCTCATCCTTCGCTTGGGTGAAAACCAACGCTTCGCCAACGTCGGCACGACCGGCTCGCCGGGCCTCTACGTGAAGGTCCCCTTCATCGAGAGCACGGTGACGTTCGACAAACGCAACCTCGGCTTCACGCTCACCGAGCAGCCGATCATCGCGTCCGATCAGGAAAACCTGATCGTCGATGCGTTCGTCCGGTGGCGCATCGTCGATCCGCTGCGGTTCTATCAGGCGGCCGGCACGCAAGATCGCGGCGTCGAGCGGCTTGAAACGTTCACGCAATCGGCGCTCCGCCGCGTGCTGGGCGGCGCCACCTCGAACGACATCATCTCGCGCCGCGCGCCGCTGATGCGCGCCATCCGCGAAGATCTGAACCGCGAGGCCGCCACCGAACTCGGCGTCAACATCATCGACGTGCGCATCCGCCAAGCCGATCTGCCGCAACAGACCCAGCAGCGCGTGTTTGAACGCATGCGCACCGAGCGTGAGCAGGTCGCCGCCGGCATCCGCGCGCGCGGGGAAGAGCAAGCCACCCGCATCCGCGCCGACGCCGATCGCCAAGTCACGATCATCCAGGCGAGCGCGCGCGAGCAGGGCGAAGCCACGCGCGGCCGGGGCGACGCCGAACGCGCGCGCATCTTCGCGCGCGCCTACGGGCGCAATCCGGAGTTCGCGGCGTTCTACCGCTCGCTGCAGGCCTACGAACGCGCGCTCCCGGCCGGCACGCCAATGGTGATCCCGCCCGACAGCGACTTCTTTCGCTACATGCGCGACCGCAACGGCCGCTAACCGCATACACAGCACAAACGAAGGCCGGGCCCAGCGCCCGGCCTTTTTGTTTGCGGCGACAGCGCAACGCATGGGCGCGCGCTCTATCTTGTTGTTGTTCCGGACGCGCGAAGCGCGATCGGGAACACAGGGGCCAAGCGCGCGACATCGGC
>CAZMCA010000265.1:0-3116 GCA_964564595.1 uncultured Caulobacteraceae bacterium
CCGCCCCACACAATCCCCCGCGTGAGCCCGCGAAAGGTGATTTCGCCGATAAACGAAAAGATGCCGACGAACACCACCGCGATCACCAAGAGGCGGACGTCCCGGTTGCGGATGTGCGTCAGCTCGTGCGCAAGCACAGCTTCAAGTTCTTCATCGTTCAGCGTCTGCATCAGCCCGCGCGTGACGGTGACGCTGTATTGCCCCTCATGCAGCCCCGTCGCGAACGCGTTGAGCGCATCGGTCTCCATGATCCGCAGCGCCGGCGTTTTCATGCCGCGCGAAATGCAGAGGTTCTCGAGCAAATTGTAGAGCCGCGGCTCGTCCTTGCGCTCCACTTTGCGGGCGCCCGTCGCTGCGTCGATGATGATTTGATAGAACGCGTACGCAATCGCGAACCACAGGCCCGCGCCAACCAGCGCATAGGGCCATGACCGCGCCAAGGCGTCGGCCGCCCAAATGAACGCGCCTTCAATCTCGCCCACCTTGCCGAGCGTCTCTCCCGCAAGCCCCGCGTAAAGCAGGAAGAGCCCGTAGGTCAGCAGGACGAGCAGCACCGGAAACCCCGCCAGCAGCAGCGCGGTTTTGGTGTTGTTGCTCCAGATATGCGTCTGAAGGCCGTAGGCGCCCATGTGCGCGTTCTATCCGCGGCTGGCGCCGCGCCTAGTTGAAGCTCACCTTCGGCGCGACTTCGGCGGCGGCGCGGTTCTCGCCGAGATCGAAGAAGGTGCGCGGGCCAAACCCGAACGCGCCAGCGATCAGCACGGCCGGAAACTGTTCGCGGCCCGTGTTGTATTCGTTGACGGCGTTGTTGAAGAAGCGGCGCGCGGCGGCGAGCTTGTTCTCGATGTCCGAGAGCTCGGCTTGAAGCTGCTGGAAGTTCACGTTGGCCTTGAGGTCCGGGTAGGCTTCCGCCACCGCCACGAGTTGCCGGAGCGCGCTCGTCAGCATGTTCTCGGCCTGCACCTTCTCTTCGACCGATCGCGCCGATGTCGCGGCCGCGCGTGCGGCTGTGACGGCTTCGAGCGTCGACTTCTCGTGCGTCGCGTAGCCCTTCACGGTCTCGACGAGGTTCGGCACCAAGTCGCGGCGTTGCGTCAGCTGCACGTCGATATCGGCGAATGCGTTGTTGGCGTTTTGGCGGAGCGCGACCAGCCGATTGTAGATCGCCACCAGGATGATCGCGACGACAACCGCGATGACCAGCAGAGTGATGCCCAAAGTCATGAACCGCCCTCTTCGTTTGCGGCCAATGTCTTAGCCGATATCCCCCATGCGCACTAGGGATCGCCGCGCTAGCCGATCACGTCGCTAAATCGCCCTGAGCGCGAAAAGCCCTTGGGCGCCACGCGCCCAGCCGCGCCGCGCTTGCCGACGTGATCCTTCCACGTCTCGACAGCGCGATTGCGCCCCGCGCTATCGACCCAAAAGAGCCCCTCGTCCTTCTTGAACACGGTCGCGTCGGCAAGCCCGCCGTCATGGAACGCCTGCAGCTTCACGCCGCGCCCGCGCGCCATCTCCGGCACTTCCTCGAGCTTGAAGACTAGCAGCTTACGGTTCTGGCCAATCGTCGCCACCCGATCGCCGGTCACCGCAGGCGACGCCATCGCGCGCCCGTTGAGCACCTGCTTGCCAGAGCGCTTCTGCGCGATCATGTCCGCCTCGGCGACGACGAAGCCGTAACCATCGTGGCTCGCCACCAGCCGCTTCATCTGCGGATCGTGCACGAACAGCGCCACCGCTTCGTCAATGTCGCCAAGGTCAATCTGCAACCGGATCGGCTCGCCCGCGCCGCGCCCGCCCGGCAGCTTGTGCGCATCGAGCGTGAACGCGCGCCCATCGGACGCAAACAGGATGAGCTTGTCCGTGGTCTGCGCGTGCAGGATGTGCTGGGCGTGATCGCCTTCCTTGAACTTGAGGTCGCCGAGGTTCTCGACGTGGCCCTTAAGAGCGCGGATCCAGCCCTTCTCCGAAAGCACCACAGTGATCGGCTCGCGCGCCACAAACGCCTCGACGCTGATCTCCGCTGAAACCTGCGGCGCGGCCGTGAGGTTCGTCTTGCGCTTGCCCCATGCCGTGTCCGGCCCGAACAGCTTACGCGTTTCCTTCAGCTCACTCGCGATCTTGCGCCATTGCTTCTTGGCGTCTTCGAGGAGCGCCTGCAGGCCCTTTTGCTCTTCCCGGAGCGCCGCATCCTCGCGGCGGATTTCCATCTCCTCGAGCTTTCGCAATTGCCGAAGGCGCGTGTTGAGGATCGCGTCGGCCTGTGTGTCGTTCAGCGTGAAGCGCTTGATGAGCGCCGGCTTAGGCTCATCCTCGGTCCGTATGATACGGATCACCTCGTCTAGGTTGAGGTAGACGATCAGCAAACCAGCCAGCACGTCGAGCCGCGCGGCGATCTTCTCCAGCCGGTGCGCCGAGCGGCGCTTCAGCACGTCCTGGCGGTGATCGAGGAACGCGCGCAGCGCTTCCTTGAGGCCCATCACGCGCGGCACGCCGTTCGCGTCCAGCACGTTCATGTTAAGCGAGGCGCGTGTTTCAAGATCGGTGAGCTTGAACAGGCTCTCCATCATCACCGCCGGCTCAACCGTGCGCACCTTCGGTTCGAGCACGAGCCGGATCGTCTCAGCGCTTTCATCGCGCACATCGCCCAGCAGCGGTGACTTTTTGGCCTCGATGATTTCCGCGAGCGCCGCAACGAGCTTGGCCTTCTGCACGAGGTGCGGAATTTCGGTGACGACGATGCGCCACATCCCGCGGCCGAGCTCTTCAACCTCCCACTTGGCGCGCACGCGGAAACCGCCGCGGCCCGTTTCGTAGGCCTCGAGAATGCTCTCCGGCGGCTCGACGCAAATGCCGCCGGTCGGAAAATCTGGCCCAGGCACGATCGCGACCAGTTCGGCCGTCGTCGCCTTCGTGTTATCGATCAGGTGCAGACACGCATCGATCAGCTCAGCGACGTTGTGCGGCGGAATGCTCGTCGCCATGCCGACGGCGATGCCCGAGCTGCCGTTCGCCAGGAGGTTGGGAAAAGCCGCCGGCAGCACGATGGGCTCGCTATCGCTGTCGTCATAGTTCGGCCG
The DNA here is from genome assembly GCA_964564595.1 of uncultured Caulobacteraceae bacterium. GTDB lineage: Bacteria > Pseudomonadota > Alphaproteobacteria > Caulobacterales > Aquidulcibacteraceae > JBEVOS01. Next base: position 3,081 of record CAZMCA010000265.1, read on the forward strand.
CAGGTCGACGGCGTCCTCGTCGATGCCGTCGAGCAG
>CAZMCA010000266.1:0-3074 GCA_964564595.1 uncultured Caulobacteraceae bacterium
CCGACCTTCACGCTCGTCACGCCCGCGCCGATCTCGCGCACGATGCCTGCGCCTTCGTGCCCAAGCACGGAGGGGAAGAGCCCTTCGCTGTCTTTGCCCGAGAGCGTGTAAGCGTCGGTGTGGCACACGCCCGTCGCCATGATCTCGACGAGCACTTCGCCGGCCTTCGGGCCTTCAAGATCGAGTTCGACGATCTCGAGGTCTTTGTTGGGGGCGACGGCCAAAGCGGCGCGGGTTTTCATCCGATGCCTCAATCGTTTGTGTTGCGTACTATCGAGCGAAGCGCCGCGCAAGCGGCGAGTCAGGAGGAAGCGTAGCGCGCCGCGACCCGTTTTGCTTCGGCCGCGATGGCGGCGCGGAGCGCTTTGGGCGCGATGACCTCCGCTTCGGCGCCAAGGCTCAAGAGGAGGCGCACGCCGTGCGCGCCTTCCTCCAGCGGAATGTCAGCCTCGCGCCAGCCGTTGGCGGCGGGTTTGGCCGCGCTGGCGGCTTCGGCGGCGATTGGATGAGCCGCGCGGAGCATCCGCATGCCTTCTTCCGTGAGCCGCACGGTCGCGCGCGCGCTGAAGAGGCGCGTCTCGAACTCGCGCGCCCAAGCCGCCCAATATTTGGCGAGGCTGAAGCGCGCGGGGCGCTTGAAGGTTTGGTCTCTGATTTCGAGCGAGGCGATGTTGGAGGCGCGATAGGTGCGCGGCGCAGGCGGTTTGCCCGCGCTTTTTACCGCCGCGACGAGGTACCAAACGCCGCCCTTGAGCACGAGGCCGAGCGGATCGACATCGCGCGTCACCAAGCCGTTCCAGCTGTCGTAGCGGATGCGCACGCGCTTGGCGCGCCAGACCGCGTCCGCGAGTTGCGGCAGGCAAGCGATCGTTTCCGCGCGCGCGTACCAGGGCGCGGGATCGAGATGAAAGCGCGCGGCGACGGCGATGGCGCTTGCGCCGGAGTCCGGCGGCAGGCTCGCGAGCATTTTCAGCTGCGCGGCGGCGGCTTCGGCGCCGATCCCAAGATCGGCCGCCGCATCGCCAACGCCTGCGAGGAGGAGCGCTTCAGCTTCGGCGGGCGTGAAGCCGGTAAGGCGCGTGCGGTAGCCGTCGAGCAACGCGAACCCGCCTGCACGCCCGCGCTCGGCATAGACCGGCACGCCGGCGGCGGAGAGCTGGTCGATGTCCCGATAGATCGTGCGCACGGACACTTCGAACTCGCGCGCAAGGTCGGTCGCGCTCGCGCGGCCCTTCAGCTGCAGGAGGATCAAAATCGAAAGAAGCCGGCTTGCGCGCATGGTTGTGTCAGTAGCACGAAAACATGACGCGGCATGTCAGGTATAAGCCGCTAAAACCCGCGCCACCCACGAAGGAGCGCGGAAATGGACGATGGCCGGAACGATTTCGACTTTCTGGAGGGCGATTGGCTGGTGGCGCATCAGCGCCTGAAGGAGCGGCTGACGGACTGCACCGAATGGGAGACGTTCACCGGGCGCTGCACGCTGTACAAGACGATGGGCGGACTAGGAAACTTCGACGACAACATCGTCAACCTGCCGGGCGGCGCGTATCGCGCGATGGCGATGCGGTCGTTCAATCCCGAAACGAGGCAATGGGCGATCTGGTGGCTCGATGGCCGCTGGCCGCACAGCGTCGATGTGCCGGTCGTGGGTGCGTTCGAGGATGGCGTTGGCTCGTTCTATTGCGAGGACGCGCACAAAGGCATGCCTATCCGCGTGCGGTTTCGCTGGAGCGACACGCGCACAGGAGCGCCGCATTGGGAGCAGGCGTTCTCCACCGATGGCGGCGAGACCTGGGAGGTGAATTGGCGGATGCGGTTCACGCGCGCGGATAAAACCTGACGCTGGGTGTCACGGTTGGCGTGCGAGCGTGCGGCTCAGTTCTTGGAGACATCGATGAATCAGGATCGCCGCACGCTTCTCAACGCCACCGCCGCGCTCGGCGCGGCCGCACTGCTCGCGGAAAACGCCAGCGCCGCCGCCGCGCCAACGCCGGCGCGCGCCGTGCCGCCCGGCCGGCCTGGCGAGTTCGACTTTCTCGCCGGCGAGTGGCGCATCGCGCACCGCCGCCAGCCAACGCCCGGCGCGGCGTGGGATGAGTTCACAGGCGAGGCGACGTGTTGGACCATCCTCGGCGGCGTCGGCTCGATCGAAGAGCTGCGCATCCCCGCGCGCAATTTCGCGGGCATGGGCCTGCGCCTGCTCGATGTCAGCGCACACGTCTGGAACGATTTCTGGGTCAACGCGCGCAGCGGCGCGTTGACGACGCCGGGGCAGACGGGCGGTTTTGTGAATGGCGTCGGCACGTTCGAAGCGAACGAGATGGACGGCGAGACGCCAATTGTCGTGCGCGGCGTGTGGGACGAGATCACGCCAACGTCCTGCCGCTGGCGCCAGCTGATTTCGCGCGACGCGGGCGTGAGCTTTGCGGAGAACTGGGTGATGCAGTGGCGGCGTGTTTGAGCGCCAACGCATTTCCTCCCCCGTTTACGGGGGAGGTGTCCGCGAAGCGGACGGAGGGGGCAGCCAGGCGCGCCATGCCCCCTCTGTCACGGGGCGCGTAACAGCTCCCCCGTGAACGGGGGAGCAAATGGGTAGCGCCTAGGCGCCCGTAAACTTGGGCGTGCGCTTTTCGATGAAGGCGTCGATCGCTTCGATGTTGTCCGCCGTTTCGTGCGCGATGGCTTGGTAGGCGGCGCTCAGCTCCAGCACGTCGGCATAGCGCGCGTGTTGCGCTTCGCGCAGCAGGCGCTTGGTCAGGCGCACGGCGCGGGGCGGGTTGACGGCGATGCGCTCGGCGAGCGCGCGCGCTTCGTCCATCAGCTTGTCGGGCGCGACGGCTTTGTTGAAGAGGCCCATCGCGACAACATCCGCCGCCGTGTACTGATCGCCCGTCAGCGTCATTTCCGCCGCGCGCGCGTAGCCCATCGCCTTTTGCAGCACCCAGGCGCCGCCATCGCCCGGCACGATGCCGACTTTGACGAAGCTCGACGCGACTCGCGCCGTTTCCGAGATGATCCGTAGATCGCACAAAGCCGCGATATCGAGCCCGAGGCCGATGGCGTGGCCGTTC
>CAZMCA010000267.1:0-3059 GCA_964564595.1 uncultured Caulobacteraceae bacterium
GCGCGAGCCGTGCGCTGAGCCGTCGCTTCAGCCGCAGCGCCGCATCGGCGCGCTCGGCCGCAAACCGCGCCGCAGGCTCGATCGCAATGCCATCGAATGTGAGCTGCGCCTTGCCCTTGCCAGCGATCTCCGCAAACGGCCGCAGCGCATGCCCAAGATGCTTCTCTGTCAGCGTCTCCAAATCATGATCCGCGAAGCCAGCATCGAGCGCATACGAAATCAGCATCGCATCATCGATCGGCGCGAGCGCGATGCCGTTGCGCGCGAGCACGGAAACGGCCGCCTTGATGTCGTGACCGACCTTCACGATGGAATCGTCTTCCAGGAGCGCCTTGAGCGCGCCGAGCGCCTCTTCGCGCGGAACTTGCCCGGCGCTGAGCGCACGCGCTGGCGCTTCCGCAAACAAATCGCCGCCGGCCTCGCCCGCTGACGTCACATGCGCCAGCGGTGCGTAGGCCGCATCGTTTGGCCCGAGCGCAAGCGCAACGCCCACGATTGCCGCCCGCATAGGATCGCGCTGATCGGTCTCGATCCGCAGCCCAACGACGCCCGCATCTCTTGCACGCGCGATCCAAAGATCGAGCTCCGCACGTGTCGCGATCGTCTTGTACGCATCGGGCGTGAACGGGTGATCCTCATCCGGGGCGGCGCCCCCGGCGCCTGTCACGGCCGGCTCTGGCACGAGCGCGCGCCCCGGCTCTTTCGCCGCTTGCTCACGGACACGCCGCGCAAGCGTGCGAAACTCCATCTTGTCCAGGAACTGCAGCAGCGTCGCCAAATCCGGCTCGCGCACCTCGAACGTCTTCCAGGCCTCCTCGACCGGTACGTCGTCCTTCAGCGTCACCAGCTGTTTCGAGATGCGGATCTGCTCCGCGAAATTGATCAGCGTGTCGCGGCGCTTCGGTTGCTTGATCTCGCTGGCGCGCGCGAGAACAGTCTCCAGATCGCCAAACGTCGTGATGAGCTCCGCCGCCGTCTTCGGGCCGATGCCGGGCGCGCCCGGCACGTTATCGACGCTGTCGCCCATCAACGCCTGCACGTCGATGACCTTGTCTGGGGTCACACCGAACTTTTCAAGCACCGCTTCGGGGCCGAGCGGCTTTTGCTTCATCGGGTCGTAGAGCTCGATCACGCCATCGCTGATCAGCTGCATCAGATCCTTATCGGACGAGATGATCTTCACCGTCGCGCCCTCGCCCGCAGCCTGGCGCGCATAGGTGGCGATCAAATCATCGGCTTCGTACCCGCCCATCTCGATGCACGCGACGCCGAACGCGCGCACCGCATCGCGGATCAACGGGAACTGCGGCGCCAAATCTTCCGGCGCGGGCGGGCGCTGCGCTTTGTATTGCGGGTAAAGCTCGTTGCGGAACGTGATCTCGCTCTTGTCGAAGATCGCCGCGAGGTGCGTGGGCGCCTCGTTCGCCTTCATCTCCTCGAGGAACTTGTAGAGCATGTTGCAAAAGCCGCTGACGGCGCCGACGGGCAGACCGTCGGACGGCCGCGTCAGCGGCGGCAGCGCGTGATAGGCGCGAAAAATGTAACCCGACGCATCGATGAGAAAGAGGCGCGGCTTTTGGGTCTTCTGATCCGTCATGCACGCAACATAAAGCGCGCCGTTCCGCGGGGCTACGCTTTTGGTTTGAACAGTTCGTTGTAATTGAACGGCGCGCCGGCGTGCTGCGCCAGCACCTCGCTATCGCCTTCCGCCAGGAACGCGTCCGTCGCGGCGCGCACCGTGGCCCATGCCGCCGCCGCAACGCCTGTCGCCGCGCTGAGCCGGCGCGCGCCGAGCGCTTGGAGCTTCGCCGCCGGCGGCACGCCAGGTCGCGCCATGATGTTCACAGGGATTCCGACACCTTTGACGATCGCGGCGATCTCCTTCTCGTCCGTCACGCCCGGAACGAAGAGGCCGCTCGCGCCAGCCTCTTTGGCAATCAGGCCGCGCCGGATCGATTCCGCCGCCATCTCTTCCGGTGGAACGAGGCGCTTCAAATACACGTCCGTGCGCGCGTTGATGTAGAGATCGACGCCCGCGCGTTGCGCGCCTTCGCGCGCGGCAGCGACCTTGCGCGCGTGCAGCTCCGGCGCATCGCGCCCGTCCTCCAGATTGATGCCCACTGCGCCCGCTTTGCACAGCGCTTCGACATTGCGGCCAACCTCAGCCGGATCGTCGCTATAACCGCCCTCTGCATCCGCCGTGATCGGAATGTGCACCACGCGCGCAATCTGCTCGATCGTGCGCACCAGAAGCGCGACCGGAAGATCGTGCCCATCCGCGTAACCGTGGCTCCACGCCACTGCCGCGCTCGATGTTGCGATCGCCTTGGCGCCGACGCTTTCGATGATGCGCGCGGAGCCTGCGTCCCACGCATTGGGCAGCAGCAGAATTTCCGGGCCTTTGTGCAGCGCGTGGAATGCGGCGGCGTGTTGCGAAACGGGCATGGCGGCCTCTCTTTCAATCCGATCTATATAGGACGGGAACGCAACGCGCGCTCGCCGAATTCGGTCACGATCTTGCGCGCATGCGAGGGCAAAATGAGTCAGCTGATTGTCAACATCGACGCGCCGGACCAAGCGGAAGCGGAGCGCTTCTACGCGGCGGCGTTTGGCTTTGAGCCCGTGCGACGCCTGTTCGGCGGACGCATCGCGGAGATGCGCTTTGCCGGCGTGTTGTTCCACATTCTTGGCAAACCCGATGGCGCGGCGTTCGCGAACGGACCTTCGCGCACCTATGGCCGACACTGGACGCCGCTGCATCTCGATCTGGTGGTCGATGACGTGGACGCCGCCCTCGCCCGCGCGCTCGAAGCGGGCGCCAAGCTCGAGCGGCCAGCGGCGAGCTATGATTGGGGACGCATTGCGGGCGTAGCCGATCCGTTCGGCCACGGCTGGTGTCTGATTGCGCTGACGGCTGCCGGGTACGACGCGGCGGCGGGTTAGTGGCCGTGCTTGGCGGCGGCCGGATCGAGCGTGAAGCGCCGGTCGCAATAGAGGCACTAGAAGAAATCGTCCTCGCCCATGTCGTAGAACACGACCGGGTGCCCGAGCGCGCCGCC
>CAZMCA010000268.1:0-3007 GCA_964564595.1 uncultured Caulobacteraceae bacterium
CCATTCCAACGCCGCGCCGCCGGACGGCCGTCGAATGGGCAAGCACCCCAGTTCGACCGCTTGCCGCGCCGCCAATTCGAGGAAGAGACTGGCGGACCAAGCTGGATCTGGGGCGTGCACGCTTGTCTTGCTGCGCTAGCAAACCCATCGCGCCAGATCGAACGCATCGTCGCGACACGCAACGGCGCCGGGCATCTGCCGGATGGAACTGACGGCGTTCAAATCCTCGACCCGGATGCGATCGACGGGATGTTGCCGCCCGGAGCCGTTCACCAAGGCCTCGCCGTGCGCGCTTCGCCGCTGGCGCCGGTCGAACTGCATCAGGCGTGCAACCCGCCAGACGGGCGCGCGGTGCTGGTCTTGGACGGCGTGACGGATCCTCAAAATGTCGGCGCGGCGTTTCGCGTCGCCGCCGCGTTTGGCGCACGCGCTTTGGTCTTACAGGATCGCAAATCGCCGCCACTGACGGGAACACTCGCAAAAGCCGCGGCCGGCGCGGTTGAAATCGTGCCGCACGTGCGGGTGAGCAACCTCTCGCGCGCGCTCGAAGAACTCACGGCGATGGGCTACGCGACGGTCGGTCTAGATGGCGCCGCAAGCGACGAACTGTCCGCCGTGCTCGGCCCGCGCCCGCTCGCGCTCGTCGTCGGCGCCGAAGGCAAAGGCATGCGCCCCGCCGTTGCAAGCTCATGCGAGCGCTTGGCGCGCATTCCGATCGCGCCGACGATGGAAAGTCTCAATGTGTCCGTGGCGGCGGCCGTCGCGCTCTATGAGGCGCGCCGGCGCGCCTAGTGCGCGGCCGCGGCCCGGCCGCGGAAGATCACGCGTTTGATCGCAAAGAAGATGCCGATCACGATCAGATAACCGACAAACCGCGCGATCGATTCCTGCCAGAACGGCGCATCGAACAGCGGCGGCAAGCGAAACTCGCCCACGCCCGCAAGCACCGGCACGATCACATCGATGATCGCATGCACGACGACCGCGAGCAGCGCGATCCCGAACCATTGCCGCCAAGACTGCATGAAGATCGTCGCCGCGAGCGCGATCAAGATGGCGTTGAGCTGATTGGCCTCGTTGAACCCGGTGCGCATGAACGCCAGCATGGAATCAAAGAACGGTTGCACGCTTTCCATCTCGCCCCTCTCGCACTTCCGGGCCCCTAAGAGCCCTCCCCGGTCGGCGCGGCCAGCTTCACGCCAGACACTTGGCCATTTCAAGCCCGACGTAGCCGCGCCCCGCCACCACGATGCTGGCAGGCTCGCGGCCATAGGCCTCGTAGCCGCGCCGTTCGTAGAACCGGCGCGCCCGGTGATTGTCTTCCCTGCAAACGAGCTTGCAGAAAGTGACGCCGGTCACACGCGCTTCGGCCTCGAGCGCATCGAGCAGCGCATCGGATATGCCCGCGCCGCGCGCGGCCGGCGTGACGTACATCGCGTTGATCCACCCATTGTGCCGGAGTTTTGCGCCTTCGGGCACGCGCAGAGAAACACAGCCCAAAAGACGTTCGCGCTCCTCGGCCCCAAACCAGCGCAGCGCGCGGATCGAATCCACCGTGCGCGCAAGAGGCCAAGCGGCCTCGTCCTCGTAGGCCGCGCCGAAGTCTTCGGGATTTTCCGCAAGCCCCTGAAGCCGCAGCACGCGCAACGCGGCCGCATCCGCTTCAACGAGCCGCCGAACCGAGTTCACGCGGTTTCCGGCCCGCCGAAGCGCTCGCGCCACACAGCGACATCGGCGTCCTCGATCTTGCGGAAGAGCACATCCGGCGCCGCGATCTTCGCCCCGCGCGGCAAACGGTCCAGCAATTGCGCCGCTGGAGCGGCCGGCCACTTGGGCGCGCCAGTCAGCGCGAAGGCGCCGCGGATCGTTTGCGCTGTTGTCGGCATGATGGGCGCGGCGATCTCGGCGAACAGCACACAGAGATTGAGGCCAACGCGCACGCCGACGGCCGCCGCATCGCGATCTGTTTTGATCGCCGTCCAAGGGGCGGCGTTTTGCAGATATTCGTTGCCCAGCGCCCAGAGCGCGCGCGTCTCCGCAGCGGCTTTGCGAAACTCCATCGCTTCGTGGTGCGCAGTCAACTCTTTGAGCCGCGCATCGATGTCCGCGAAGAGCTTCTGCTCAATCGGGCCAGGCGCGCCGCCTTCGGGCACCACGCCGTCGAAGCGAGCTTCGCAGAACTTGGTGATGCGATTCACGAAGTTGCCGAACACGTTCGCGAGGTCGGCGTTCACGCCGAGCTGGAAGTCTTCCCACGTAAATGTCGCGTCAGAGCTTTCGGGCGTGTTCGCGATTAGCCGCCAACGCCATACGTCGATCGGGAGCAGCTCCAGCGCGTGGTCGATAAACACGCCGCGCTTGCTCGATGTCGAGAACTTGCCGCCGTAATAGTTGAGCCAGTTGAAGCCCTTCAGCCGGTCGACAAGCTTCCACGGCGCATTCGAGGCCGCGCCCTTGTTGAGCCCAAACAGCGTGCAAGGAAACCCGACCGTGTGGAACGGCACATTGTCTTTGCCCATAAACTCCACATAGGTGACGTCGCCGGCGTCCGGCGCGCGCCACCAGCGCTCCCAGTCGGCGTCATCCGCTTTTGGCTTGCCAGCCGCGCGCGCTCGCGCATCGGCCCACTCCCAGGTCGCGCCGATGTAACCAATCGGCGCATCGAACCACACGTAGAACACCTTGCCGGCCAGCGCGGCGGTGTTCGGACGCTTGCCTTCGGGATTTGGGCCCCACGTTTCGGCGTTTACAGGCACACCCCACTCAAGATCGCGCGTGATGCCGCGGTCCTGAAGGCCCTCGTCGAGCCACTTGTGCGCTATCGACGTCACCAGGATCGGCCAATCGACTTTGCCGCCGATCCATTCGCGAATTTGTCCCGCAAACTCGCTCTGCTTCAGGAAGAGGTGTGTCGAGTCGCGAATTTCAATGTCCGGCGATCCCGAGACCGCCGAGCGTGGATTGATGAGGTCCGGCGGATCGAGCACCCGCGTGCAGTTCTCGCACT
>CAZMCA010000269.1:0-2907 GCA_964564595.1 uncultured Caulobacteraceae bacterium
TGCCGCCCAGGCTCACCGCGAGCTTGATCACCTGCAGCCGGTCGAGCAGCGCGAACGCGCCCGGCTCGCCACCCTTCACCTCGAAACTGAAGGTCGAGCCGGCGTTCTTGTTTTGCCGCTCGTGCAGCGGCCGGTCGGGGTGATCGGCCGGCAAAAAGTCGAGATACCAGACGCTCTCGATCTTCGGGTGCGCCTTGAGAAACGCAGCGACCTTGGCTGCGCCCGCCGCGCCCGCTTCCATGCGCAGCTTCAGCGTTTCGAGCGAGCGCATCAGCAGCCAGGCCGTATGCGGATCGCACATCGTGCCCAGCGTCGAGCGCATGCGGCGCACGGGGGCGAGCATCGCTTTATCGCCACTCGCGCCGCCCGCAATCAGATCGCTGTGCCCGCCGACATATTTGGTGAGCGACGTCAGCACCACGTCCGCGCCATGTTTCAGCGGCGTCGAGAAGATCGGCCCCAGCATCGTGTTGTCGACGATCACGGGCGGGCGCTTGCCATCTTGCGCGAGCTGTTCGGAAATCTTCCGCGCCTCCGCGATATCGACAAGCGAGTTCGTCGGGTTCGCGGGCGTTTCGATGAAGATCGCGCCCACGCGCCCGAGCTTCTTGGCCTCCGCCGCCGCCGCGTGCATCGCCGCCACGCCTTGCTCGGCTTCGAAGCCGACTTGCTTGACGCCGAATTCCGGCAGGATCGAATGGATCAGCGTTTCGGTGCCGCCGTAAATCGGTTGGCTCTGCAAGATCACGTCGCCCGGCCGCAGATAGGCCCACAGCGCCGTCGAGATCGCGGCCATGCCCGACGCGAACGCAAGGCTCGTCTCGCTCTCGTCCCAAAGCGCGAGGCGATCTTCGAGCACTTCGAGGTTCGGGTTGTTGAAGCGCGAATAGACAAGGCCCGGTTCTTCGTCCGGCCCAAGTTTTCTGCGCCCCTGCATCGCCGCGAAGAAATTCTTGCCGTCCTCGGCGTTGCGGAACACGAACGTCGAGGTCGAAAATTGCGGCGGCTTTAGCGAGCCTTCCGAGAGCATCGGATCGTAGCCAAAGCCCATCATCAGCGTTTCGGGGGCGAGCGGGCGGTTGCCTAGCGTGCGTTTGCGCCATTTCTTTTCGGCGGCCATCGGGAACCTCGTGAATTGAATTGCGCCGACTCTCCGCCGCGTCGCGCTGCTTTTCAACGTATCACAACGCTTCCCAGCTGAGGCGAACGCCGAGAGCCGGGATCCAGAGCGGCGGTCGCGCCTATTGCACTGGGTCGCGGATCGCGCTTCGCGCGCCCGGGAAGCGTGCTACCAATGGCTTGAGGGAGAACGCCGATGAGCTGGAAGAACACGACCGAAGCATACGGCTGGGCCACTGTCGCGCTGCATTGGATCGCGGCGATCGGCGTTTTGATGATGTTCTATATCGGCCTGCAGGCCGGCATTGCGGGCGAAGCGGGCGATCGCGCGTTGCGCGGCACGCTGATGGGCTATCACATCGCGTGGGGCGCAACGCTGCTGCCGTTCATCATCGCGCGCATTCTGCTGCACTACACGCAGCCACAGCCGGTGAAGCCCAAGCAGGCGGGCTGGCTCAACGTGCTGGCGTCGCTCACGCAGAACCTGCTGCTGCTCGCGATCGCCATTCAGTTCATCAGCGGGCCGCTGGCGGTCTGGTCCGGCGGCCGACCGATCAATGTGTGGGGCGTGTTCGCGATCCCATCGCCTTTCTCCGAGCGCAATGAGGGCGTTCACGAGGCCGCCGAGTTCATGCACCTCGTCGGCCGCGCGACGATCTTCTTCATCGTTCCGGTTCACGTCCTCGGCGCGCTCAAGCATCTGATGCTCGACCGCGACGGCGTGTTCATGCGGATGATCCGCCCGGGCGCGACGTTGAAGAGCTAGAGTTCGGGATACGCGAACACCGGCGCTGCGATCTCAAGCGCGGCGTGGCCGGTGTGGAGGCCGTTTTCCGTTAGCGGCGTGAGCGCGCCAAATGCGCCGAACGCAAAGGCCGCCTCGCTGCGGCGCTTCCCTGGCTCCGCCGTGAACGCGGCATAGTCCAGCCAGTGGCTGAGCGCGAAGGGCGCGGGCGGCGTTTGCGCTTGCGGCGCTGCGGGCGCGTTCACCGTGCGCGGCGCTTCCACCGCAAAATCGCCGAAGGCGTCTGCGCCCGCCATGCGCGGCACGATCCCCGTGATCGTGAGGCGCATCTCCATCTCGTAGCTCTCGCCCGAGCTTTCGACGACGCGGATGCGCACGCTATGCGTCGCGCCATGCTCGCGCGCCACGATGTCTTCGTGCGCGACGCTGACAAAGCCGCTTTCCGCGTCGATCACGAAGCGCCCGTTGGCGTCATCGATTAGCGCAAAGCCCGGCGCGGGGGCGGCGTCAGCGGTGTCGGCAAGGCCAGTAAAGGCCAGCACGTCTTCGCTAGGGCTCGCGCCCGCGTCTTCACTGTCGAACAAAGTAGCGTGCGTCATCGGCGTCATCCTCGAACGCCGAAGCTAGCGGGACGTGGCTAACGCGCTGTGAAAAAAGCGTTTCTGCTTCGTGAACGGAAAACGCCGCCGTCCTTGCGGGCGGCGGCGTTTCTGTCAGCTCTAATTGGTGAGGCTTATTCGCCCCAGCCGAACGCGGCTTTGACTTCGAGGAATTCCTCGAGGCCGAACTCGCCCCATTCGCGGCCGTTGCCCGATTGCTTGTAGCCGCCGAACGGCGCCTTGAAGTCGGCGCCCGCGCCGTTGATGTGCACGTTGCCGGCGCGGATGCGGCGCGCGACCTTGCGGGCGCGGTCGATCGAGCCGGACTGCACGTAGCTCGAAAGCCCGTACGGCGTGTCGTTGGCGATCGCGATCGCTTGCTCTTCGTCATCGTAGGGCAGGATCGAGAGCACCGGCCCGAAGATTTCTTCGCGCGCGATCGTC
>CAZMCA010000270.1:0-1141 GCA_964564595.1 uncultured Caulobacteraceae bacterium
AGATTGAGCAGGATCGGCGCGGCGGCGGCGACGAAGAAGCGCCCGCGCGCGTTGAGCGCGCCCGAGAACAACGTCGCGATCGTCATCGCGACGAGGTAGGGCATGGTGATCTGGCTCAGCGTCGTCGCAAGTTGAAACGTCGCGGGATCATCCGCATAGCCGGCGAACAGCACGCGGTTGATCGAGCCCATCGCGAGGATCGCGAGCGCCGAGAGCACGCCGGTGATGACGAGCAGCACCGAGAGCGCTTCGCCCGCGAGCGCATCGGCCTTCGCCTCCCCTTCCGCCGCGAGCGTCTTGGAATAGACCGGCACGAAGGCCTGGCTGAACGCGCCCTCGGCGAACAAGCGCCGAAACAAGTTCGGGAAGCGCAACGCGGCGAAGAACGCATCCGCGATCGGGCCTGCGCCCAAAGCCGCGGCGAGCACGAGATCGCGGGCGAAGCCGAGAACGCGCGAGATCAGCGTGAGGCCGCCAATCACGGCGGTGTTGCGGGCGAGGCTCAACGCACGACCTTGCGAATCGGGAAGACGGACTAGCCCTAGCGCCCCGTCGAGGCGGGCGCCACCGCGAGCGTGCGGCGCGCTGCATCGGATGGCGCGCCCGGCTCACCTGCGCGCAACGCCGCCTCAAGATCGCCGCGCAGCTTTTCTAGCCGCGCCGCATCGCGCACCTGCCCGCCATCGCTCTCTTGCACGTAAAACGCGTCCGAGAGCCGCTCGCCCTGCGCATCGATGTGCGCGGATATGATCGAGATGCGCGCATCCGCGAACACGGCGGCAAGATCGGCAAGCACGCCTGGCCGATCGCGGCCCGAAACCTCGATCACCGTGGCATGAGGCGTGATTTCATTGTCTGCGCGCACCCAAGGCTCGATCGAGAACGCGGCCGAGCGCCGGGAGGCCTTGTGACTTTCGCCGCCGCGCGCATCTTCCAGCGCCGCGCGCCGCACGCGCGCGATGAGCGCCTGGAGGCCCGTTTGGTCTTGTAGGCCGAACGGTTTGAAATCGACGGTCTGGATGGAGAACACGTCGAACGCGGCGCCGTCGCGCGTGGTGTGCGCGCGCGCGTCGGTGATGTCGGCGCCGGTGGCGGAGACGGCCGCGCAGAGACTTGCAAACAAGCCCGGCCGATCCGGCGC
>CAZMCA010000270.1:1241-2805 GCA_964564595.1 uncultured Caulobacteraceae bacterium
TTGACGCCCGCCTCATCCGTGCGCCCGCCGAGCAGCGCGGCTTCGGTGAGATAATAGAGATCGCGCAGCAGCTGGCCCTTCCAGCCGTTCCAAACGCCTGGGCCGACGGCGCGAATGTCCGCCACCGTGAGCACGAGCAGCAGGCGCAGCTTTTCCGTGGTGCCGACGAGTTCGGAAAATTGCGCGATCGTGCGCGGATCTCCGACGTCGCGCTTTTGCGCAAAGTCGCTCATCGCAAGGTGGCGGCGCACCAGCCAGCCGACGAGATCGACCTCCTCGGGCGGCAAGCCCAAACGCTCGCAGGCGCCGCGCGCGGAAATTTCGCCTTCGACTTCCTGATCGCCGATGCCTTTGCCCGTGTCATGCAGCAGCATCGCGAGATAGAGCGCGCGTCGGTTGATGATCTTAGGGAAAATCTCCGTCGCGAGCGGGTGATCTTCCTTGAAGCGGCCTTTCTCGATGTCGGCGATAAAATCGACAGCGCGCAATGTGTGCTCATCCACGGTGAAGTGGTGGTACATATTGAACTGCATCTGCGCGACGATGCGCCCGAACTCCGGCAGGAAGCGCCCGAGCACGCCCGCTTCGTTCATCAGCCGCAGCGCCGCGCCCGGATGGCGATCCGACGCGGCGATCGACAGGAACGCTTCGATCGCGCGCGGATCCTTGCGCACTTGCGGCGTGATGCGCTTGAGGCGCCGCGCCGCTTCGCCGAGCGCAACGGGATGCACATCGAGATCGCGCTGATCGGCGATCTGGAAGAGACGCAACAGATTGATCGGATCGTCGAGCGTTTCGGGGCGCTCGATGTTGAGGCGATAGCCCTCGGTGCGAAAGCCCGCTGGATCGAGGCCAACGGTGCGCCGCGCCGGATCGGAGCGGCGCGTGATCCCTTTTGGCGCCGTCTTGGCCTGATCGGCTTCGAGCTTGGCGCACAAAGTGCGCGTGAGCTGGCCCACTTGTTTGGCGACGAGAAAGTAGCGCTTCATGAAGCGCTCAACGCCCTGTTGCTCGCCGCGTTTGCCGTAGCCCAAGCGCACAGCCATCTCCGGCTGCAGATCGAACGAGATGCGCTCTTCAGGCCGGCCCGTCAGGTAGTGAAGGTGGCAGCGCACGGTCCACAGGAACTCTTCCGCGCGACGGAACGTGCCCATTTCCTCGGCTGTGAAGACGCCCGCATCGACATACTCACGCGGCCGCGCAAAGCCGTAGCGGTGGCGCGCGAGCCAAAACAGCGTGTGTAGGTCGCGAAGGCCGCCCTTCCCTTCCTTGATGTTGGGCTCAACCATGTAGCGCGAAGCGCCGGCGCGCGAATGCCGCTCGTCGCGCTCCTTCAGCTTTGCGGCCACGAACGCCGCATGCGTCTTGGCCGCGACATCCTTGCGGAAGCGCGCTTCCATTTGCACGAAGAGATCCTCGTCGCCCGTAACCAGGCGCGCTTCGAGGAGCGCGGTTTGAATGGTGTGATCTTCTTTCGCGAGCCGCACGCACTCATCGATCGTGCGCGACGCGTAGCCAACCTTCAGCCCCATGTCCCACAGCATGTAGAGCATGTACTCGGTCA
>CAZMCA010000271.1:0-2792 GCA_964564595.1 uncultured Caulobacteraceae bacterium
GGGCGTTGCCGGCGCGCCGGGCGCCGCGGCGGCTTGCGCAGGCGGCGCGCCCGCGGTCATCCGCGCGCGGATGTTTTCGAGGAACCGGTTGAGCAGATCGGTGCGCGCCACAGCGCGCGCGACTTCGCGGATCGTCGCGCCTTCGGCATGGACGCCCGCCGCAACAACCTCGAACGCATCCGCATCGGGCGTGCCGGCCATATCGCCTGCATATTCACGGTAGAGCGCGCGCACGCCCTCTTCGTTGCCTGCCAGCGTCAGTGCGATGCCCGCGCGCAGCACGACCTGGCGGCCATCGGCATCGAGCGGCTGGGCCCGCGATCGTGTGCGCAACACATTGCGCAGCTCAGCGCCAGCGCGATCCCAATCGCGCGAACGCCACGCTGCTTCCGCCCGCACGCGCTGCGCGTCGGGCCCTTGATCGCGCTCGACGAGTTCAACCGCGTGATCGAGCCGCCCAAGATCGAGATGCGCGCGCGCTTCAAGAATGCGCCGCTCCGCAACGAGCGCTGCGGGCATGTTAGGCTGGCGCGAGGAATTGATCGCAATCAGCGCCTGCTCGGGCTTGCGATCCATCAGATAGATCGCCGCCAGTTCGCTCGCGACCTGCGCCTTGCCGAGGCCCTCAAGCCGCTCATCGACTTGGTGCTGCAGCAAGTTCGCCGCCTGCTCCAAGAGATCGACCGCAACCAAACGCCCCGCGAGAGAGCGCACGATGCGATCGCCATCGGGCCCAATCGGCGTCAGGTCCGTGAATTCGTAGAAGAGGCCCAGCGCCTGGATCGGCTCTAACTCGTCCGCGTCTCCCTCAAGGAAGAGCCGCGTGAAGATCGCCTGCATATCCGCATGTAAGCGGCGCGAGGGCGCTTCGTTGGGGAAGCGATCGGCGGCGATCCGCATCGTCGCCAGCGCTTCGCGCCAGCGCTGCATCTCCGCGTAACAGGCGCCAAGGGTGGAGACGATATCGATCTCGAGCGCGTCGCCGCGCCAGCGATACCGGAGCGCCTCAAGCTTGTCGGCCGCATCCGCGAGCGTCATCTGGTTCGACGCGCGCCGCAGCTTCAGCGCCTCGACCTGCGCACGCACCGCAACTTCCTCATCGCGCACGCGCGAGAGCTCATCGAACAGCGCAATGGCCTCACGTTCACGCCCACGCCCGGCCATCAAGCGCGCCTCGATCAAGCGCGCATGCAGCCGCAAGGATTGGTTCGTCGCTTGCCCGATTGCGGCGCGCGCCGCGGTCTCCGCCGCTTGATAATCGTTGACCTCGATCGCCGCTTCCGCGAGCGCGAGCGAAAACCGCGCGCGCCAGTTCGGCGGATGCGATTCCAGCGCGCCCGCGCCGCGCGCCAATTCGCGCCGCGCATCGGCCCAGTTCTGCAACTCCGCCGCCGCATATCCGCGCCAGAGCGCAGCCGACGGGTTGTCCTGCAACGCGCTCGACGCGAGATCGGCCGCCGCATCGCGTGGGCGATGCAACATCACGTTCGCGGCCGCGCGCATCAGGCGATAATCGGGATCAAGATCGATCTGCGGCTGATTGACGGCCGCAAGGCGCAACGCGCCCAACGCTTCGGCGGCAAATTCGTTGTCGAGCAAAAAGCGCGCGAGCGCGAGGCGCGCATCGGCCGGCGCGCCTTCTTCCACGCCCTCAGCCGCCGCGCGCAATGTCAGTGCATCGATGCGGTCGCGGATTTGGCGGTTGGAAAGCGCCGTGGCGCCGCCTTCCGCGTCGGTCTCAATCAGCGCCGCTTCAAGCGTTTCGGCGTTGCTCGCCGCCGCTGCCGGCTGCTCGGCCGCCGCGATCAATCCCGCCGCGCGCGACACGACGAGCCGCCCGCTCTCGAACATCGCGCCCACGCCATCGGCGCGCGGCTCGATCACCGCGCCCTGCGCGCTTGGCAAGATCGCGGCCTCAAGCGTGGTGCGGCGCACATCGACGCCCATCGCCGGGCCCTGCAGCAACGCCACGATCAAGCGATCGCCGACTTCGGGATCGGTTACCGTGCGCACCACGCCTTGGCGGCCGAACTGCGCCGTCAAACGCGCGCCGTTGCTGTTGTCGAGCCGCACCGGCGCGCTCGTTCCGTTTTCTGCGCGCGAGCCGAGCGAGAACGTCCAGCTTGCGCCATCGGCGCGCGCGGACACGAGAATGTCGGGCGCGGCCGGAATGCGCAGCCCAACCACGCCCTCGCCCGTCACAAGTTCGATGTCGCGATGCCGGCGCCCCGCGCGCGCCACGCCGCGCAGATCGATCGTGCCGTTCGCTTCGAACAAAATCCAAATCGCTTCGCCGCGCCGGAACGCCGCCGCGCGGGCCGCGCTCGGCCAGCGCACGGTGAAGCGTGTCGCTTCGGTTTCTTCGCTGATGCGCAGCGCGCCGTTGCCGCGCGGCGCGGGCGGCCCAGGGGGCAAGGCTTCCGGCAGCGCGCCATCCGCGGTTTGTTGAGTCGCTGCCGCAGTCGTATCCGGCGCAAGAATATCGACGACGACGCGTTCGCCATCGACGAAGTGACGTTGGCGCGCGCCTGGCTCGAGCCCGAGCGAAATGCGCAGCGGCTGGCCCGCGCGGCTCGTGCGCGTCACCGAGCGAACGAAACGCGGCAAATTCGCACGCACTTCGGCAAGGTCGATGTCGGCATCGCGCGAGAACCGCAGATCGAGCGCATTGTTGGCCATGATCGGCGTCACCGTCGTCGCGACGGGAAAGCGGAACGAGAGCCGCGTGAAATTTTCGCGTTGGCCAACGGTGAGTTCAGCGCCAGCACGGGGCGCTGCGGGCGCAGGCGCGC
>CAZMCA010000272.1:0-2707 GCA_964564595.1 uncultured Caulobacteraceae bacterium
TCCCGCGTCGATGACGCATTCGGGGATGCCGGCCGATGAGCTGAAGCGCTTTTCGATCACGCCCGCGCTGATCCGCATTTCGATCGGCGTCGAAAACCCGGACGATCTCATCGCGGATCTGGAGCAGGCGCTAGCGGGGGTGTGAGACCCGCGCTTGCATGGCCTTGCGCACCTGCTGGTGACGCTCTGGCTTGAGCGGCGGTTCTTCCGGAGGGCGGCCGCCGCTCATCGCTTGCGCGATCGCCATTAACTCGGCGCGGCGCTCTTCGCTGATGCGGTACGGGCTGCGCGGGAGCGTTTCAGGCGCGTTCGGCATGGGGCATCCTCCGGCGCGTGAATGCGCGGCGGCGCGCCCGGTTCCGCCGGTTGACCTGCCCTCTGCACGCCGCCTAACTGCCGGCCGATAGGCAGGGCGCGCGCATGATTTCGTTCAAGCTTTCAGAAGAGCAGATTTTGATCCGCGACAGCCTTCAGGGGTTCGCGAAGGACGTGATGGCGCCGCAAGCGCGCGTGATCGATGAAGCGGGTGAGATCCCGTCGGACATTCTGCAAGCAGGCCACGAACTGGGGCTGGTGAGCGCGGCGATTCCGGAGGCGCAGGGCGGCGCGGGCGGCGATCGATCTCCCGTGACCAACGCGGTCGTGCTCGAAGCGCTCGGCTATGGCTGCGCGAGCCAGGGCGCGGCGATCATGGCGCCCTCCCTCTTCGTCAATCCGCTGCTCGACTTCGGCACCGACGATCAGAAGAAGGAGCTGCTGCCGCTCTTCACGGGCAAGGATTATCACGCCGCGACCGCCGCGCTGCACGAGACGCAATTTGCGTTCGGCGCGGGCGCGATGAAGACGACCGCCGAGAAGCGCGGCAACGGCTATGTGCTGAATGGCGTCAAACGCCTCGTGCCGATGGCGACGAGTGCGAGCCATGTGCTGGTGCTTGCGGCCGAAGGCGGCGCGGGCGTGGAGAACGTGCAGGCGTTCATCGTGCCGCGCGACGCGAAGGGCGTGAGCATCGAGCGCGAGAGCGGGCAGATGGGGCTAAAGCCCGTCGCGCACGGAAAAGTGACGCTCGACAAGGTGGAGCTGCCTGGCGCCGCGCGCCTTGGCGGCGATAGCGGCATCGATGCGCGGCGTTTGCTCGCGAGCGTGCGCGTCGCCGGCGCGGCGATGGCGGTGGGGCTCTCACGCGCCGTGGCCGATACGGCGATCCCCTATGCGCGCGACCGCGTCGCGTTCGGCGAAGCGATCGGCAAGAAGCAAGCGATCGCGTTCATGCTCGCGGACATGCACATCGAATGCGACACGATGCGGCTGATGCTCTGGAAGGCCGCAAGCCAGATCGAACAGGGGCTCGACGCCACGAAGGCGACGGTGCTGGCGCAGGATTACATCCGCCGCCGCAGCATGAAGATCGCCGACGATGGCGTGCAGGTGTTCGGCGGGCACGGGTTCATCCGCGATCTGCCGCTGGAAATGTGGCTGCGGAACGCGCGCGCACTCACCGTCCTCGAAGGTCCGGCTGCGGTTTAGGAGAAACGAACATGGTCGATTTCCGTATCTCCGAGGCCGATCAGGCGATCCTCGATCAAGTGGTCGCGATGGGCAAAGCGACGGAGAAGCACGCGCGCTATTACGAAGATCACGAGCATGAGCGGCCGCCGGAAAAATTTCCGGAGTCGGAGAAGTTTCCCCCGCTGATGCAGCTCTTCATGAAGCGCAAGGCGGACGATACGCCGATGATGACGCTGCAAATGCTCATCGCGATGGCGTCGGGCTCAACGAACGGCGTGTTCGGCGGGCTGGGGCTGGGCGGCTTGTCGTTCGGCGGCGGGCGCGGCTTTGGGCTTGGCAACGCGGCGCTTGGCGCATCGGGCACCAAGGAGCAGCAATCGCGCTGGGGCGATAAACTGCTTGCGATGTCGATCACCGAGCCGAACGTCGGCTCCGACACGAAGGCGATCCAAACCACAGCGCGGCTCGATGGCGACGAATGGGTGCTGAACGGCGACAAGATCTTCGTCACCACCGGCATTCAGTGCGACGCGGTCGTGGTTTGGGCCACGATCGATAAGAGCGCGGGGCGCGCGGGCATCAAGAGCTTCATCGTTGAGAAGGGCACGCCCGGCTTCGAAGTCGTGCGCCAGGAAAAGAAGCTGGGCATCCGCCTTTCGGATACGGCCGCGTTCGCGTTCCGCGATTGCCGCATCCCGCGCGATCACCTGCTCGGCGGCGATGAGAGCGTGAAGCCGGACAAGGGCTCGGGCGGCTACAAGGGCGTGATGCGCACCTTCAACATGACGCGCCCAGCAGTCGCGGCCGGCGGCGTCGCCAAAGCGATCGGCGCGTTCAACTTCGCGCGCGACGCGTTGAAGGACGAAGGCATCGAAGTCGATTGGGACAAGGGCTTCCATGAGCGCAGCGCGGCAGAGCAGAAGCTGATCGAGATGGAAGCGGATGCGGAAGCGGCCGCCCTCTCCGTGCTCTATGCGGCGTGGCTCGGCGATACGGGCCAGCCCAACAACCTCGAAAGCTCCGTGTGCAAGGCCAAGGGCGGCGATGTTTGCCGCACCGTGCCGCAGCGCGCGATGGAGCTGCTCGGCGGCATGTCGATCAGCCACGATCACCTCGTGGAGAAATACCTCCGCGACGGCCGCATCAGCGACATCTACGAAGGCACCGGCCAAATCCAGCGCCTCATCATCGCGCGCGG
>CAZMCA010000273.1:0-2691 GCA_964564595.1 uncultured Caulobacteraceae bacterium
GAACACGATCACTGCGCCGACTTCTCCCGCCGCCGCCGCATCGATCTTGCCGCGCACCTCATCTTGCAACGCCGCATGGCGCGCCGGATCGTTGAAGCCCTCTTCGAGCTTGTGTCCCGTGAGATTGACGAGCGTGAGTCCCACATCGCGCGCGACCGGCCACAGAGGCTCAGGCAACATCTCAACGCCTTGCGCGCCCGCTTCCTTCGCCGCCCGCAAGAATGCCGCCGAATCGTCCGGCTCCTTGACGGCCGTGAACGACCACCACGCGAAGCTCTGCCGGATCATCGCGCGCCCTCGCGCAACTTCATCCAGCGCCCATCTTCCGCGGCGCTGCGAACGGCGGCGTCGACAAAGCGCATGCCATCGACGCCATCCGCGATTCCCGGCAGCGCGCGCGTGTGCGCCGGCGCTTCGTCGCCAGCCTTGTGCGCTGCGATCAGATCGGCGGCGTCGGCGTAGATCTGCGCGAAACCTTCGAGATAGCCTTCGGGGTGGCCAGCGGGAATGCGCGTCGCCGCGTTCGCGGCGACCGAAAGCCCAGGCCCGCCACGCCGCAATATCTGCGGCGCTTCGCCAAGCCGCGCATAGCGCAGCAACTCAGGCTCTTCCTGCGACCACTCGAGCGATGCGTTCTCGCCATAGACGCGCAGCCGCAGCGCATTCGCGGCGCCGATCGCCACTTGGCTCGCCCAAAGCTGGCCGCGCGCGCCGTTCGCCCAGCGCAACCCGATCTGCACATCGTCGTCGAGCAAGCGCCCCGGCACGAAGCGCGATGTCTCGGCGCTCACCCATTCTGCCGGCCCGCCGGTGACGAACGATGCAAGATGGAATGCGTGCGTCGCAATATCGCCGAGTGCGCCGCCCGCGCCTGCGCGAGCCGGATCGCCGCGCCAATCGGCTTGCTTGTTGCCGGCAAGATCGCGCGCGAGCCAATCTTGCGCGTATTCTGCTTGCACGACGCGGATCGCTCCCAGCGCGCCCTCCGCCACCATCGCGCGCGCTTGGCGCACCATCGCGTAGCCGCTGTAGTTATGCGTTAGCACGAACGGCGCGTGCGCAGCCCGCGCAACCTCTGCGAGATCGAGTGCGTCGGCGAGGTTCGCGGTCAGCGGCTTGTCGCAGATCACCGCGACGCCCGCTTCCAGAAACGCGCGCGCGGGCGCTGCGTGCATATGGTTCGGCGTGACGATCGCCACCGCGTCGATCGGATCGGCGCGCTCAGACTCGGCCTGCGCCATCGTCTGCCAATCGCCATAGCAGCGCTCTTCCGCAAGCCCGAGCGAGCGCCCGAACGCGATGGACCGCTCCGCATCCGCGCTGAACGCGCCCGCAACCAACTCCCAGCGATCGTCGAGTCGCGCGGCCATGCGGTGCACGCCGCCAATGAACGCGCCCGCGCCGCCGCCGACCATGCCGAGCCGGAGGCGCGCTTGCCCGCTCATGTCAGCGATCGAGGCCGAGCATGCGGCGGTTGGCGGCCGCGTCCGCGCCCGTCGCCACGAAATCGTCGAAGCTCTTGCCGGTCACGCGGATGATGTGATCGCGAATGAACGGCGCGCCTTCGCGCGCGCCATCGACCGGATCTTTCAGCGCGCATTCCCATTCGAGCACGGCCCAGCCGCGATAGCCGTATTGCGCGAACTTGGAGAAGATCGCCGTGAAATCGATCTGCCCATCGCCAAGCGATCGGAAGCGCCCCGCGCGCTCTTTCCAGCCCGCATAGCCGCTATAGACGCCCTGCTTTCCCGTTGGCCGGAACTCCGCATCCTTGACGTGAAACATCTTGATGCGTTCGTGGTAGAGATCGATGTAGGCGAGATAATCCAGCTGCTGCAGCATGAAGTGGCTGGGATCGTAGAGCAGACACGCGCGCGGATGATGATCCACGCGATCCCAGAACATCTCGACGGTCGTGCCGTCGAACAAATCCTCGCTCGGGTGAATCTCGTAACAGAGATCGACGCCGACCTCGTCATACGCATTGAGGATCGGGCGCCAGCGCCGCGCGAGTTCATCGAACGCTTCTTCAATCAGCCCGGCCGGCCGCTGCGGGTAGGGATAGAAGTACGGCCACGCCAGCGAGCCCGAAAACGTCACATGCGCTTCGAGTCCTAGCCGGCGCGAGGCTTTCGCGCCCAGCAGCACCTGCTCCACCGCCCAAGCCTGGCGCGCCTTCGGATTGCCGCGCACTTGCTTTGGCACGCCGCCATCAAACATCTCGTCATACGCGGGATGGACGGCCACGAGTTGGCCCTGGCTGTGTGTCGAGAGCTCGGAGATTTCGACGCCCGCATCGGCGAGGACGCCGCGCACCTCGTCGCAATAGGCGTCGCTCTCGGCAGCAAGCTTCAGATCGAACAGCCGCCGGTCCCAGGTTGGGATTTGCACGCCCTTATAGCCAAGCTCGCCAGCCCAGCGGGCCATCGCGCCAAGACTGTTGAACGGCGCCTCGTCCCCCGCGAACTGCGCAAGGAAAATGGCTGGTCCCTTCATGCGCGCGTCCTGCCCTTGGCTCTTGTCGTTTGACCCGATCTCTACACGAGGCGCCCCGCCGCGCAACCAAGCCGCCGGAAGGCGGGCGCTTTGCGTAACGCAAAGGGAGACGAGCCGTGAACGGCCACAAACCACGCCCCATCGCGCACAGTTTGCGACATTGGTTCTGACACGGAGATGGACAGAAATTGGTGG
>CAZMCA010000274.1:0-2687 GCA_964564595.1 uncultured Caulobacteraceae bacterium
GGCGGCTTCCTGCCGGGCATCCGCCCAGGCAAGAAAACGGCCGAGTACCTCGACTATGTGCTGACACGCCTCACGGTGATTGGCGCGGCGTACATCACGGCCGTCTGCCTGCTGCCAGAAATCGCGATCTCCTACTACAACATGCCGTTCTATCTCGGCGGCACGTCGGTGCTGATTGTGGTCTCGGTGACGATGGACACTGTCACGCAGATCCAATCGCACCTCGTGGCGCACCAGTATGAAGGCCTGATCAAACGCTCGAAATTGCGGGGCAAGGGGCGATGAACCTCATTCTGTTTGGGCCGCCCGCTGCGGGGAAGGGCACCCAAGCCAAGCGTCTCGTATCCGAGCGCCGCTACGTTCAGCTTTCGACTGGCGACATGCTTCGCGCCGCCAAGGCCGCGGGCACCGATCTTGGCAAGCGCGTCGCGGCGATCATGGATTCTGGTGCGCTCGTATCGGATGAAATCGTCAACGAGCTGATCGACGACAAGCTGCGCACCGAAAAGGGCGCGGCTGGTTTCATCTTCGATGGCTATCCGCGCACGCTCGCGCAGGCGGCAGCGCTCGATAAGCTTCTCGAAACGCATGGTCAGAAGGTTGACATAGTTGTCCGCCTCGAGGTCGACGAACCCGCGCTGATTGCGCGCGTCGCCAAGCGCTACGCCGAAGAGGGCCGGGCGGACGATGATCCGGAAGCCTTCAAGGTGCGCCTCAAAGCGTATTCGGATCAAACCGCGCCGCTCGTCGATTACTACCGCAATCAGGGCAAACTGGTGGGCGTGGACGGCATGGCCGGCGTTGAAGACGTGGCGCGCGGCATTTCGGGCGCCATCGATCGCTAAGCCCCCCTGATGGCGCGCAAGCCGCCCGCTAAGAAGAAGACTGCCCGCAGCGCTGCGGTGAAAGAGCCCGCGGCGGCCAAACTCCTTGCTGGCGGGAATCCACAAATCGCGAAGAGCTACGGCGACGCGCCAGTGCAGGCGTTCATTGCCGCGGTCCCTGGCTGGAAGCGCGATGTTGCAGCGCGGCTCGACGCGCTGATCGTTCGCGCCGTGCCAAGGGTCTACAAAGCCGTGAAGTGGAACTCACCGTTCTACGGCGTGGAGGAGGGCACCTGGTTCCTCAGCTTTCACATTTTCACGAACTACGTGAAGGTGACCTTCTTCCGTGGCGCGGACCTCAAGCCGCAACCGCCTGGGACGTCAAAATATCCAGCGGTGCGCTATCTCGACATCTGTGAGGGCATGCTCGACGAAAAGCAGTTTTCGGCGTGGGTGAAGCAAGCCAGCAAGCTGCCTGGCGAGCAGATGTGAACCGGAGGCAGAGGCTTGAAGAAGGTGTCGAAGGCCGCGCCGAAGAGCGTCGCCAAGCCCAAGAAGGCCGTTACCGCCGATTGGCGTGTTGAGACGCTGGCGCGGGTGCGGGCGCTCATCCAAGAGGCGCTCCCGGGCGTCGTTGAGGAAGTGAAGTGGCGTAAGCCCACGAACCCTGCCGGCGTGCCGACCTGGTCGGTGAACGGCCTCATCTGCACCGGCGAGCGCTACAAGGACAAAGTGAAGCTCACCTTCGCCAAGGGCGCGGCGCTCGATGATCCAGCCGCGCTCTTCAATGGCGACGACAAGGGCGCGACCCGCCGTTCGATCGACCTCCGGGAAGGGGCGAAGCTGAACGAACGGGCCTTCAAGGCGCTTGTCCGGGCGGCCGCCGCCTTTAACGGCGCCGCCAAGAAGCCCGCCTCTGCCAAGAAGAAGCCCAAGGCGGGCTGAGACCTGGGGGAGGGGGTTGCCGCACCGAGTTCGAGCGCCCATTTCAGGCATCCCTGTAAGACGGCCCACCTGGACAATTTGCCTGTGATTTTCCCCTAACGAGGGGTCTTGGGCCAGGTTGACGCCCGAGGCGCCGCCGCTATAACGGCGGGTCTTCGCGAAGGTTTAGAACCGCGACCTCGCGCGGGCCTCTTCTGGGGCTCGTCGGCGTCGCGACATTGCCGTTTGGAGCATGCTCATGGCCCGGATCGCCGGCGTCAACATTCCGACTCAGAAGCGCGTCGTCATCGCGCTGCAGTACATTCACGGCATCGGTCCGCACTTCGCCAAAGAAATCATCGGCAAGGTCGGCATCGATGAAGCCCGCCGCGTCAGCGAGTTGACGGACCAGGAGGTCCTCCACCTGCGCGAAGCGATCGACCGCGACTACACTGTTGAGGGCGATCTCCGCCGCGAGACGGCGACGAACATCAAGCGGCTGATGGACCTTGGCTGCTATCGCGGCATCCGCCACCGGAAAGGTCTGCCGGTTCGCGGTCAACGCACTCACACCAATGCGCGCACGCGCAAAGGGCCCGCCAAGCCGATCGCCGGTAAGAAACAAGCGACGCGCAAGTAGGATACCGCACCAATGGCTAAGGAAGCAGCGCGCGTTAAGAAGCGTGAGCGCAAGAACATCGCTTCGGGCGTCGCGCACGTGAATGCGTCGTTCAATAATACGATGATCACGATCACGGACGCGCAGGGCAACACGATCGCTTGGTCGAGCGCCGGCGGCATGGGCTTTAAGGGCTCGCGCAAATCGACGCCGTACGCCGCGCAGGTCGCTGCTGAAGATGCGGGCCGCAAGGCGATGGAGCACGGCATGCGCACCGTTGAGGTGAACGTGTCTGGCCCTGGTTCGGGCCGCGAAAGCGC
>CAZMCA010000275.1:0-2665 GCA_964564595.1 uncultured Caulobacteraceae bacterium
CAGACGTGAAATTCCGCAGGCTCGTCGTCATCAACCGCACCAGGCGGTCGAAGACGATTTCGAGCATCGGCAGACGCTCGTAGGACACGAGCGTCGAATTGATGATGGCGCGCACGCCCGTGCGCTTGCCGCCCTCTTCTTCGCCCAGCCCGAAGCCCAGGAGCGAGTCGATCTCATCCTGATTGAGGATGCGCTCCGCGCCAGGCGCGACTTCCCCGCCGCCATCGGCGTTGTCGTTGCCGGCGCTCCATTCGTCAGCCGGCTGAGCCTCTGCAGCGTCCGTGCTCATTGCACCAACATTTCTTCGATCAGCACCGCATTCACTTGCGCAGGCGCAATCACGAGGTTGACCCGCCTCAGCAGCTCAAGCCGCAAGCGATACGCGCCCGCCGACCCGGAAAGATCGTCCGTGCGCAATTCGCGCAGGAAACTCGTGAACTGATCCGTGACGCGCGGCAGCTGCGGCTCGAGCGACGCAACGACCTCATGATCGGGCGCTTCGAGCGTCAGGCGCAGTTTCAAGTAAGCCGGCCGCCCATCCGCTGCGGTGATGTTCACCAGCATCTCCGGCAGACCGACGAACACGACGCCTTCGCCTTCGGTGATCGTCACGCCGTTCGCGCCCGGCTCGCCTTCGGCGCCGCCGCCGTGGCCGCCCTTGGCTTTGCCGTGACCGCCGCCCTTCGCCTTTGCGCCATCGGCTTCCGCATGCGCGGCAGGCGGCTGTGAATTCAACAGGAAGAACGCGGCTGCGCCGCCGGCGCCGAGCACGAGGATGGCCGGCAGCACGATGAAAAGGATCAGCGCCTTGCCCGAGAGCTTCTTTTTCTTTCCGCCCTCTTCGCCTTCAGCGCCCTCGGCGCCTTCCGCGCCTTCGGTCGTTTCGGCGTCAGCGGCCGGCGCCTCTTTGCCCTTCTTGGGCTTCTTCTCTTTCTTCTCTTTCTTCGCCGCCGCCATCGTGCGCCCCAAGACCCGTTCGGAGCCCTCGTTCGGACTCCTGACCGAAGCCTGACCTCCACCGTGTCGGTTAACGATGCATTGAGGCCCGGCAATTTCTGCCGGGAGGCGCCGCACGTTCTGCCGACGGAATCACCACGCCGATTCGCGCAAAGCCTTGCGCGCCAACGGCTTCAGCGCTGGCACGGCGCTTGCGTGGTTAACGGCGATGGATAACGCACTCATGATCGGCCTGCAGACGCAACGCGTGCTGCAACGGCGGATGGACATCGCCGCCAACAACATGGCGAACGTCGCGACCAACGGCTTCAAGGCCGATGTGCTGGTGCTGGAAGAAGCCTCGCCCGATCCCGCGCACAGCGAAGACCAACCGCGCGACGTTCGTTTCGTGCGCGACATCGGCCTTGCGCGCGACATGAGCCAAGGCCCGATCGCGATGACGGGCAATCCGATGGATGCGGCCCTCGAAGGCCCTGGCTTCTTCATGGTGCAAGGCGAAGGCGGCACGATGTACACGCGCGACGGCGCGTTTTCGATGACGGGCGATGGGCGCTTGGTGACGAGCGAAGGCCGCCCCGTTCTGAGTTCGGGCGGCTCGCCCATCCAGTTCGATCCGCAAGGCGAGAGCCCGGTGATCGGGCGCGATGGCTCCATCCGGATCGCGGGAGAGGAAGTCGGAAGGCTGGGCGTGGTCTCGTTCCAGAGGCCGGGAGCGCTCCATAAGGTTGGGGACAACCTGTGGGATGCAGAGGGCCAGCCTTCCGGATCCTTCGAAGGCGTCGTCGTGCAAGGCGCGCTCGAAGGCTCGAACGTGCGGCCGGTGACCGAACTCAACCGCCTGATCGAAATTTCCCGCGCCTATCAGAGCGCCAACAACATGGTCTCGTCCGCCGACGATCTGCGCAAGCGCACGATCGAACGGCTTGGCCGCGCCGCTTAAGACTAGACTTTAGGAGCACCGCGCATGCGCGCTTTATCCATCGCCGCCACGGGCATGCAGGCCCAGCAGCTCAACGTCGAAGTCATTTCGCACAACATCGCGAACATGAACACGACCGGGTTCAAGCGCCAGCGCGCCGAGTTCTCGGACATGCTCTACCAGAACCTCGAGCGCCCAGGCGGCTCCTCCTCCGCGTCGGGCAATGTGTTGCCGCTTGGCATTCAAGTCGGCGTCGGCGTGCGCACGGATGCGATTGGCCGCGTCACCGCGCAAGGCAACATCACCAACAGCGAAAACCCCTACGATCTCGCGATCTCGGGCCGCGGCTATTTCCAAGTCTCGCTTCCGAGCGGCCAGACCGCCTACACGCGCGCGGGCAATCTTGCGATCAACGCCGATGGCCTGCTTGTCACCGCTGACGGCTATCCGGTCGAGCCGCAGATCACCATTCCGGGCGAAGCGACCTCGGTGCGCATCTCGCGCGACGGCATCGTCGAAGCCACGCTCGAAGGACAAGTCGATCCGCAAAACCTCGGCCAACTCGAACTCGCCGCCTTCATCAACCCGCCGGGCCTTGAAGCGATCGGCGACAATCTCTTCCTTGAAACGCCCGCCTCCGGCCCCGCTACGGTTTCAACGCCCGGCACGGACGGCCTCGGCACGCTGATGCAAGGCTTCCTCGAAACCTCGAACGTCAACGCCGTGGAGGAAATCTCCGCCCTCATCGTCGCCCAGCGCGCCTACGAGATGAACGCCAAGGTCATCACC
>CAZMCA010000276.1:0-2611 GCA_964564595.1 uncultured Caulobacteraceae bacterium
ACATCTCCTCGATCGGCTACGCGATCACGGCGGTGGGCACGCTGTTCTTCTTCGTGATGCTGGCCGAGACGTTCCTGGTGAAGCGCAAAGCCGGCGCCAATCCTTGGGGCGAAGGCGCAACCACGCTCGAGTGGACGCTCTCTTCGCCGCCGCCGTTCCACCAGTTCAGCGAACTGCCGGTCATCAAGCCGGACGCGCACCACTAGAGACGGGCGCGCGCTTGCTCGCCGCGCAAGCGGCGAAGCGGAGTAAGACGTGACGGACATCAGCGCAGACCACGCGCGCACCGCGACGGCTGGCGATTATTTCGCGCTCCTGAAGCCGCGCGTGATGAGCCTCGTCGTGTTCACGGCGCTGGTTGGCTACGTGTGCGCGCCGGGCGCGGGCGATCCGACGCTTGGGTTCGCCGCGATCCTCGCGCTCGCGGTCGGCGCTGGCGCCTCGGGCGCGCTCAACATGTGGTACGACGCCGATATCGACGCGCGCATGGCGCGCACGGCGAGCCGGCCGGTGCCCTCGGGCCGCGTTGCGCCGCAAGAAGCGCTGGGCCTCGGCGTCGCTCTTTCGGTACTGAGCGTGCTCACGATGATCCTGGCGGCGAATTTGCTCGCTGCCGCGCTGCTCGCGTTCACGATCTTCTTCTACGCTGTCGTTTACACGATGTGGCTGAAGCGATCGACGCCGCACAACATCGTGATCGGCGGGCTCGCGGGCGCGCTGCCGCCGGCGATCGCATGGGCCGCCAAGACCGGCTCGCTGACGCTCGACCCGATCCTTTTGGTCGCCATCATTTTCATGTGGACGCCGCCGCACTTCTGGGCGCTCGCGCTCACGCAGTCGCGCGATTACGCAAACGCCGGCGTGCCGATGCTGCCGGTCACGCACGGCGCGAAGACGACGCGCGCGCAGATCTTGATCTACGCACTGCTGCTCGCGCCGCTCGCTTACGCGCCGGTGCTGACGGGGCTCGGCGGGCCGCTTTATGCGGGCGTTGCGCTGATCGGCGGGGCCGCGATGGTCGTGCTCGCAATCATGGTGGCGCGCTCGAAGGCGGGTGACGCTGCGGAGGGCGGCGACATTTACAACGCGCGCGCTGAGAACAAGCCGGCGCTGCGGCTGTTCGTGGTGTCGATTGCGTATCTCTTCGCGTTGTTCGCGGCGCTGCTGGTTGAGCGCGTGGCGGGGCTGCACCCGTGACCGAGCCCCAAGAGGCCTCCCGCGACGTTGTAAAGCTCACGCCCGAGGAAGAAGCGGCCCGCAAGAAGCGTAATGTGTGGATCGCTCTCGGGCTGTTCGCGTTCATGGTGCTGGTGTTCTTCGTGACGCTCGCGAAGATGAAAGCCGGCGTGCTGGACCGGCCGCTATGAGCGAGGCGCCCCTGCCGCCGAAGACGACGCGCAACATGCGCCTGACGGCGGTCGCGGCGATCGCGGCGGTGGCCGGCATGGTCGCGCTCTCGTTTGCGGCAGTGCCGCTCTACGACCTCTTCTGCAAAGTCACCGGCTACGGCGGCACCACCCAGGCGGCGACCGCCGCCTCAACCCGCGTGCTCGACCGGACCATCCAGATCGAGTTCGATACGAACGTCGCCGACGGGCTGCCGGTGCGGTTCTCGGCGCAGGAACGGGTGCAGACGCTGCGGATCGGGCAGACCGGGCTGGCGTTCTTCGAGGTCGAGAACCTGTCCGACCGGCCGGTCACGGCTGTGGCCACATTCAACGTCGTGCCGCACGCAACCGGCATCTATTTCCAGAAGCTCCAGTGCTTCTGCTTCCAGGACCGCGTGATCGGCCCACACGAGCGCGCCAGCCTGCCGGTGCTCTATTTCATCGATCCGGCGATCGCGGACGACCCCGATACATCGGATATCAGCCAGATTACGCTGTCCTATACGTACTTCGCGAGCCCCGATCAGGGCTCGTAGACACCGGGAGCGATTGTCGCCGGCCAGCGGCGATGCGTCGCTTGGCGGGCCTTTACGGGTCAGCTAAACCGAGCGAAATCCACGCGAATCCAGCGCGCTGATGAGCGTGTCCGGGGGGCTTTAGATGGCGCACGCCGAAGTCAAACACGACTATCACCTGGTCAACCCAAGTCCGTGGCCGTTTGTCGGCTCGCTAGCGGCGTTCCTCTCAGCGGTCGGGTTCGTGACGTGGAGCAAGGGCATCCACGCCGTGATCGAGGCGGACGCGCTGGCGCAACTCGCTGGGCTGGACCGATTCTTCGCGGAGCTGTCGAACACGTTCCTGACGAAGGGCTCGCTCTGGATCGCCGCGATCGGCACGATCCTGCTGGCGTTCACCTTCATTGGCTGGTGGCGGGACGTCATCAAGGAAAGCCGCGCGGGCGATCATACGCCGGTGGTCGATATCGGCCTTCGCTACGGCATGATCCTCTTCATCGCGTCCGAAGTGATGTTCTTCGTGGCGTGGTTCTGGGTGTTCTTCGAACTGACGATCTTCCACGGCCACCGCGCCGATTGGATCGTGCCGACATGGGACGCGACGACGACGGCCGCTTGGGCCAATTGGCCGCCGCCGAATGTCACGACGTTCGAGCCGTTCCACCTGCCGCTCATCAACACGCTGATCCTGCTGCTCTCGGGCACGAC
>CAZMCA010000277.1:0-2312 GCA_964564595.1 uncultured Caulobacteraceae bacterium
ATCAAAGCTGGGATGCGCGGTTCGCGCGCGAAGGCGATGAGGGCTACGCGGCGTTCGCGGAAACGGGACTCGAGCAGATCGCAACCGACAGACCCGCCGAAGCCTTCCGCGCAATCGACGCAGCAGATGGCGATGGCTACGCGCCGCAGCGCTGCCTCGCAGCACAATAAGAGAGGAGAGCGCCATGCGCGCCATTCGCATCGAAAAAACCGGCGGGCCTGAGGTTCTGCAATTCGTCGAAGTAGAAACGCCGCGCGCGAAGCCTGGCGAGATTTTGGTGAAGCACACCGCGGTCGGTGTGAACTTCATCGACACGTATCACCGCACGGGGCTCTATCCGCTGCCGCTGCCGACGGGACTTGGCGGTGAAGCAGCCGGCGTTGTCGAAGCGATTGGCGATGGCGTGACGCGCTTCAAAGTCGGCGATCGCGTCGGGTATTGCGCGGGTGGTTTGGGCTCGTATGCGGAGTACATGGCGCTCAATGCAGAACGCGCAGTCGCGCTTCCAAGTGGTGTGAGCGACGACATTGCAGCGGCGTCTCTCTTAAAGGGCATGACCGCGCGTTATCTTCTGCGAAAGACGTTTCCCGTGGAACCCCACCACACAATCGTCGTGCATGCAGCGGCGGGCGGCGTTGGTCAGATCGCTGTTCAATGGGCAGCGCATCTTGGCGCGACGGTGATTGGTGTTGTCGGCAGCGACGCGAAGGCAAAGATCGCGCGCGATCTCGGCGCGCAGCACGTGATCAATTCGTCGAACGAAGACATCGCAAAGCGCGTGCGTGAAATCACCAACGGGCAGGGCGCGGATGTCGTGTACGACAGCGTCGGCAAGGACACGTTCGAAGCGACGCTCGATTCCCTGAAGCCGCTCGGCATGTTCGTGAGCTTCGGCAACGCCTCCGGCCCTGCGCCGTCGTTCAATCCGCAAGTGCTCTCGCAAAAGGGCTCGCTGTTCTTCACGCGCCCAACGCTCTTCACCTACGTGCGCACGCCCGCGCTGTTGCAGGAAACGGCGGACGATCTGTTCGATGTGATCACGCGCGGCGTGGTGAAAGTTGCGCCGCCTGCGCGCTACGCACTGAAAGATGCGGCGCAGGCGCATCGCGATCTTGAGGGCAGAAAGACGACGGGAAGCCTGGTGCTGATCCCGTGACTAAGGACGAGACGCTCGCGTTTCTCCGCCGCTACCTCGCAGCAGTGGAAGAGGGCGCTACGGGCGCTGAACTCGCGCAGTTCTACGAGTCGAGCGCCACGATGCGTGAGCATCCAAACCGCTTCTCGCCGAGCGGCGCGACGCGCGATCTCGCCGCGATCTTGGCTTCGGCGGAGGCAGGCCAGGCGATCATGGCTTGGCAGCGTTACGTGCTGCACGACGCCGTCGTTGATGGCGACAAAGCAGCGATCACGTTGACGTGGACAGGCGCGCTCAGGATCGACGCGCCAACCTATGGGCTGAAGGCCGGCGCCGAGTTGCGCGCGCACATCGCGCAACTCTATCACTTCGCAAACGGACGCATCGCGGCTCAGCAGACGTTCGACTGCGCCGGGCCGCTCTAACTATTTCACCGCGTTCGCGCGCTCGAAGGCGGGGCGCGCTGTGATGCGGTCGTGGTGCGCCAGCAGCGAGGGCGCGATGTCGCTCTCCATGCCCATCATGGCGCGCGCGACGCCGACGGCGTAACCGACGGAGATGTCGGCGAGCGTGAATTGCTCGCCCGCGAGGTACGGGTTGTCGCTCAGGATGTCGGCTGCGTACTGCATGCCGCGCACCATGCGCTCGTGCGCATAGGTCGCGGACCAATTCTGCTTGTGCTCATCGGGCGCGAAGAAGCGAGCGCCCATCAGAATGTTGCCGTAGCCGCCGAGCGTGGCTTCGCCGAACACGGTCATCTGCAGCACGCGCGCAAAGCGCGAGTCGACGGGCGAGGGCAATAGCGGCGTCGGTCCGTACTTCTGCGCGATGTAGAGCATCATCGCGACGGATTCGTTGATCGCGACGCCGCCATCGTCTTCGAGGAAGGGCACAGAGCCCATCGGGTTTAGCTTCTTGTAGGCGTCGTTCGGCGGAAAGCTTACGGGCGCGATTTCGTAAGGCACGCCCATTTCTTCGCACAGCCAAACAACGCGCAGGCCGCGCGCGCGCGGCAGATGGTGGATTCTGAGCATCGCGATGTACTCCCTTGGCCCCGTCGTAGCGCGGGCGAGGGGAGCGGCGCTAGGTGATTTCGATCAAATGGAGCACGCCACCGGCCTTCGCCGGTGGCGTATATCTAGGATGGTGTGCTTAGGCGGGAGCGTGCGCCCCGCCG
>CAZMCA010000277.1:2322-2590 GCA_964564595.1 uncultured Caulobacteraceae bacterium
ATGCTCTGGAAGAAGTCGTCGTTGTTCTTCGACTGGCGGAGCTTATCGAGCAGGAACTCGACAGCGTCTTGCGTACCCATCGGGGAGAGGATGCGGCGCAGAACGTACGTCTTCTGCATGTGCTCCTTCGGCGTGATGAGCTCGTCCTTGCGCGTGCCGGATTTCAGAATGTCGATCGCGGGGAAGATGCGGCGGTCCGCAACTTTGCGATCGAGCACGATTTCCGAGTTACCGGTGCCTTTGAATTCTTCGAAGATGACTTCGTCCA
>CAZMCA010000278.1:0-2577 GCA_964564595.1 uncultured Caulobacteraceae bacterium
CGAGGCGCTGAAGATCTTCTACGACAGGCGCAAGGTGCCGGGGCTGAAGAAGAAGCCCTCCACCAGCGAATTGCTCGATTGGCTGAAGCTGCTCGCGACCGACGACATCGATCCGGAAACCATCCGCTCGAAGGATCCGGGCAAGCTGATCCCGCCGCTTCACGGCGCGCTCTTGAAGAACGAGCAAGACGTGCAGCTGTTCGAACGCCTCGCGTTCCTCGCCCGCCGCGAAACGCGCGGCGGCGGCGGCGCGGGCGGCGCGCAATAGCGCGACATATTTTCGCCAGCGTAAACATCAAGGGTGCGTGCATGGCGCGCACCCTTTTTGCTGTCTGCCTGATGCTGCTAGCAGCGCTCCCCGCCTCCGCACAGGCGCCGCAGCGCTTTTGGCCGGTCGTGACCGATGAGCCGCGCGCGATGGTGGTTTCTTCGCCGGGGAACTGCATCGCGCTCCGGTGCTTCGGCGCGGCGCGGCCGGTGTCACAGCTCGCCAATCCGCGCCGTCACCACGTCGGCCTCGATCTCTACGCGCGGCCAGGCGATCGCGTGCTCGCGATCGCCGACGGGCGCATCGTGGCGTTCTTTCCGTTTCTTGTTGCGCGCACGGGCGAGCGCACCTGGGCGCTGATGATCGATCACGGCGACCGCGTCGTGCTCTACGGCGAAGTGCGCGCCGACGCGCTCGATACGCGTCGTATTGGCGAGCACGTGGCCGCGGGACAGGAGGTCGCGCGCATCAGCGACACCGCACAGCTTCATGTCGAGACGTATCCGCCCGGTTCGCGGCGCAACGCGCGCTGGCCATTTGGTGCAGCGCAGCCGCCCGGCGTTCACGACCCAACCGCATTCGTCACCGATCTTGCCGCGAACGCAACGCGGGTCCGCCCGCGCTAACAATGCCGTGGCGGCGGCAGGCGGCGCGCGCTAGCGTTCGCCCATGCGCGCCGCCGCCCTCTTTGCGCTTGTGTTCCTAACAGCGTGCGCCAGCGCGCCGAAGGAAGACCCGTGGCTCCAAGCCTCGCGCCAAGCCATTTTTGTTGAACAAGCCGCCGCCATCATCGAGCGCGCCAACGCGCAGGCGTGGTTCGATCCTGAAACCGACGGCGTGCACGTGATCGCGCGCCACCGCGCCAGCGGCCTCGTCTGCGACTTTGAGCCGGACGCGCCCGCAACAATCACCATCTTCCCTACCGCCACCTATGGCGCAGCGCCCGGCGAAGATGTGGCGTGCAATTCCGGCGATGGCGGCGGCGTGCGCACGCTCTACGCTACCCGTTACCCCGACCAGCGCACGCTCGACGTCGCCCTAGCGCGCGTCCTGGAGGAATTGTTTCAGGCTTACCCCGACGCGCAGAGCTTTGAGCGGCGCGAAGGTCTCTCGGATGACAACGACGAGCCCCTGCCCGAGAGCCGCACCGCGCATTTCATTCTGCCTGCGTATCGGGGCGTCGAGGGGCGCGCTTACTCACGCGCCTCGGTAGCGGTGATCGCCGGCTGGGTGATCCTGATGCGCTACACTGGTCCAGAAGGCGCCGACACCGAAGCGGCCGCAGACTACGCCTGGGCGCGGGCGCTCATCGCCATCCAGCAGCGGCCGGGCGGCGCGATTTAGCATGTCCCCCGCCCGCCTTGCCGGGCGGGGCGGCTGGCCCCATACTGCCCCTTCGAACCGCGCCGCCCCCAGTTCACGGCTGGAGGGGCCGAAGCGCGGAAGGGATGGCCTGATGTTCCAGCGCTTCTTCACCGAGCTTCGCGACGCCAAGGTGCCGGTCAGCCTCAAAGAATATTTGATGCTGATCGAGTGCCTCGAGAAGGATGTGATCCCGCCGAAGATCGAGGATTTCTATTACCTCTCGCGGGCCACGCTGGTGAAAGACGAGCGCCACATCGACAAGTTCGATCGCGTGTTCGGGCACGTCTTCAAGGGCCTCGAATACACGAGCGAAGCCGTCGATGGCGAATTGCCGTCCGAGTGGCTGCAGGCGCTCACCGAAAAGTACATGACCGACGAAGAGCGCGCCGAGATCGAGAAGGCCGGCGGCTGGCAAGCGCTCATGGATAAGCTGCGCGAGCGCATGGAAGAGCAAAAGCGCAACGGCGAAGACCAGAAGGGCAAGAACGGCGACAAGCTCGGCCGCGGCGGCTCAGGTCCGTTCGGCGCCGATGGCTATCACCCCGAAGGCATCCGCATGGGGCAGGACAAGTCCCGCCACGGCCGCGCGGTGAAAGTTTGGGACAAGCGCGAATTCAAGAACCTCGACGACAACGTCGAGTTGGGCACACGCAACATCAAAGTCGCGCTGCGCCGCTTGCGGAAGTTCGCGCGCACGGGCGCGCCCGATGAATTCGATCTCGACGGCACGATCCGCTCGACGGCGCGCCAGGGCTACCTCGATATTCTGATGCGGCCGGAGCGGCGCAACACGATCAAGGTGCTCATCTTCTTCGACATCGGCGGCTCGATGGATGCGCACATCAAGCTGTGCGAGGAGCTGTTCAGCGCCGCGCGCACCGAGTTCAAACACCTCGAGTACTTCTACTTCCACAACTGCCTCTACGAGCAGGTCTGGAAGGACA
>CAZMCA010000279.1:0-2554 GCA_964564595.1 uncultured Caulobacteraceae bacterium
TCATTCTGATCATGACGTCGAACGCGGGCGCGCAATATCTGGCTGAACAGCCGGAAGGCGCGGACGTCGATGACGTGCGTGAACAGGTGATGGGCGAAATCCGCGCGCGCTTCCGGCCGGAGTTCCTCAACCGGATCGACGAGATCATTCTCTTCCAGCGTCTGCAGAAGGCGCAGATGGGCGAGATCGTGAAGATCCAGCTGAAGCGGCTTGAGAAGCTCTTGGCCGATCGCTCGATCGGGCTCGACCTCGATGCGCGCGCACATGCGGAACTCGCGCGGCGCGGCTACGACGCCGCGTATGGCGCGCGCCCGTTGAAGCGCGTGATCCAGAAGGACGTGCAGGATCCGATGGCGCGCGCGATCCTTGAAGGGCGCGTGAAAGACGGCGACACCGTGCGCGTTTCGTTTGACGGGAACGATTTCCTGTTCAACGGCGCGACGGAAAAGCGCGCGGCGTAAACGAAAAGGGGCGCGCCTTGCGGTGCGCCCCTAAGCCGTTTGCGCTGTGATCGCGCTTACTTCGTCGCCGGATTATCGTCGGTCGCGTGCTCGACGGCGGTGGCGGCGTCGTTCACCGCGCCTTCAACCGCTTCGCCGGTTTCGTGCGCCGCTTCACCGACCGCATCGCCCGCTTCGGTCGCGGCCGCTTCCGCTTCATTGCCGGCGTTTTCAGCTTCTTGCTGCGTGCAGGCGCCAAGACCGAACGCGGCCAGCGCGCTCACAGCGATCATCAAACGTTTCATTTCAAGTCCTCCTCCAGGCCCGCGCGAAGACTGCGCAGGGATTTTCCGTCACGCAAGTGTGAAATTTCGCGCCCGCAAGGTGTCATTTTTGCATGTCCGCGCACGCGAAAACGGACGGCGCTTGCGCACCGTCCGGTCCCGTCTCAGTTGTGAGCGCTTATTGCTTGGCTTGATCGATCGCCGTCGCCGTATCTTGTTGCGCTTCGGCGTTCGCTTCGCGCGCGGCGTCGACCGCTTCGCCCGCATTTTCCATCGGGCCGTCGCTCAGATCGGTGTTGCCGGTCGCGGCTTGTTCGGCCTGCGTGTCGAGCGCTTCACCTGCTTTCTCGGCGGTGTTGCTTTGCGGGCCGCAAGCGGCGAGTGCGAGCGCGGCGGCGCCCGCGAGAATCAGCGTCTTCATGGTCGTCTCCTCGGGTAAGAATTACGGCTGCGTGGCGGGATTGCCGTCAGTCGCGGCCTGAGCGTCTTGCTTGGCTTCGTCGATCGCTTCGCCAGCATTCTCGAGCGGCCCGTCGCTGAGATCCGTCGATCCCTGGGTCGCTTGCTCGAATTGCGTATCGGCGCGTTCGCCGGCCTCTTCTGCGCTGCCTTGCACGGCGGATTGCCCGCAGGCCGCAAGAGCGAGCGCAAGCGCGGCGGCGGCGCCGGCTGCGAAAACGGTTCTCATGATGCTGAAGTCTCCCAACGCTGGGCCAAGCAGCGCCCTAGCGGCGGGTTAACGGCGGGCGCGGCGCAAGGTTCCCGATCACGCGTGCGTTAGCGCGCCCGGGAACCGCAGTTCAGCCGCCAAGCGCCATTTGCGTTTGGATGACGAGCGCGACGGGCTTGCCGTCCTCCGTTTCGATCTTGGTCTGCCACACGCTGGTGCGGCGGCCGCGATGCACGGGGGTCGTTGTTCCGATCACGTGCGTTCCCGCCTTCGCGCCGCCGAGAAAGTTGGTCTTGCTTTCAAGCGTCGTGGTTCCTGCGGCGCCTTCGGGCAGCGCGAGAAATCCGGCGATGGCGCCGAGCGAATCCGCGAACGCCATGATCGCGCCGCCGTGCAAAATACCGCCGGCGGTGCATAGATCTTCGCGCACGAGCAGGCGGCCTTTCACGCCGTCCTTGCTGCTCTCCAGAACTTCGACGCCCATGAGTTTCGCGAACGGCATCGCGTCTGCAGGAAGCGTCGTCATGGCCGCCGGGACGGTTGGGCGCGCGCCGATAGCGCGGCGTTTTCGAGGTCTTGAAGGAAGGCGCGGCCGGCCGCGAGATCGGCCTCGCTCATATGCGCGGTGATCGCGGCGTTCGCTTCGGCCCAGATCTCCACCGCCCGGTGGGTGAGCGCGACGCCCGCATCCGTCAGCCGCACGCGCTTGCCGCCCCGGCCGCGCCCGCCCTCTGCTGCAACGAGGCCCCGGCGCTTCAGCACAGCGAGGTTGCGGGTGAGGGTGGTGTCGTCGAGCCCGAGGGCGTCGGCGATGGCGGAAAGCGTCCGGTCCGGATCACGGCCGATCGCCACCAGCAGGCCGTATTGCGGCAGGTTGAGATCGAGCGGCCGGAGCAGATCGTTGAAATAATTGGAGATTGCGCGGCCTGTGCGGCGCGCGGCGTGCCCGAGGCACTGGGCGGCCACATCCCCCAATAGGATTTGTATATCCTGCATATACAAATTTTCCCTTGGCCGAGGCGTAATTGCCGATACACAAAGCGTCAGGGCGCGCCAACCTGCGCGCGGGGAGAATCTACCATGAAATTGAGCCGTATCGCCGCGCCGGCGCTCGCCGCCGCCATCGCGCTTGCCGCCACCGCCGCGCCGGCTTACGCGCG
>CAZMCA010000280.1:0-2517 GCA_964564595.1 uncultured Caulobacteraceae bacterium
TGTCGCGGCCTTGAATCCAGGCGTCGCCGTTCGGGCCTTTGACGATCTTGTAGGGAACGAGGTTCGCGTCCTTCTTGACGATCGGATCGTCGAAGTTGCGGCCGATAAGGCGCTTCACCGCGTAGAAGGTATGCTCTGGGTTTGTGATGGCTTGGCGCGCGGCTTGAATGCCGATCAGACGCTCGCCGCCTTCCGTGAACGCGACAACCGAGGGCGTCGTGTTGGAGCCTTCGGAATTGACGATCACTTTGGGGCTTCCGCCCTCCATCACCGCAACGCACGAGTTCGTCGTGCCAAGGTCGATCCCGATCACCTTGCTCATCGTTCTCTCACTCCTTTGGCGACGCGTGGTTCTCGCCTTGGGCCTGCGTGCAGCGCCCGGATATCCCGCGTCCCTCTATGACCTGATTGGCTGCCCGACGCCGCACCGAAATGACCGCGCCGGGTAACCGGTTCTGGGCTGATATGGGAAGCCGGGCCTGCCCCGCAAGAACCCCATTCACGCTGGGGTGAATTCGCCTGCAACGCGGGCGCTTGACAGGCAGGCAGACGTAATGTCATAGAGCATGACATGAGTGCAGAGCAAACTGTCAAGCCGGTCCGCGAAGCCCATAAGGCTTTGACTCAAGAGCGAATTGTTCAAGCCGCCCTGGAGGTGATTCAGCGCGGGGAGGCTGAGACGCTGACAGTCGCGCAGGTGGCCGCGGAGGCGGGTGTGACGGAAAGAACCATCTACAGGCACTTCCCGACGCGGGATGACCTGATGGCGGCGGTGTGGGCGAAGGTGAACGAGCGGGTGGCGACGCCCACGTTGCCCGCCACGCCGGCTGAAGTGATTGCCCAGCCGATGGAGATGTTTCCCGCTTTCGACGCGCAGGAAGCGCTCATCCGCGCCATTGTGTTCACAAAGCAGGGCAGGGAGCTGCGGCTCAGCGTCAACGCTGAGCGTCAAAAGCGCTTTCGCCAGGCGGTCGCGATGGCCCGGCCCGATCTCAAAGAGCCGGAATTCACGCGCGTTTGCGCCGCGGTGCAGCTGCTGGACAGCTCGTTCGCGTGGTCGGTGATGAAAGATTACTGGGGCCTCAGCGGGGAAGAGGCGGGCAAGGCCGCCTCGGCGGCGATCACCGTCCTGCTCACGCCCCCTTCCGAACAACCAACGACGAAGACGGAGAAAAGCCAATGATGATCGCGCATGTTTCGATCCCGGCCGACGATCCAAAGCACGTCGCGCGCGTGCTCGCGGAAATTATGGGCGGGGAGGCGATGTTCTTTCCGCCGGGCGGCGCCGATACGTGGATGGCCTGGTCGGGCGATAGCGCCGTCGAGCTTGAAATCGTGCCCCGTGGCGGCGTGATGGCGCGCGGCGCCGATGGCGGCCACTGGCTGGAGCGCGCGAGCGCTGCGCCACGCGCAACGGAATCGCATGTCGCGATCGGCGTCGATCGTCAGCCTGAAGAGATCATGGCCATCGCCGAGCGCGAGGGCTGGCCGACTGGGCGCTACAATCGCGGCGGCTTCTTCAACCTCGTCGAAGTGTGGCTTGAGGGCGCCTATCTCGTCGAATTTCTCGGCCCGCAGGACGTGGCGGATTACAAAGCCTCGATGACTCCGGCGAACTGGAAGCAGGTTTTCGGCGTCGAAGCAGTGTAAAACAGCCGCATGGAAGCGGGTGCGCTCGATGGATTCCGCCTGCTGCCCGGCGTTTTAAGCCGTGGCGAGCAAGAGGATCTGTGCGCGGAGGTGTTGGCGCGCGCCAAGCGCGCGCCGTGCTACATTCCGCGCATGCCGAAGTCCGGCCAGCCGATGAGCGTGCGGATGACGAATTTCGGCCCGCTCGGCTGGGTGACCGATAAGGAGCGCGGCTACCGCTATCAGGCGGCGCATCCGGAGACGGGCGAGGCGTGGCCGGAGATGCCCGCGCGCGTGCTGGAGCTGTGGGACAATCTCGTCGGCTACCGTGCACCGCCGGAAGCGTGCCTCGTCAATCTCTACGAGAGCGAGGCGCGCATGGGGCTCCACGTCGATAGCGATGAAGATGATTGGGATGCGCCGGTGCTCTCGATCTCGCTTGGCGATACGGCGGTGTTTCGCATCGGCGGCGTGCTGCGCACCGATCCGACGCGCAGCGTGCGGCTGTCGTCCGGCGACGTGGTGATCCTCGGCGGCGGCGCGCGCCGCGCGTTTCACGGCGTCGATCGCATCATCGCAGGCTCGTCGCGCCTGCTGCCGCAGATGGGTTTGAAAAGCGGCGGCCGGATCAACCTCACCCTGCGGCGCGTGACCGTTCCTGCGTGACCTGGCGCGGGCCCATGCAGGTCACTCGCTGCCGAGCCCTTGCCATGAATAAGTGAACGTCCTGGTGCAGTGCTGCGAGGACGGGTCGGTCAACCGAATGCGCCGGTAGATTTCCGCATCGCGCGAGCCGCCAGTCAGCGCTGCACCTTGGATCCGAATGACAGTCGTTTCTGCGCCGTGTGAGAAGGGGGTAACGCCGCGAACCGTATATTCGCGAGCGCG
>CAZMCA010000281.1:0-2482 GCA_964564595.1 uncultured Caulobacteraceae bacterium
GCGCCCGGCGACTATCGCGCGGCGCGCAACCTTGCCGCCGCGCTCGCCAAGGCGGGCGACGCCGCGCGCAATGCGGGCCGCAACGATGTGGCGCGCGCAGCGCTGATGGACAGCTATCGCATCCGGCTCGATCTCGCGGAAAAGAAACCGGACGATCCCCAGCGCCTGCTCGATCTCGCGGTCGTGCTTGAGCGCCTGGGGCTGACGGCGCAAAGCGCGGGCGACAGCGTCAGCGCGCGCGCGGCGTGGGAGGATGAGCTGACGCTCGCGGACCGGATCTTTCCGGAGATCACGGCGCAAGGCTTGCGCTTTCGGGCCGTGGTGCGCGCGCATCTTGCGTCGCTGCGCGCGCCGGACGCCGCCGACCACCGCAAAGCCGCGCTGGATGCGCTCGATCTGTTGGCGGCAAGCTCTGCGCTGACGCGCGCGGACGCGGCGTTGCGCGCGCAATTGTGGAACGGCGCATGAAACTGGTGTTCGTCTCCGGCGCGCCGGGCGCGGGCAAGACGACGCTTGCCGTGCCGCTTTCACGCGCGCTCGGCTACGCGCTGATCACCAAGGATATCCTGAAAGAGTCGCTCTACGACACGCTTGGACCAGCCCCTGGAGACGTGGCGTTCTCGCGCAAGATCGGCGGCGCGGCGATGGAAGCGCTCTGGGCGCTCGCGGCCAAGCAAAACCACGCCGTGCTCGAAGCGAACTTCCGGCCTTACTCCGACTATGAGCGCGCGAAACTCTCCGCGCTGATCGCGGCGGGCGCGCGGGTCGTTGAAGTGTATTGCCGCTGCCCGGCCGAAGAAGCGGCGCGGCGCTTTGCGGCGCGCGCCGCCGCACCCGGCCACCACCCCGCACATTTCGCTGTTGGGGTCACGGTGGAGTCGCTGAAGGAATTCGACACGCCGTTCGCGCTGTCGCCCGTGATCGAAGCGGATACGACGCGCGACGTGGATATCGACGCGATCGCCGCTCAGGTGCGTGCGCTCCACGGCGGCTAGCGCAACTCGCGCTCCAGCCAGCCAATCGCGAACGGAATAATCTCGCGCGCCTCAACAAGGAGGCTCGGCCCCGCGCCGATCAGGCCTTCGCGTGCGCGGCCCGTAGCGATGAACGCGGCGACGAGTTCGGCGAAGTGGTTGCGTTCGGGATCGCCCACGACGGGGATTGAGGTGTTGAACTCTTCGATCATGCGCCATTCGACGCCGCGCGGCGTGGCGAACGGCGTTTCGCGGCGCACGACGCGCTTATGCGGCAGCTGCGCGAGATGCTCAGCGTGGTGCAGCAGCGTCATCGTATCGTGCGGCGCGCCGGCCATCAGCACCTTGCCGCCCGCTTCCACGATCTTGGCGAAGGGCGTGCGCTCGCCGTAACCGTAATCGAACGGATGATCGGCAGTGAACCAGTCCGCGCGGGCGCCAAGTGCGAGCATCGACGCGCCAGGATTGGCGCTGCGGCGCGTTCCGGGCGTGGTGCGTAAGAACTCGACGAACGCGCCATTGTCGCGCGCGCAGCGTGAGGCGGCGATGTCGAACGGCGGAATGTCGGCGCGCAACGCGGGATCGGGCCGGCCTGCTTCATCCACCTCGTAGAGCGCGTCCCAATCAGCGTAGCCAAGCAGCGTGCCTTCTGGCCCAATCACGTCGCGGATCGCGCCGATCAGTGCGTCCGGGCCGTTGAGCATCGGGCCGATGCGCCGCAGCGCCGCGTGCGCCATCACCACGTCGCCTTCGCGCACGCCGAGCGCGGCGATGTCGTGCGCGAGCGCACGGCGGGTGAGGAGCGGTGTCATTGCTAGCGATCACCCTCTCCCCCTTTGAGGGAGAGAGGGGAAGGGGTGAGGGGGATAAGCGCCGCGCACGACTTCGTGCGCATGCAAGTGCGCGCGTTGGCAAAACGAAAAGCAGCCCCCTCACCCTGCCCTCTCCCCCTCAAGGGGGGAAGAGGGTTCGCTGAAGTTAGCGCGGGTTCATTTGGCGGCGGAGGAAGGCCGGGATTTCCAGCTCTTCGTCGAGGTTCGGATCGCGCACGACCTCTTCGCGAGCGCGCGGCGCGGGCTCCGGCTCGCGGTGTTGCTGCGGCGGCGGTTGCTGCGGCGGCGCAAATTCGGAGGGGCCGCCCTGCGAGCCCGGCTTCATCCACCCGAACAGCGAGAAGCCTTTGCGCTCTTCGTCGTTCGCGAAGCTGGGGCGCGGTTCGCGGTAGTCATCGACCGGCTGGATCGGCTGCGACGCGCGCGGCGGCGGCGGAGCGGGATCAGCTTGCGTCAGATTGATCTGCGGCGGCGCTTGCTCGGCTTGCGGGAAGCGGCGCGGCGCGGGCGCATCGGCGGCGCGGCGCGCGGGCTGGACGACCGTTTGCTGCGCGACGATCGCATCATCGTCGATGCCGGTGGCGACGACGGAGACGCGCATGCGCCCTTCGAGCGCTTCGTCGAACGTCGAGCCCAGGATGATGTTGGCGTTCGGATCGACTTCGGCGCGGATTT
>CAZMCA010000282.1:0-2448 GCA_964564595.1 uncultured Caulobacteraceae bacterium
GCGCTTCCTCAACCCCGAGCGCGTCTCGATGCCGGACTTCGACATCGACTTCTGCCAGGATCGCCGCGGCGAAGTGATCGACTACGTCCGCGAAAAATATGGGCACGAGCGCGTCGCGCAGATAATCACGTTCGGCACGCTGCAAGCACGCGCGGTGCTGCGGGACGTTGGCCGTGTGATGCAGTTGCCGTTTGGCCAGGTCGATCGTCTCGCCAAGCTCGTGCCGGCCAACCCGGCCAACCCCGTGACGCTCGAACAAGCCATTGAGATCGAGCCGAAGCTCAAAGAGCAAGCAGAGCGCGAGCCCGAAGTCGCCGAGCTGCTCGATATTGCGCAGCAACTCGAGGGCCTGAACCGCAACGCATCCACGCACGCCGCCGGCGTCGTGATCGGCGATCGCCCGCTCGTCGAACTCGTCGGGCTGTACCGCGATCCGCGCTCGGACATTCCGGCCACCCAATTCAATATGAAGTGGGTCGAGGCCGCGGGCCTCGTGAAGTTCGACTTTTTGGGTCTGAAGACGCTCACCGTCATCGACCGGTGCCTGAAGCTCATCCGCGACCGCGGCATTACGATTGATCTCAAGAACCTCCCGCTCGACGATGAGCCGACCTACGCCATGTTGCAGCGGGGCGAGGTCGTCGGCGTGTTCCAGGTTGAAAGCCAGGGCATGCGCCGCGCG
This sequence comes from uncultured Caulobacteraceae bacterium, assembly GCA_964564595.1. Taxonomy (GTDB): domain Bacteria; phylum Pseudomonadota; class Alphaproteobacteria; order Caulobacterales; family Aquidulcibacteraceae; genus JBEVOS01. The sequence continues at coordinate 683 of CAZMCA010000282.1, forward strand.
CTCGTCGACATGGTGCCAGACCGGTTTGAGGATTTGGTCGCGCTGGTCGCACTCTATCGCCCCGGCCCGATGGCGAACATCCCGACCTATTGCAATCGCAAGAAGGGCATCGAGCCAATCGACGATACGACGTACTTCAACACGGCCCTGCGCCCGTGGCTTGAGCCGATCTTGGAGCCGACGCTTGGCGTCATCACCTACCAAGAGCAGGTGATGCAGATTGCGCGTGAGATGAGTGGCTATTCGTTCGGCGAAGCCGACCTGCTGCGGCGCGCGATGGGTAAGAAGATCCGCGCCGAGATGGACAAGCAGCGAGTCCGTTTCGTCGATGGCGCTAAAGCCAAAGGCGTGTCCGAGGCCGACGCGAACCTCACCTTCGATGCGTGCGCCAAATTCGCGGACTATGGCTTCAACAAATCGCACTCAGCGCCTTATGCGCTGCTGACGTATCAAACGGCGTATCTCAAGGCGAATTACCCGGTCGAGTTTTTCGCCGCTTCGATGAGCCTCGACGCCACCAACACTGACAAGCTCGCGATCTTCCGACAAGACGCCAAGCGCATGGGCGTTGACGTTCTGGCGCCCGACATCAATCTCTCCGAGGCCGATTTCTCCGTGCAGGACGGCGCGGTGCGCTACGCGCTTGGCGCGGTGCGCAATGTCGGCATGGCGGCGATGGAAAGCGTGGTCGCAACACGCAAGAGGAGCGGACCGTTCAAGGACCTGTTCGATTTTGCTGAACGGATCGACGCTAAGGCGATCAATCGCCGACAACTCGAAAACCTCGCCAAGGCCGGTGCGTTTGACACACTCGATCCGGAGCGCGCGCGTGTATTCGCGGCCTGCGAGACGATCACGGCCTATGCCCAGCGTGCTGCCGAGGAGCGTCAGAGCGCTCAAGCGAGCCTTTTTGGCGCCAGCGAGCCGAGCGTGCGCCCGGCGCTCCCGAAGGCCGTGGTGTGGTCGGCACAGGACCGGCTCGACTTCGAGCGTGAAAGCGTCGGGTTTTACTTCTCGGGTCACCCGCTCTCAGACTTCTTCGCCGAGACGACGCAGACGAAGTCGATCACTGAAATTTTGGAGGAGGGCGAGACCGAGCCGCGACACTATCCGATGGCTGGCGTGCTGCGCAGCGTGAAGTATCGCCCCGCGCAATCGGGCGGACAGCTTGGATTTGCCGCCTTCTCTGATCCGACCGGCGAGTTCGAGATCATGATTATGCCGGAGAACATCGCGCATGCGCGCGACGTGCTCGTCGCCGGCAAGGCGATGGCGTTCCGGGTGCGCGCTAGATGGCGCGAAGGGGAGCTCCGCCTCGCTGCCGATCATTTCGAACAGATCGAGGCGGCAGAAGCGCGTGTCGCGCAGGACCTGAAGATCGTACTCCGCGAAGGCGCACCGATGAACGCGCTGGCCGAGGCGCTGAAGGCGCTCGCGCCCGCCGCGGGGAACGACGCGCGCCCGCTGCGGCTCGTGCTGCGCTTGAAGGATGGGCGCGAAGTGGAATTGAAGGCGAGCGGCCTCTTCCCAGCGGGGCCGGCGGCCCGCGCCGCGGTCAAGGCGGCCAAGGGCGTGGAGCGCGTGATATAGCGGGGCGATGACCGCCGAACCCCTCACAATCCAGGTCGATGCGCAGCGCGCCGTTTCAGCGCTGTGGTTCGCGCCCTCCGAACCCTGTGCGCTTTTTGTGTTCGCGCATGGCGCAGGCGCTGGAATGGCGCACAAGCATATGGCGCAATGCGCGGAGGGGCTCGCCGCCCGCGGTG
>CAZMCA010000283.1:0-2424 GCA_964564595.1 uncultured Caulobacteraceae bacterium
CCCCCCCCCCCCCGCCCCCCCCCCCGCGCGGGGAGGGGGAGTCTTCTTCTTTCAGCATCCGCGCAAATCTGCGCTTCATCACTTCGCGCATCATCGCGTAATCGTCGCCCGGCGTGAGCTCCGTGCCGCGGATGTTGAATTTGCGGTACTGGTTTTTGATGAAGCCTTCAGGGCCCGCGACGATCATGGCGCCGACAGCGTTCGTGCCTTGGATGTGCGAGTTGTCGTAGACTTCGATGCGCTCTGGCCGCGCGGCGAGCCCAAAGGTTTCTGCGACGCCATCGAGCAGGCGCGCGACGCTTTGCGTTTCCGCTTGCTGGCGCCCGAGCGCTTCGCGCGCGTTCAGCACCGCACTTTCCACGATCTCGCGCTTTTCGCCGCGCTGCGGCACGCGGATTTCGACCTTGCGTTCGGCCTGCTGGCTAAGCGCTTCTTCCAGGAGATCGCACTCGGCGATCTCGACGTTCGACATGATCAGCGATGGCGGTTCGCGGTCGTCGTAGAATTGCGCGATGAACGAGCCGAGGAGTTCGCCTTCGGTGACTTCCGCGTCGTGGCGCGGGAAATAGGCGCGGTTGCCCCAGTTCTGCGCGGCGCGGAAGAAAAACACCTGCACGCAAGAATGGCCGCCTTCGCGGTGGAGGGCGAACACGTCGGCCTCCGCGAACGTCTGAGGGTTGATGCCTTGCGCGGCGCGCACAGAGGCGAGCGCGCGGATTCGGTTCCGCAGGCGCGCGGCTTTCTCAAACTCCAGCGTTTCGGCCGCGGCGCGCATGTCTGCGGCGAGCCGGTCCTGCAACTCGTCCGAACGGCCTTCGAGGAATTGCTCGGCGTCTTTGACGAGCGTGCGGTATTCTTCTTCGCCGACAAGACCGGTGCAGGGCGCGGCGCACCGCTTGATCTGATAGAGCATGCACGGGCGTGAGCGCGTGGAATAGACGCTGTCCGAACACGTGCGCAGAAGGAACGCCTTCTGCAGCGTGTTGAGCGTGCGGTTGACGGCGCCGGCGGAGGCGAACGGGCCGTAGAACTTGCCTTTGAAGCTTTTCGCGCCGCGATGCTTCATCAGGCAGGGCGCGGCGTGATCGGTGCGGATCGCGATATAGGGAAAGCTCTTGTCGTCGCGCATCAGCACGTTGAAGCGGGGCTTCAGGCGCTTGATGAGATTGGTTTCGAGCAGAAGCGCTTCGGTCTCGGTCTGCGTGACGATGAACTCCATCGCCGCCGTCAGCGTGATCATGCGGTAGATCTGGTTGGCGTGCGCGCGGCCTTGCGCATATTGCGTGACGCGCGCCTTGAGGTTCCGTGCTTTGCCCACGTAAAGCACCGCGCCATCGGCGCCGATCATCCGATAGACGCCGGGCTTTGCCGGCAGGCGCTTCAACTCGTCCTTGATGACCTCGACGCCGATAACGCGCGGCGTTTGCGCGGCTTCTCCGGGAAGCGCAGCAAGGTCCGGCAGGTCTGGCTTATCGGCGGTGGCCATCGGGAAAGACTTGGCGCGCGCCGGGCGCGATTTCAATTCTTTGTTCACGTCACGCGAATGCTGCGGCCGGAATTGTCAGTACATTGGCAAGCAAGATGAGCGAAGCATAAACTAAAATATCCTGTGGCCTTGCAGCTTCATTTACCTCGCCAGTGCAAAATTGGGACAACGAACTCTGAATTTCGAATGCCCAGGGGCGGGATAGATGACGAGCCAAACCAGCGAGCGGGCCAAGTACGAGGCCGCCGGCGCGTCCGAAGACATAGAGACGGCTGAGCGCGTCGAATCCAGCATGCGCTCGAAGCTGCCGCGCATCATCAGCGCTCTGTTCACGACGGCGATTTGCGCCGTGTGGATCGGGCCGTGGGCGCTGCTGTGGCTCGCCGCCTATTCAGCGATGGAGCACGGCTTCAATCCGTGGTTCCGCGACAAATACATCTTGCCCTTCCTGCGCACCGATCCGATGCGCGCGGGGCGCAATGCAATGGTGAACATCGTCGCTGGCGCGGCGCTTTGGGTTGCGGGCTGGGGCTCGGCCTGGATCGTGGGCGGCTCGGACGCCGCGTTCGTCGCCGGCCTCTACTTTGCGGCGACCGCGATGCATGCGCTGATTTATTTCGGCGCCCAACGCGAGAGCTTCATCGCGTGCATGCTCCCGGCGACCCTCATGGCCGTCGTCGCGCCGTTCTTCACCGAAACGAGCCCCCTGCTGATTGCGGTGATGCTCGCGGCGCTGGCGCAATCGATCATGCAAACGAGCTTTGCGCGCCAGGATCGCAACGCGATCATGAAGCACCTCTGGAAGAGTCAGGCCAAGATCAAGGCCGCCCAGAAGGCCTCGATGGCGAAGTCGCAGTTCCTGGCCACGATGAGCCACGAGCTGCGGACGCCGCTCAACGCCGTGATCGGCTATGCGGAAATCCTCGAAGAAGATCTCG
>CAZMCA010000284.1:0-2387 GCA_964564595.1 uncultured Caulobacteraceae bacterium
GAGCGGGGAGAAGCTCGCGTTCAAGCAGAAGGATCTGAAGGTCAAAGGCTGGGCGATCGAAAGCCGCATCTACGCCGAAGATCCGTATCGCAGCTTCCTGCCGTCGATCGGCCGCCTGCGCACCTACCGCCCGCCCGTTGAAGGCAAATTCGGCGACATTCTCGTGCGCAACGATGCGGGCGTGCGGGAAGGCGACGAAATCTCGATGTTCTACGATCCGATGATCGCCAAGCTCGTCACGCACGGGCCGGACCGGATCGCCGCGATCGATGCACAAGCGCGCGCGCTCGACGATTTCCTGATCGAAGGCATTCAGGACAACATCCCGTTCCTCGGCGCGGTGATGGACGAGAAGCGTTTTCGCTCCGGCAACATCACGACCGGATACATCAAGGAAGAATTCCCGGAAGGCTTCAACGGCATGCGGCCGACGCCGGCGCAGGAAACGCTGCTCGCCAGCGTCGCGTCCTACGCGCATGCGTTCATGTCCGCGCGCGCGGCGCAGGCGACGGGCCGGCTCAATGGCATTGGCGGCAAGGGCCGGCGCGATTGGGTTGTGATCATGGGCCAAGCGCATACGCCGGCGGAGGTCGATCTCGGCGAGGGCGGCGGCGAGATTACGTTCGGCGGCAAGAAGCACGCGCTGAAAACCGCGTGGCTGCCGGGCGACAAAGTCGTGCGCGGCACGTTCGATGGCGCGCCATTCGCGGTGAAGCTGCGCGAGCAATCGGAAGGCTATGTGCTGCGCCTGCGGGGCGTAACGGTGCGCGTCATCGTGGCGAGCCCGCGCGGCGCCGAACTTCACAAGAAGATCCCGGAAAAGCCGAAGGCCGATACGTCCAAACTGATCGTCTCGCCGATGCCAGGGCTTGTCGTTTCGGTGGACGCGAAGGTCGGCCAGGAAGTGAAAGCGGGCGAGGGCGTCGCCATCGTCGAAGCGATGAAGATGCAGAACATCATCCGCGCCGAGCGCGACGGCGTCGTCGCTAAGGTCAACGTCGAAGCCGGCGCGAGCGTGATGGCGGATGAGGTGATGCTGGAGCTGGGCTAGCCCGCCTTCTGCACGATCTGCGCGTAGCCGAGGCGTGCGTTGAGCGCGCTCAGCAGATCAATCGCGGCCTGCGCGATGATGGCGCCGGGCGGATAGACGGCGGCGGCGCCCATGTCTTTCAGCGTCTGCACATCGTCCGGCGGGATGACGCCGCCGACGACGATCATAATGTCGCCGCGCTCTTTTTCGTTGAGCGCGTCCCGGAGCGCGGGCACGAGCGTGAGGTGGCCCGCGGCGAGTGATGAGACGCCCACGACGTGCACGTCGCCGCCGATCGCTTGCGCGGCGGCTTCTTCGGGCGTTGCAAACAGCGGGCCGATCTCGACCTCGAAGCCGATATCGGCGAAGGCAGATGCGATCACTTTCTGGCCGCGGTCGTGCCCGTCCTGGCCCATCTTGGCGACGAGGATTTTTGGCGGCCGGCCGTCGCTCTCCTTGAAGTCGCGCACCATCGCCTTCGCGCGGCGCACCAGATCGTCCGGGCCGGCCTCTTTCGAATAGACGCCCTGGATCGATTGGATCTTCGCTTGGTGGCGGTTCCAAACGCGCTCGAGCGCAGCGCTGATTTCACCAACGGTCGCTTTCGCGCGCGCGGCGTTGACGGCCGCCTCAAGGAGATTGTCCTTGCCGCGCGCGGCGGCTTCGAGCGCTGCGAGTTTTTCGGCGACTTCGGCTTCTTTGCGCTCGCCGCGCAGGCGCTTCAGCTTATCGATCTGCATGGCGCGCACGGTGGCGTTGTCGACCTTCAGCACCGGCACGTCTTCGGGTTCGTCGAGCTTGAACTTGTTCACGCCGACAACGGTCTGCGCGCCCGTATCGATGCGGGCTTGCGTGCGCGCGGCGGCTTCCTCAATGCGCAGCTTCGGGATGCCTTGCTCGATCGCCGCGGCCATGCCGCCGAGCTTTTCGACCTCCTGGATATGCGCCCAGGCCTTCTGCGCGAGTTCGTACGTGAGACGCTCAACGTAGTAGGAGCCGCCCCACGGATCGGCTGGGCGGGTGACGCCTGCTTCGTTCTGCAGGAAAATCTGCGTGTTGCGCGCGATCCGTGCGGAAAAGTCCGTCGGGAGCGCAAGCGCTTCATCGAGCGCGTTGGTGTGCAGCGATTGGGTGTGACCGTAGGCGGCCGCGAACGCTTCGATGCAGGTGCGCACGGCGTTGTTGTAAACGTCCTGCGCGGTGAGGCTCCAGCCGCTGGTCTGGCTATGTGTGCGCAGCGCGAGAGATTTGCCGTCCTGCGGGCCAAAGCCGCGCATGATGCGCGCCCATAGGAGCCGCGCGGCGCGCATCTTCGCGATCTCCATGAACGTGTTCATGCCGATCGCCCAGAAGAACG
>CAZMCA010000285.1:0-2371 GCA_964564595.1 uncultured Caulobacteraceae bacterium
CCGCGAAATGAAGTCCGGCGGCTGGATGACCGGCCCGCATCTACGCTTTGCGGATCGCGAGCAAGCGCTCGCCGTGGCGGCCAAGCTCCAAGACGCGGTGCGTTCCAAGGGCGTCTTTGTTGACGTGTTCGAGGTGTCAGCATGACGGACTTTGTCGCGGCCCTCGCCGAAGCCAAGCGGCGCTTTATGGCTCACCCGTGGTGGAAGCGCCTTGAAGGCACGCCGTGGGAAAACGACGCGCCCGTGATCGCCGCCGAGCTTGCGCGCGACGAAAGCTCAAAGCTGCGCGCGCTCCTCGACCGTCTTTGCGCGACCGCTGATCACGTCACGCACTACGCCTACGGCCGCACGCCTGACGAACAGCTTGGCGAGGTCGCTTTCAACATCGTTCGTGAGTACCGCGCCGCCGCGCAAGATCAGCGCCCGAAACAGGCGGTCGCGCCCGGCCACAATGGAGGCAGTGAGAAATGAGCACGCTAGACTTTGCGACGTTGCGGCGTGCCAACACGATGCGGCTTCCGCAGTTCAAGAACCCGAAGGGCGAGCCCGCGCACTCGGAGCCCGATGGATCGGATTGGGCGCTCAGCGCGTGGTGCAACGCCGTCTGCGGCGAGCTTGGCGAGGCGGCGAACCTCATCAAGAAGATTGAGCGCGGCGATTTCACACTCGACGAAGCGCGCGAAGCACTCGGCAAAGAGTTCGCCGACATCGCCACCTATCTCGACATTCTCGCGATGCGCGCGGGCGTCGATCTCGGCGACGCCATCGTCTCGAAATTCAACGAGGTCAGTGAGCGCGTCAGCTCGACCGTGCGGATTGCCGCGCTCCCGGGCGGCGCACTTGTGGCGGGCCACGTTCGCCCTGCGACGGCAACGTCGGACACGCACAATGCCTGACGTCGACCGCCAAGAAATCGATCACATGATCGAAAACGAGATGGAAGCGATCATTCGCACCGTCCGTCACGCGCTTGCGCAGGGCGAGGACCATAAGACGCGAGAGAAGCTAAAGAAGAAGCCGATCAACATGACGCCCGAGAGCCTTCGCAAAGCTCTTATCGCGGGCCTGAACGCGCGCGGTTATCGGATCGCAGCAAAGCGCACATGACCGCCCGCGCCTACCCTCCCGACGCCGAGATCGAGCGCATGATTTCCCTCGCGGATCGCCTGGGAAAAACGATCCTCGTGCGCCGTGGCGGGATCGCGTTTATTGACAAAAGCAAATTGCTTCCGGCCAATTCTCCGGGGGGAGATCAGGATGCCGACGCAGCGCTCGACGAACTTGAACAAAGCGTTCAGCGCCCCCGGCGTGCGGCGAACGATAGTCCGTAAAAACGGGCAGGTTTACACGCGCTACAAGATCGGGCGGAGCGGGCCGAAGTTAGGAACCTTTTCCGGCTCCACGCTCGAAGAGGCCGAGGACGCGGCCCGCGCCGCCGCAGCCAAGCTCGCCGAACGGTACGCCGCCGCCAAGGCGAGCACGCCCACGCTCGAAACCGTCGCGGGGCTGATCGACGCCTTCGAGCGATCGACCGAATTCAAGCGCCTCAGTGAAAGCACGAAAACTGAATGGTCGCGGATCATGGCCGATCTGCGCAAGAGCGACCTGGGCAGGATGAAGACGATCGGCTTGAAGGCGCAGCGCGCGCCCGCCGTGCTCGAAGCGTGGCACGCCAGGATCGCGGAAGAGCGCGGCCCGCGCGCCGCGGATTATCGCCTGCAGGTGGTGCGCCGCGCGCTCAATTGGAACGTCAAGCACGGCAACATCCCGAAGAACCCGGCGCTTGGAATCGCAGAGGCGTCGAGCAGCGATCGTTCCGATCTGATTTGGGAAACAGCGATGCGCGAGAAATTCTTTGCGTATATCCGCGCCGAGATCGAGCGCGTCTGGCTGGCGATGCCGCCAACAAATCCGTTCCGCGCGAAGATGATCATGCGGCTTGCGGCGGCGCGCGACACGCTCACGTTCGCGCTCAACACGGGCGCCCGGCGCGAAGACATCAGCGTTTTTGCGCGCGCCTGGATCAACGGCCCCGTGATTTCCTACTCACCACGCAAGGGCGCGCGCCGAGCGCGGACGCAGAAGAAGAAGCCGCGCACTGTGATCCTGCCTGTGCTCCCGCCCGTGGCGCGCCTGCTCGCGTTTCGAGATGAAGCCTACGGATCATCGAGCCCCTGGCTGATCACGAGCGCGCTCAGGGGCGGCAACTACACGGCCAACACGATCGGCTCGATGATCGGCGACATCGCGAGCGAGCTGAAGATCGAACGCACCCTGCACGATGGCAAAGGGACGTTCGTCACCCAGCTCCGCATCTACACCGAATTCAGCGACGAGGAGATCGCCCGGCTGGTCGATTGGAGCACCCCGG
>CAZMCA010000286.1:0-2281 GCA_964564595.1 uncultured Caulobacteraceae bacterium
GCCCGCTCTCTTCGCATTCCTCGACTTCATGGAGAGCGAGCGCGACGGGCTCTCCGCTTCCGCCTGGCGCGCCAAGTTCGGTCAAGCACACGCACGCATCACCGAGCAGATCCTGCCCAAATTTCCCAAGACGATCGTCGCGAAGGCGCGCTCTGAGGCCCGGCCACGTCTTCATTTGCCGATCGAGGTGACAGGATGACGGCGCTCGCATCCCGGCCCGATGCTCACCACGCCCTCGATCTGCGCCCCGTGCTGGAGAGCGCGCCTCTCAAGCCAGGATTTTCGCGTGCAAAGCTCTCACGTTTTGGCGACGCGAGCTGGGACTTTTCGCCGGCCGTGACGCGCGCCAACACGCGCCGCTGCCACATTACCGCGCACTTTGGCGACATCGATGACGCCCGCCTCGTTCGCACGCTGAAGGAGTTTCTGTACGTCCGGCATAATGTCGATCTGCCCGGGACGCGCCTGCGTCTGCCGCCATCGATGCTGCGGGCCTATTTCAATCGCACCCGCCGCTTTCTTGATTTCATCGTCGCGCAACTGGGTGTTTGTGATCTATCGCGCGTCGATCAGTCCCTTGTCGATGCGTACTTCGCTAGCCTGCGCCAGGGCGTCAGCCGCTCCCGCAATCAGATCGCGCATCTGCTCCAGATCGTCGTTGAGCTCGCTCTCTTCAGCGCGCACATGCCTAGCGGCGGATTGCGCTTCACGCCGTGGCGAGGACGCGCTGCTTACCAAGTCGCTGGAGCCCGCTCCACGCCCGGCGAGTGTAGCACGCCGCGCCTGCCAGAGAGCATCATCGAGCCCTTGCTGGCTTGGTCGATCAAGTACGTCAACGTGTTCGCGCCGGATATCCTGGCTGCGCGGGAGGAGTGGGAGCGTCTAAGACGCCACGCTGCGCGTGTCTGCGCCGCTGAGGCGCTGCTTCCGTTGGGCCCCCGCCGGCGCCGCATCAAGGCCCGTTTCAACGCGTTTCTTGAATCGCGTGCGCGTGCAGGGCGCGGGATTCCGGTCTGGAGCGCGCTCCCTCCGGGCCATACCTCGCGCCCGGTCGCGGCCGCATCGCTGATCAATCGCAAGCTCATCGAGCTGATTATCGTGTGTCCCCCAAACGCCACCCAAAGGCGCATCGATCGCCTACAGGCGGCGCTCCCGCAGCTGGGCGCCGAGCTAGGCGGTATGGACACGCCAATTTCAATCGATCCCGACACCGGCTGGCCTTGGCGGTCGCGCTTTGATCTGCTCGCCATCCAGACTGAAGAGCGGATGCTGCAGGCCGCCATCTATGTTGTTTGCGCTTATCTCACCGGCATGCGCGATTCCGAGGTGCAGGCTATGCAAGCTGGATGCTGCCGATCTATCCGCGGCGAAGACGGCGTCGTCATGCGTCACCGCATTCGTTCTATCACCTACAAGGGCAAGCGCGCCGTCCCTGAGCAGGCGGACTGGGTCACGATTGCCCCGGTGGCAAGCGCTGTCAAAGTGCTGCACCGTCTAACCGCCCGCGTTCGCGCCGCCGACGGCGAAGACGGGCTTTGGCGCGTGCTTCATCCGAAGGCCTATTCCAAGACCCACGTCTCCGCCGAGATCGTGCGCACGCTCAATCAATTTCGCGATCACCTCAATGCGCAATTCGGCACGCCTGGCGCGCCGATCATTCCGCCGGGGCCTGACGGCCATTCCTGGCGCATCACCACCCGACAGTTCCGGCGCACGATCGCTTGGCATATCGCCAATCGCCCGTTCGGCGCCGTCGCAGGGATGATTCAGTACAAGCACGCTTCCGTCGCAGCCTTCGAGGGGTATGCCGGTTCAAGCCAATCGGGCTTTCGCGCCGAGATCGCCCGCGAGCACGCGTTGGGCCAGCTCGACGACATCATGACCTATTTCGACGCACATCAAGACGGCCTGTCGCTTTCGGGTCCCGCATCGTCGCGCGTCAAGCGTTCGCTCGACACGGCCGCCGCGGAGCTCTCGCCGTTTCCGGGCCGGGTTGCCGATCGTGCGCGACTGCGCACCTTGCTCAAGGATCTCGCCCGCACGCTGCATGTCGGTCCGCTGGCGGATTGCTTCTTCGATCCCGCGCATGCGCTTTGCCTCAAGCGCGCGACCGACGTCGAGCGTGACGCCCCGGCCATAGCGCTCTGCGAGCCGACGCGTTGCCCCAACGCCTGCTTCACCGCGCGTCATCGCCCCGTTTGGGCGAAGGCGCGTGACGACGCGAAGCTGCTGCTCAAGGAGAAACGGCTGTCGCGCGCGCAGCGCGCGGTCCTCAAAGCCG
>CAZMCA010000287.1:0-2241 GCA_964564595.1 uncultured Caulobacteraceae bacterium
GTTGATGTCGGTCGAGTCGTGGTAGAACGCCGAAAGCGCGCCCACCGTGCCGACCATCACCGCCATCGGGTGCGCGTCGCGCCGAAAGCCTTCGAAGAAGCGGTCGAACTGCGCATGCAGCATCGTGTGCATGGTGATGGCGCGCTCGAATTCCGCGAGTTGCGTCTTGTTCGGTAGTTCGCCGTGCAGGAGGAGGTAGCAGACCTCGATGAAGGTCGAATGCTCTGCGAGCTGATCGATTGGGTAGCCGCGATAGAGCAGCACCCCCTCGTCGCCGTCGATGTAGGTGATCTGGCTTTCGCACGAGGACGTGGAGGTGTAACCGGGGTCGAAGGTGAAGACCTTCGCTTCGCCATAGAGCTTACGAATGTCCACGACGTCCGGACCGACGCTGCCGCCATAGACCGGCAACTCGATTTGCTTGTTATCGATGGTCAGCGTCGCCGACGGCTTCTGGGTGACTTTGCTCTTCATCTCGTACTCCCGGCCGCGTGCGCGGCTTCACGCGGCGCTGGCTATCGGCCAGCAAGTTGATCGTCGATCCGGCCCAGCGTTTCTTCGCGGCCAAGCGCGGCGATGAGCTGCGCAAGGTCAGGCGAAGGCGCCCCTCCGGTGAGGGCCGCGCGCAAGCTTGGCCCAAACTGCCCCATCCCAACGCCCGCCTCGGTTGCGAACGTCTTAATCGCGGCGCCGATAGCTTCTGCGTCCCAGGGCGTCACATTGGCCAGCCGCGATCGAAGATCCGCGATCAGCGGTTTGGCTTCGTTCTTCATGGCTTTTTGCGCCGCTGCGTCAAGGTTGAGGGGGCGCTTTCGGATCAGGAAGTAGGCCTGATCGGCCAGTTCCGGGATGGTTTTCGCCCGCGCTTTGAGCACGCTGATCGCGTCTTGCACACGGGCCCGCGCTGCCCCGTCCAACGGCCACTCCGGGTGGGCGGCGGCGATGTGCGTGAACACGAGCGCCGCCAGCCGCGTATCGTCGGCCTCGCGCAGATAGTGCGCGTTGACGGACTTGAGCTTGTCGAAGTCGAGCCGCGAGGGCGAGCGGCCGACTTGCGCGAGGTCGAACACCTTGGCTGCTTCTTCGCGGGTGAAGATCTCGTCGTCGCCGTGGCTCCAGCCGAGGCGCGCGAGGTAATTGTTCATCGCTTCGGGCAGGTATCCGAGGTCGCGATACTCATGCACGGCTTGTGCGCCGTGGCGCTTGGAGAGCTTGGCGCCGTCCGGCCCGTGGATCATCGGCACGTGGGCGAAGGCGGGCTTGGCCCATCCCATCGCGTCGTAGATCGGAATCTGGCGCGCGGCGTTGGAGAGGTGATCGTCGCCGCGGATCACGTGCGTCACGCCCATGTCGTGATCGTCCACGACGACGGCGAGCATGTAGGTGGGCGTTGCATCGGCGCGCAGCAGCACGAGATCGTCCAACTCACGCGCGGCGACGGCGACGCGGCCTTGGACAAGGTCATCGTTGACGATCTCGCCGCTGTCCGGCGCGCGGAGGCGGATAACGTACGGGGCATGCTCGCTGGGCGGTTTCATGCCATCGCGGTAGGGCGAGCGGAAAGCTTGATTAAGCCGTTCAACATCCGCCTGCGCGGCGGCGATTTCGGCTTCGCTTGCATTGGCCGACTTGAGCGCCTTGAGCGTCTCGCGCGCGGCGCTCGCGGCGTTGCGATACGCTTCAAGCTCTTCAGGCGTCACGTAACAGCGGAAGGCCGTGCCGCGCGCGACCATGTCTTCGGCGGCGTCGCGGTGGCGGCTGGCGCGCGCGAACTGGAACGTCGTCTGCCCATCGGCGCCGAGCCCGAGCCAATCGAGACCATCGAGGATTGCGCTTACGGCGGCGTCCGTGGAGCGCGCACGGTCAGTGTCCTCGATCCGCAGCAGGTAGGTCCCGCCGTGCCGGCGGGCGAAAAGCCAATTGAACAGCGCTGTCCGCGCCCCTCCAATATGGAGGTAGCCCGTAGGCGAGGGGGCAAAACGCGTGACGACGCTCATGTCAGATCGGGGCATGGGACGGAAGGGACGGGCGCGGCTTAGCACGCCGCGCGCGTCAGCGTCGAACCGCGCCTGGCGGGCGCTTGCAAGTCTCTTCACCGCGCAGCGTGACCGCTGGATTTTGTGGCTGCCCGCGGGCGCGATCGCGGGCGCGGCGGCCTGGCTGCTCATGCCGGTTCCGCCTCCGCTCTGGGCGCTGGCGGCCGCCTTGGCCGGCGGGGCGGCGCTGGCTTGGCTCAGCGCG
>CAZMCA010000288.1:0-2221 GCA_964564595.1 uncultured Caulobacteraceae bacterium
CCTCGCGCGTCAGCGCATCGTGATAGTGCTTCAAAAGCGCCGCTTCATTGGCGCGCCGCTCTTCCGGCGTGAGCGCGCCGGCGAGGAAATACGCGACATCCACAGCGCCCGTGCCATACGCGAAGCTCTGCCAATCGAGCATCGTGAATGGGCGCCCGCCGGCGGCGGTGGCGAACATCATATTGTCCGGCCGGAAATCGTTGTGCGTAAGGCAGCGCGGGCCGGGATGGAGGTTCGCCTGATCGGCAAAGCGCGAGCAAAGCTCGTCGCCGATCGCTTCGCTATCTTTCCATAGCCGCGCGCCGTAGCGCTGCTTGAACGCGCCCCAGAGCCCCGCAACCATATCGCCGCCCGGGCCCGGACGCGCCGCTTCCGCAGCTTTTGAGCCCGACACGTAAGCGAGCGTTTCGAGGTAATCGTCGTTCCAGAACGCGGCGTGGAGTTTCGCGGCTTCTTCGAGCACGAGCTTGGCTTGCGCGAGCGTGACGCCCTTCAGCTGATCGCCCTGCTCTGCGGGCGCAAGGTCCTCCATGATGAGCACGAAATCTTGCGTCTCGGCGTTGATATCGGCGCGCCAGCATGTCGGCAGCGTGATGCGCGCGCGCGGCGCGAGCTCCTGATAGAAGCGAATTTCGCGCAGATAATTTTGCAGCATCACGCCGGTGCCGCGGCTCGTCGGGTCGGACGAGGGAAACTTGCCGACGAGCGAGCGCGGCGCGTTCGGCGCATCGCGTTCGTAGTCGAGCACGAAGCGCACGCTATCGCCGATCTGCCCGGTGCCGACATTCTTGCGCGACGCGCCGCGCACCACCGCGTCCACGTTGTTCGCTTGCAGAAGATCGGTGAACCACCGCCCGTCGAGTTCGCTGGGCGGCAAAATGGGCAGCTTCGTCACGCGCGTTTCCTCGTGGTGTCGGTTTTGAGGGCAGCATATGGGCGCGAGGTGCGGGCGCAAAGGGTGACGCGGCGCAACGCCAATTCCTCCCCCGTTCAACGGGGGAGGTGTCCGCGATAGCGGACGGAGGGGGCACGCAAACGCGCGGCGCTTGCCCCTCCCGCTCCTCCGGGGCAAATACGGAGTCGCCACCCCCCCCCCCCGCGGGGGGGGGGGCGTCCGCGGGGGGGGTGGGCGCCCCCCCGCAAACGCGCGGCGCTTGCCCCTCCGGCTCCTCCGGATCAAGTCCGGAGTCGCCACCTCCCCCGCACGCGGGGGAGGAGTTAAAGCGTGTGCGTGTAGACCTCGTTCAGCGCGATCTCTTCGCCGCGCAGGATCACAAGGTCGAAGCCGCGCAGCATGTCTTTGCCGGCGACGTTGCAAATCCAGCGACCGCAAAAGCCGCCGGGGATCGGCCACGTCTCGTCGGGCGTGTAGACCATCGGCGGCGTCGCCGCGAACAGACCCGTGAGATATTGCGTAAGCGCCGCGCGCCCGTTCAGCCCCGCCGCGGTCTGCGGATCCTTGTAAACGCAATCCTCCGCATAGAACGCAACGAGCCGCGGCACGTCCTTCTCACTCCACGCGCGGAGCCAAGCTGCGTTGAAAGCGGCGATGTCGGTCATTCTCACTCCGCGGCAACCAGTGCATCGGCCGGCAAGTGCTCGCGCGCGCGCAGCACTTCCATGCCGACCATGCGACCGCTCGCATCGAAATCGAGCACGACGCCGGGCGAAACTTCTTCGCTCTCCACCACGCTCTCTTCCGAGAAGCGAAGATACGCCGCGTTGGCGGAAGGATCGTAGTGCAAACGCACGCTCATGCTGGTCTCCGCGCCTTGCGATCAAGAAAGGCAGTCACCACCGTAATTGTAGCATCATTCTCGCCACAGACGACCCGAAGAATGCGCCCGCCACGCTCGGGAACGCTCCGGAAACGCCGCTCTAATGCCGGGTCCGTTGGGTCAGGCTCCCGCCACTCGGGCGACCGCACGCACGCGACGATCCAATCCAGCTGCAACTCCCGCTCGCGGAGCGCGTGCTCCGCATGCGCGCTGAGCTGGACCGCCTTATCCGCCATCAATCCCCATCCATCCCGGATCAAGTCCGGGATTGGATTCCAACTTCGCTGCGCTCAGTCGGAATCCATCTTCAGCGCCGCGATGAACGCTTCCTGCGGGATTTCCACCTTCCCGAACTGGCGCATCCGCTTCTTCCCCTCTTTCTGCTTTTCCAGCAGCTTGCGCTTGCGGGAGATGTCGCCGCCGTAGCATTTGGCGGTCACGTC
>CAZMCA010000289.1:0-2186 GCA_964564595.1 uncultured Caulobacteraceae bacterium
CGATTGGGTGGATCGCGCTTTCCGCAGCGTTGCTTGCCTATTACGGCATGCCGCCCGCGGAAGCGTGGCCGCCGTTGCTGATCGCGAGCGTGGTGCACGCGCTCTATTGGGCCGCGCTCACCAAGGGCTACGAGACCGGCGATCTTTCGCACGTCTACACGCTTTCGCGTGGGCTGGCGCCCGCGGTTGTCGCGGTGCTCGCGTTTCTGATCGCGGATGAGACGCCCGCGCCGATCGTGCTTGGCGGCATCGCGCTGGTGTGCGCGGGCGTGCTTGCGGTGGGCGCGAGTCCGAACGCGCCCTTCAAAGCAACGTTCTGGGCGCTGATCACGGCGGCCTCGATCGGTGGGTATTCTTTCTTCGATGCGGTGGGCGCGCGCGCGACGGGGAGTGCTGCGCATTATCTCGGTTGGAGCTTGTTGCTCTCCGGCGCGCCGATTTTGCTCTATGCGCTGTGGCGGCGCGGCGCTGCGGGATTGGCGCGCGCGTTCGCGCTCGATTGGAAGCGCGGGCTTGGCGCGGGCATCGTGAGCGGCGGCGGCTATGGCGTGGTGCTCTATGCGCAAACGCTGGCGCCCGCCGCGCAAGTCACGGCGCTGCGGGAAACGAGCGTCGTGTTCGCGGCGCTGATCGCGTGGGTGTTCTTGCGCGAGCGGCTGGGGCCGCGCCGGTGGATCGGGGCGGCGCTGGTGGCGCTTGGGGCGGGGCTGATCGCTTTTGGCGACCGGCTTTGATACCTAACGCCGCGGGATGACGGCGCTCGAAATCTTCGAACTGATGGCGCGCGGGGCGGCGATCGGCGCGGTGGGCGCGACGGCGGCGGCGTTCGCACGGGCGGCTGAGCCTGGCGCGCGCGGCGTGCGCGTGGCGGGGTTGTTGTTCTGCGTCAACGTCATTGCGTACGCGATCAATTCGTCGCCGCTGGTGCGCAGCGTCGCGCCGTTCGAGGCGATCTGGCCGATCCAGCTGATCTCGGTGGCGGGCGGGGGGCTGTTCTGGCTCTTCATCGTGACGCTGTTCGAGGACCGGAAGCTCACGCTGCCGCTCTTCATTCCGGCGGCGGCGTTGTTCGCGGTCGGGCTCGTCGGGATTTTCACGCCGCGGGAGATCCAGCGGCATGTGTGGGTGGTGCACAACCTGATGGAGCTCGGGCTCGCGGCGCATGGGCTCTACGTGATCGCGCGCTCCTCGCGCGGCGATCTGGTCGAGGCGCGCCGGCGGTTGCGCGGGCCGTTCTTGGCGATCGTGACGGCGTACATCGCGACGCTTTCGCTGTTTGAGATCGGGGAGAGCTTCGGCGTCGAGGCGGCGTGGTACGGGCCGGCGGGGGCGCTTGCACTGCTGCTGTTCTGCGGCGCCGGTGCGTTCCTCTTCACTGAGGCGCGGCCAACGTTGTTTGGCGCGGCGATCGCGGCGCCTGCGCCGGTCGCGGATGGCTTGGACGCAGGAGATCGCGCGACGCTCGCGCGGCTCGATGCGGCGATGGGCGCGGGCGAGGCGTGGCGGCGCGAGGGGCTGACGATTGGCGCGCTGGCGGAGGAGGTCGGCGCGCCGGAGCACCGGCTGCGGCGGCTGATCAACGATCACCTCGGGCACCGCAACTTTGCGGCGTTCGTGAACGCGCGGCGGATCGAGGTGGCCAAGGCGCGTCTGACCGATCCGAGCGACGCGCGCGTGACAGTGGCGGCGATCGCGTTCGATCTTGGGTTCGGATCGCTCGGGCCGTTCAACCGCGCGTTCAAGGAAGCGACGGGGCTGACGCCGACGGAGTGGCGGCGCGACCGAAAGTGATTCTGTCTGCCTTGAAGCTCGAAGCAGTGCGCTTCATGCTCAACTGATGAAGAAGTACTTGGTCCCGGTCCTGGTCACAGGCGTTCTTGGAGCGCTGATCAGCTTTGGCACCTACCTTTGGATACGCCAGAATGACCTTGAGGCGCGGTTCAATGCGTTGGACCAGGCAGGCGCAGTCAGCGTAGCCCGCATCGAGGAATGTCGGGAGTTGGCGGCCAATTTTGTCTCGAACACCGCTTCATCATTTGCGGGACCAGCGGCAAGGGCGGCAGCGCGGCGTGTTTTCGAGGAGCGAGGGTGTGTCGAGGTACAAGTCAGCGGTAACGCCCTGTAGGGCCGCTGGGGATAAGTCCTCGCCGAAACCGGAAAATCCTGGCTGATTTTGAAAACGGCGG
>CAZMCA010000290.1:0-2171 GCA_964564595.1 uncultured Caulobacteraceae bacterium
TGCGGTTGTGCTTTCGTGGCAGGGCGGGCGAGTCGGCCTTGGCGTTGGCGCGTTGGCAATCGCCGGTGCATGCCTCGCCTGGGGCATCGACAACAATCTCACACGAAAGATCGCGGGCGCGGACCCGGTCGCGATCACAATGAGCAAAGGGCTTGTCGCGGGAAGCGTAAATCTCGGGTTGGCGCTTGCGCTAGGCGCCAGGCTGCCCGAGGCGCCGGCGCTCATCGGAGCCGGCATTGTCGGCTTGTTTGGCTATGGCATCAGTCTTGTGCTGTTTGTGCTTGCGTTGCGCCAGGTCGGCGCTGCCCGCACCGGCGCCTATTTCTCGACGGCGCCATTCATTGGCGCCGGCGTCGGCGTGCTGCTTCTTGCGGAGCCCGTCACGCTCCAACTTTTGCTTGCCGGCGCGCTCATGGCGTCAGGCATCTATCTTCACGTCGTAGAGCGGCATGATCATGAGCACACGCATGAGCCTCTTGAGCATGAGCACCTGCATAGTCATGACGATCATCATCACCACGACCATGCACCTAGCGATCCCGCGGGTGAGCCGCATACGCATTGGCACCGTCATGCGCCGTTGATCCATCGCCACCCGCACTTCCCTGACCTGCATCATGGGCATGCACACGCAAAGCAGTGATTGCTACAAACACCAGCATCATGGATTGCAGTGGTTCGGCTGTTGACGCGGTTTCCGTGCGCCGGCGCTGTAACGTGACGGAGACACGGGTCCGGCGTTGCTGTGTTGGTTAAGCCAACCGTGTCGCGAGGATCATATGCGCGCGCGCCGCAGATTCCTGTGCCGCCGCGCGCGAGAATGTAAAGCATGCTTCCGTTAATGCCATCTCGACCTCAGCCAATTCCGGAAAGCGATAGACATCCGCCGGAAATGATTGGACCGCGGCAGTGTGTTGGGTCGAACGAAATACGAGAGCGAGCTTAGCCCCCGGCTTAAGCACGCGCGCCATCTCCCGAAAGCTCGGCTGCAGGTCTTTCCAGAAATAGACTACATGCACGCAAAGAGCTTTGTCGAACGTCTTGTCCGGGAACGGCAGGTCACTCGCCGCGGCGACGACCAATTTGGCGCGCCCCGCCTTCACCACCTTTCGATTCCGCTCGACTGCGATTTCCGCCATCAGGTCTGACGGGTCGGCGCCGACGGCGCACCCGCGCGGCGCGCGCGCGGCCAATGCCGCGAGGCTCCGCCCATGACCGCATCCGACATCAAGCACATGGTCGGTCGGCTGGATGTCCAAGGCGTCGATCGCGCGCAGATTTTCCGCCCAGGTTTCGCGCGCCATGATGAAGGCGATCAGCCGACCAAGCGGACCCTTTGCATGACGCGCCTGTTCGGCGATGAAGCGTGGCCTACGCACGGGCGCCTCCATGCTTTCGCGTAAGGCGCACACCCGCGACATAGGTCAGGATGAAGCCGAGATTGGTCGCCGCAAAGCCAATCGTGAGTTCATTAATGCCGGCGATGCAGCTCTGCGGGATCACCATGAAGTACCCGATACCGAGCGTTGGGGTGAGGTGCAGCACAAGCGGAATGTATGTCGCGAGCGGGAGGGGGCGATGTGTGCTCATTGCGGTAGGCTCCGCACGGCCTGCAGGACATCGGCGGGACGTCGCCAAACTTGAGTCTGGCAGAAGACATTGAGCGCGCAGCCGCGCAGCTCCAACGCGCCATTCCGGAGCGTGATTGCACCGGTGTAGGTTCGTCCATCGTCAGGATTGTAGAGCGCGCCATTGCTCCACACGCCAGGCGCCGTTTCTCGCAAGTTCTGCACGATGTCGATGCCGATCAGCGAGCGCGTGCGCAACGCGCGGTCCGGGTTGTGATTGTCGGTGCGCGCACGGCCTTGCGCATCGTTGGGCTCCCACAGCCATATGATGCGCCCGCACATCGCGTCCGGTGCGCCCGCGCAGGGGCGGAACTGGACAATCGAACCGAAGCCGCGTGTCGCCCAATTGCCGGCAATCGGTGAACCCGGCTGCGCGTGGGCGTCGCCGTGCATCGCCAAGCTCGCAACGCTGGCAAATGCGATAAGGAGAGCAGCGGCCCCGCCTGCGCGCGCCGGCTTCTTGCGGCGCAGCGGACAGATGGCGAAGGCGGCGACTTCGGCCTGATAGTCGGGATGCTCGGTGCCCATGAGCCGATCCCACCA
>CAZMCA010000291.1:0-2134 GCA_964564595.1 uncultured Caulobacteraceae bacterium
GACGCCGTGGTCACGCAGCCCGCGCCGCGCGCTCAGCCCCGCCGCACGGACGCCGACTGGCTAAACCAACGTGAGGCAGAGCGGCTGCGCGCGCTCTACGCCACGCAGGACGCGCCCGCGATCTAGGCGTGAGCGGGGTAGCGCTTGGCGAGACCCTGCGTGACCGCTTCGAACTCCGCGACCATTTCGTCGAGGATTTGCTGCACGGGCTTTACGCTTTCGATCCGCCCGGCGACTTGGCCTGAGAGCGCGATCGAGGCTTCCATATCGCCGCCGAAGTAGAGATCGAGCGCGTTGCCGAACTCGGCCATCGGCGGTGGGCCGGCATAGCCTTCCTGCATCAGCGCGCGCTCCAGCCGCTCGGTCTTCTTGGTGCGCAGCGCACGCAGAGCCGGCCGCGAAAACTGGTTCAGAAACAGCGTGTCGGTTTCTTCGGCATCGACGATCGCTTGCTTCCAGTTGGCGTGCACGGGGCTCTCGGCCGCGCTCACCATGCGCGTGCCCATCTGCACAGCCTCGGCGCCCATCGCGAACGCAGCCGCCATCGTGCGCCCGCAGGCGATCCCGCCCGCCGCGATGATCGGCACGTTCACTTTCTCAGCCACCAGCGGCAGCAGCACCATCGTCATGACCGGCTGGGGGTTCTTGAAGCCGCCGCCTTCGCCGCCTTCGACGACGAGGCCATCGACGCCAGCTTCCACGGCTTTCAGCGCCGCCTTCAGCGTGGGCACGACGTGAAAGACCGTCAGCCCCGCTTCTTTGAGCTGGCCGCAATATTTTGCGGGGTCGCCGGCGGAGGTCGTGACGAACTTCACGCCCTGGTCGATCACGAATTTCACGATGTCCGGATCGCGCACGAACGCCTGGGCGATGTTCACGCCGAAGGGCTTCTTCGTGAGCGTGCGCATCTTGGCGATCTCTTCGCGCACTTCGTCCAGCCGGCCGGACGAGGTCTCGATGATCCCGAGGCCGCCCGCGTTCGAGACGGCCGAGGCGAGCTGCGCCCGCGCGATCCAGCCCATCGGGGCCTGCACGATCGGGCGTTCCACGCCCAGCATCTGCGTGATCCGGTTCTTGAACTGCATGGCGCGGCCTCCCGTTTTCGCCACCTTGCCGGAAAGCCTCCTGACAGGCGATCCTCTCGCAACGGCGCCCGTTCTAGGTGCGCTGGCAGCGACTGCTGGCCGCCCCAAGGGCCCCAAGGCTTTGCGTTTGCGGCCCCGCCTGCTAACCCCCCTCACGCGGCATGCTGCGCCGCAAGGGACAGATTATTCGCATGACCACGGGAACGCCCCCGAAACAGGGCCTCTATGACCCCCGCAATGAGCACGACGCGTGCGGCGTTGGCTTTATCGCGAACGTAAAGGGCAAACCGTCGAACGCCATCGTGCAGCAGGGGCTGCAGATCCTGGTCAACCTCGACCATCGCGGCGCCGTGGGCGCCGATCCGCTGATGGGCGACGGGGCCGGCATCCTCATCCAAACGCCCGACGCGCTGATCCGTGATTGGGCCGCGAAGGCGAACCTGAAGCTCCCCGCGAAGGGCGACTACGCCATCGCCATGTGCTTCCTGCCGCGCGACGAGAAGGCGCGCGACGTTGCGGTGCAGCAGATCGAAAAGTTCGTCCGCGTCGAAGGGCAAAAGCTGATCGGCTGGCGCGATGTGCCGATCGACACGACGGGCCTCGGGGCCGCCGTGCTCGCGGGCATGCCGGTGATCCGCCAAGCCATCGTCGCGCGCGGCGCCAAGATCGCCGATCAAGACGCGTTCGAGCGCAAACTGCTCTCGATGCGCAAGCAGATGCAGAACCCGCTCGCGGAACTTGCCCGCAAGCGCGGCCTGCCGGCGCTGACCGATCTCTACATGCCCTCATTCTCGACGCGGACCGTCGTCTACAAGGGCCTCCTCCTCGCGCACCAGGTCGGCACGTTCTACAAGGACCTCTCCGATCCGCTGTGCGAAAGCGCGCTCGCGCTCGTTCACCAGCGCTTCTCGACGAACACGTTCCCGTCCTGGAAGCTCGCGCACCCGTATCGCTTCATCGCGCTTAACGGCGAGATCAACACCGTCCGCGGCATAGTGAACTGGATGTACGCGCGCCGGCGCACGATGGAGAGCGAACTTCTCGGCCCG
>CAZMCA010000292.1:0-2119 GCA_964564595.1 uncultured Caulobacteraceae bacterium
ACTGGCGCCTGGGGCAGCTGAAGTTGCCGAAGCTCTACGGCGTGACCGAGCACCCGATCCCGTGGCTGACGGCGATCCTCAACGGCGTCGAGCACGCCAACTTCTTCGAGGCGCGGGCGACGGAATATTCCAAGGCCGCCACCAAGGGCGAGTGGCACGGCGGCGAAGGCGTCTGGTCCAACTTCGACGCGTTGATGGACAAGCGGAAGAGCGCCTAATCGGCTTCGGACCGCCGGCGCCCTCGCCGGCCAGCGTCGGCGTAGGCCGGCGAGGCGCCGGCGGTCCGAGCCAAATTGACTTTCTCCGGCGCGCCCCTTATCCCCGCGCTTCCAATTTCCCCGGCCGAAGGCCGGCTTTGTCGTTTCTAGGTCCGACCATGAAAGTCAAAAGCTCCCTGAAGTCCCTCAAGGGCCGCCACCGCGCCTGCCGCGTCGTGCGCCGCAAGGGCCGGGTCTATGTGATCAACAAGATCGATCCGCGCTTTAAGGCCAAGCAGGGCTAAGCTCCTTGCCGGTCCGCGCCGTACTTTTCGACTACGGCAACGTCTTCATCCGTTGGGATCCTGAGAACCTCTACCGGCGCTTGATTCCGGATGAGTCCGCGCGCCGGCATTTCCTGACAACCGTCTGCCCGCCGGACTGGAACGCCGAACATGACGGCGGCGCGCTGATGGCGGACACGCTGCCCGCGCGCGCCGCGCTCTTCCCCGACCACGCCGATCTCATCCACGCCTGGGGCGCCCGCTACGGCGACATGCTCGACGGCGAGATCGAAGGCTCGATCGCGATCCTCGACGAGCTTGCAGCAGCCGGCGTGCCGCTGGCGCTGCTCACCAACATGCCGGCCGATCAGCAGGAGGCGTGCTTTGCGCCCTTCACGCGCAAGCATCTGTTTCAGCAGGTGATCGTCTCAGGCCCGCTCAAGATGCGCAAACCGGATGCGCGCATCTACGCGCACGCACTCGCGCAGATGGGGCGCGACGCGCGCGAGGTTTTGTTCGTGGACGATAGCGCCGCGAACGTCACGGGCGCGGAAGCTGTCGGTCTTCACGGGCATCGCTTCACCTCTCCCGAAAGCCTGCGTGCGGCTCTCGCGGAACACGGGCTTTTGCGCTAATCTCTGCCGGTTCAATCTGAGTCTGCCTGTGCGCGCTTACTTCGCCGCTCTTGCCCTACTCGTGCTCGCCGCGTGCTCGCAGGGCGCGGGGCCAACGCGCGCCGATCCGCAACTCGATCGCCTGTTCACGCAATTGAGCGAAGCGCCGGATGCGGCGTCCGCCCAAGTGATCGAGCAGCAGATATGGGCGCGCTGGGCCGATAGCGGCTCGCCGACGGTGGATATTCTGCTGGAGCGCGCGGCCGCCGCTGAAAGCGCGGGCGACACCGCGCTCGCGACGGACTTTCTGAGCCAGGCCACGGAGCTTGCGCCGGACTATGCCGAGCCTTGGAACCGGCGCGCCAATCTTGCGTATGACGCGCACGATTTCTCCGGCGCGATTGAAGCGATCCAGGAAACGTTGCGCCGCGAGCCGCGGCACTTTGGGGCGCTCACCGGTCTTGGACTGATCTACGAAGAGCTTGGGCAAGACCAGGCCGCGCTCGCCGCGTTCCGCGCCGCGATCGCCGTGCACCCGAACTACGAGCTCGCCAAGCGCGGCGCCGCGCGCCTTGAGCCGCGCGTCGAAGGGCAAGACGCTTAAGGCGCGCCGCAGTCTTAAAGAACTGACATTCGACACGCGCACGCGCCGCGCCTAAGGCCGCTCGTCTTGATGCTCGAGCAACCCCTCTCCGGCATGTTCGTGACAGCGGCGCTGCTCTCCGCGCTCGCGCTAGCGATCCTGATGCACGCGCTCGACCGGCCGCGCCCCGCGCGCGCCGGCACGGGCGCGCTGGTGCGCGTGATGTGGCCCGCGCGCGCGCATGACCTCGTGCGGCGTGTGGCGCGCGAACTGGACGGGCGCTTCCGGCTCGATACGCACCCGCACCGCGATGAGAAGGCGATCGTGCTGGCGGAGCGTGGCGCGGCGGCGCGGGCGCTGCGGGCGGCGGCGCGCGGCGATGCGCGCGCCGTGGTGCTGATCGCGCCCGTGGCCACGCCGCCCCGGCAGGTCGATACTCTC
>CAZMCA010000293.1:0-2075 GCA_964564595.1 uncultured Caulobacteraceae bacterium
ATCGTTCTGCGCGTGCATTTCGAGTTTGCGGATATCGACCTTGCCGACGAGGGCGGAGACATCCTGATTGTTCTCGTCGCCCGGCTCGGTCTTCGACACCGCCACCTGGCGCAACCGTGACGGATTGATCTTCACGACTTTGAAGCGGGAAATGTCACCGCCAAACTCATCGAGCCGCTTCACGCACCACGGGCTCATCAGCCCAGTGAGGCGGCGCTTGGGAATCCCGTAGCGATCTTCGAGCTCGCCGCCCATCGTTTCCGGATCGAAGAGGCCAAGCGGGCTTTCGAACACCGGCGACAATTGATCGCCGGCTTTCAGCACGTAGATCGGCTCAACTTCCATCAGCGCCTTGATGCGCTCGGCCAGCGAGGATTTGCCGCCACCGACCGGCCCAAGCAGGTAGATGATCTGCTTGCGCTCTTCGAGGCCCTGCGCGGCGTGGCGGAAGAAGGCGACGATCCGTTCGATCGTTTCTTCCATGCCGTAGAATTCGGCGAAGGCAGGATAGAGCCGCATCGTGCGGTTGGAGAAGATGCGCCCAAGCCGCGAGTCCTTCGCGGTGTCGATCATCTGTGGCTCGCCGATCGCCTTGAGCAGCCGCTCGTGCGCGCTCGCGTACATCATCGGATCGGTTTTGCATTTGGCGAGGTAGTCCGAGATCGACATCTCGGTCTCGCGACGGCCCTCAAAGGTGCGCGCGTAGGTTTTGAACAGGTCTTCTGACATGATGGCTCCGCGTCATGAGCCTTCGGCGATCCAGCCGTCAGCTGCCGCATGCTTGCGCACAATGTAACCGGATTCGGGCAATCCTACGGTGGTTCGGTCCTCCCAGAGCGCACTCTTGTAGAAATGCGCCGACTGTAAGCACTTAGCACGGAGCGCCGCCTAAGCAGCGCCCAAAACTGAGCGCTTTGCTCGTGCGCGGCGAAAACGACACGCATGATTGCGCGAGTGTAACGCTGCGCGCGCGGCTTTTGTTCGGCGCAGACGCGCCGGAATTGCGTTCACGGAAAAAGGCGCGCCGATTCAGATCGGCGCGCCGTGATCGCGTGAAATATTTCAAAAGCAGCGTCAGCCGCCGAGTGCTAGCGCGCCCCAAAGCGCGATCAGCCCGAGCACCGCGAACAGTGCGGCGGCCGTCAGGCGCACCAATTTGAGTGGCGCAATCTTGAGCGCCGCCTCGCCGAGCAGCACGGCTGGCGCGTTCGCGATCATCATCCCCAATGTCGTGCCAGCTGTGACGGAGAAGACGTCATGGTACCGCGCGCCGAGCGCGACAGTGGCGAGCTGCGTCTTGTCGCCCATCTCGACCAGGAAGAACGAGATCGCCGTCGCCACGAACGCCCCGGTGCTGGAGACGCGCGGCTGCGCTTCGCCCTCTTCCAGCTTGTCCGGGATCAGCGGCCACACCGCCATCGCGAGGAACGAGAGCGCGAGGATCCACGTCATGGTGCGCACGTCGAGCCAAGACGCGGCGAGCGAGCCGGCGAATGCGGCAAGCGCGTGGTTTGCGAGCGTCGCGACCAGAATGCCGGCGATGATCGAGAGCGGCTTGCCAAAGCGCGCCGCCAGCACGAGCGCCAAGAGCTGGGTCTTGTCGCCGATCTCGGCGATCGCGACCGCGCCGGTCGAGGTCAGAAAAGCTTCCACGGAATACCTGTCACGCGAGGCCGGCCTATGAACCCATGACGCCCGAACCCCGATGGAGGCGGCCAAACGGCCCGCCGCCCGGCCTCGCTGGCCGGCGGCGTGAGCGCCAAAGGTCTCGCCAAGCTCTTGCCGCGCGCGCCATGCCTTGAGCCAAACGGCCGCCGGCAAGTCTGTTGACGCGCGCCCCGCCCCGGCTGCCCGGTCGCGGGAGGCTACTCCCCAATGACCCAGAAAACCTGCCCGCACAGGCCGGCGCTGTCCAGCGGACGGGTCGTCGCGCGCCGGATTGCTCGTTGTGGGGAAGAACCGAAGCTGCCGCCTTGCGCGGCGCTGCCCCGAACGGCTAAGAGCGCACACCCTAACGGTCGGGCGCGTAGCTCAGCGGGAGAGCACTACGTTGACATCGTAGGGGTCACAGGTTC
>CAZMCA010000294.1:0-2073 GCA_964564595.1 uncultured Caulobacteraceae bacterium
TCAGATCAGTTCGATCCGATTTGGCGATTATCTGAACTCGATCCCGCTGCCGGCGATCATCTCGGTGTTTCGCGCCGAGCAGCTGGATAACTTTGGCCTCGCGACGGTCGATAGCGGCCTCATCTATTCGGTTGTGGACGTGCTGCTCGGCGGGCGGCGCGGCGCGGTGTCGACGCGCGTTGAAGGCCGGCCCTACACCACGATCGAGCGCATGCTGGTCACGCGCATGATCGAGGTGGTGTTGGCGGACATGAAGCAGGCGTTCGCGCCGCTCACGGATGTCGATTTCTCGCTCGACCGGATCGAAACCAATCCGCGCTTTGCCGCGATTGCGCGCCCGCCGAACGCGGCGATCGTGATCAAGCTGCGCGTCGATATGGAAGATCGCGGCGGGCGGCTCGAATTGTTGTTGCCCTACGCAACGCTCGAACCGATCCGCAAAATGCTGCTGCAGCAGTTCATGGGCGAGAAGTTCGGCCGCGACAATATCTGGGAAGGCCACCTCGCGGGCGAGCTGTGGCAGACCAAGCTTGAGGTGCGCGCGGTGCTCGATGAGCTAACGCAGCCGCTCGGGCGCGTGCTCGATCTCAAGGTCGGCGATACGCTGATGCTGGATGCGACGCCCGGTCAGCAGGTCACGCTGAAATGCGGACAGGTCGAATTGTCCAGCGGCAAGGTTGGCCGAATCGGGCATGCGGTCGCGGTGCGTGTTGAAAAACCGATTACGCCGGCAGGCCGGCGCGCAATGTTGAAGTTGGGAGGCGGCGGATGAGCCCGATCACGATTGGCCTTGAAGCGCTGCTCGTCGTTCTGTTGGCGGCGTGCCTTGTGTTTTGTTTCCGCTTGGAGCGGCGCCTTGCGGCGCTGCGCAACGGGCAGGACGGCGTGCGCGCTGCGGCCGCTGAACTCGTGCAAGCAACGGCGCAAGCGGAAGCCGCGGTGCGTGCCCTGCGCGCAAGCGCGAGTGACGCGGGGCGCGATCTGCAAGCGCGGATCGACGATGCCCGCGGCGTTTCCGATCGGCTCGGGCTTGGCGCGGGCCGTATTCGCTCGGCCGCTGACGTGCCGCAGCATCGGAGAACGATGTGATCAAGCTGCCGTCCCTCCGCAGACAAAGCGCGCCCGCGCCTGAGCGCGCGACGCGCCTGTTGCCGGCGCTCTTGATCACGGGCGTGGCGGTGCTTGGGCTGAAAGCGGTCGCGGTCGCCGAAGACGTCGCAGACGCCGCGGGCGCGCCCGCCTCGATTGCGCCGCCGGAAGCGGCGGCGGCCGAAGGCGAGGCGACGGCGCAGCAATGCACGCCCGCGACGTTCGCAGAGCAGGCGGGGCTTTCGCAGGCCGAAGTGCAAGTGCTGCAAGCGCTCGGCGCGCGGCGCGCGGCGCTCGATGCGCGCGCTGGCGAGATGGACACCGAAGCGCAATTGCTGACGGTCGCGGAGCGGCGCCTGGATGAGCGGCTCG
This sequence comes from uncultured Caulobacteraceae bacterium, assembly GCA_964564595.1. Classification (GTDB taxonomy): domain Bacteria; phylum Pseudomonadota; class Alphaproteobacteria; order Caulobacterales; family Aquidulcibacteraceae; genus JBEVOS01. The sequence continues at coordinate 1,462 of CAZMCA010000294.1, forward strand.
CGGAATTGCGGCGCCTCGAGACATCGGTTGGCGCGTTGCTTGGGCAGCTCGACGAGCAGCAGGCCGCGCGGCTCACCAACCTCGTCGATGTCTATCAACGCATGCGCGCCAAGGATGCGGCGGCGGTGTTCGACACGCTCGATGAAGAAACGCTGCTCTTGGTCGCGAGCCGGATGCGGCAGGCGAATCTGGCCGAAGTGATGGGGCGGATGGATCCCCAGCGCGCGCGCCGCCTCACGCAAATGCTGGCTGAGCTCTCGCGCCAGACGCAGAACGGGCAGGCGATCTTGGCGCAGGGCCAGCAAGCGCCGGCCGCCGGCGCGCGCGCCGCCGCGGCGCCAAGCGCAGCGCAGCGCTAGGCAAAAAGCGCCGCCCAAATCGGCCGCGCGGCCAGACGCTTATCTGATCTGCTAACGACCGCTTAACCGCCGCCCGGCAAGGCTTTCGTAACTGCGGCGGAATCGCCGCGACGGGTGTTGGATGAGCGAGCGGAAACGCTTCATGCCTTGGCTGTTGGCCGGCGCCACGGTGGCGACGCCAGCGGGCGCGCAACCAGCGCCGCCCGCGCCGGCCGCGCAGACTGCGCCAGCCGCGGCCGCATCGCCAGCGCAG
>CAZMCA010000295.1:0-2066 GCA_964564595.1 uncultured Caulobacteraceae bacterium
CGGATGGAGGAAACGGCCGCTTTCAGACCGCCCCGCCGCTCCCGCGTGCGAAGTGGGCGCGATATAGGCGGGCGCCCCGGCAAAGGCAAGGCGCGCCGCGATTGGCAAGACCGGTCAAGACGCCGCCCAGAGCATCGGGCAAGGAGGCATGAACGAGGAGGCACCGATGCGTCTAACCGCCCTTTTCGCCGCCGGCGCGGCGCTCCTCGCGGCCTGTACAACCCCGCAAGCTCAACAGGCGCCGGTCCCTCCTCCGCCGGCTGCGGTGGTTACCCAGTTGGAGGCCGGCGTCTATGCAAATACCCATAGCCTCCTGATCTACCGCGGCGGCGCGCTGATAGCGGAGACCTATCGGGCCGGGCCAGACGAGCAGCGCGGCCTGCCCCTCGGCCTCGTTCAGCACGGCCCCGATACGCTCCACGACGCCCGCTCGATCTCCAAGACTGTAGTCGCGATCCTCTACGGGATCGCGCTCGCCGATGGCCGCGTGCCCGCGCTCGATACGCCCGCGATCGACGCGCTGCCCGAGTACGCCGCCCTCGCCACACCCGAGCGCCGGCGCGTCACCATCCGCCACATGCTGACGATGACCTCCGGCTTTGCGTGGGACGAGTTCACGCTGCCCTATTCAAACCCCGCCAACAGCGAGCGGATGATGGACGCCGCGCCTGACCGCATCCGCTACGTGTTCGAGCAGCCGTTCGCACACGAACCTGGCACGCGCTGGACCTATAGCGGCGGCGATGTCGCCGTGATCGCGCACATCCTGGAGCGCGGCGTCGGGACCGATCTGGAAACCTACGCGAACACGGCCCTCTTCACGCCGCTCGGTGTCGCGCGGATCAACTGGCTGCAGGACAGCGCGGGCGTCGTGCTCGCCGCGTCTGGCCTGCGCATCGCGCCGCGCGATCTGGGCAAGGTCGGCGTGATGCTGTCTCGCCGCGGCGATTGGGACGGACGCCAGATTGTGCCCGCGGATTGGGTCGATGCGATGCTGGCGCCGCACGCGACGGTCGGGGGCGAGCCGCCCTGCGGCATGCGCTATGGATACTTCACATGGCTTGGCGCGGTGTGCGCCGAGGGGCAGGCGCCAATCCCCTACGCCGCGGGCATCGGCTATGGCGGGCAGCGGCTCTGGCTCATCCCGTCGCGTGATCTCGTGATCGTCTCGAACGCGGGCAATTATCAGGATCGCCGCCAGAGCGATCTCGCGCTTTCTCTGCTGCGCGACACGCTCGCGGCGCTGCCCGCAAACTAGAGCCGCGCCTTGAAGCGCTTATGCGCCTCGCCTTCGAACGCGGCGAGGATGCGGTTGGTGATGGTTTCGCGGTTCGCGGCCACGAGCTTTTGCAGCACGGGGTTTTTGAACTCGTAGGCGATCGAGAAGCGGATGTGCGCGCCGTCCGGCGCATCAACGAAACGCCAACGGTTTTCCAGCGTTTTGAGCGGCCCGCGCACCAGCGAGACATCCACTTCGCCGGTCTCCGGCTCACACCGGACGCGCGTCGCGAATTTTTCGGTGATCGCGCGCCAACCAACAATAGCTTCGGCAACGCCGCGCCAACCTTCGCCAATGCGAGTCTCCTGGATTACCCGAAGTGACTTCAGCCAGGGAATGAAGCTCGGATAAGCGCGCACGTCTCCGACGAGAATGCAGAGGTCTTTTGCTGGATACGGAAGCCGCCGCTCCGCTTCGACGACGGTCGCGGCCACGCCCTAGCCTTGCGACGCGCGCGCAGCCTTGAGGCGCGCGAAGTCTTCGCCGGCGTGATGGCTCGACCGCGTGAGCGGGCTCGCGGACACCATTAGAAAACCCTTGGCGTAGGCGATCGTTTCCAGCGCCTTGAACTCATCCGGCGTCCAGAAGCGATCGAGCGGCGCGTGCTTCCGCGTCGGCTGCAGATATTGGCCGATGGTGAGGAAATCGACGCCCGCGACGCGCAGGTCGTCCATCACCTGCATCACTTCTTCCTTCGTCTCGCCAAGGCCGACCATGAGGCCTGATTTCGTGAACTGATCGGGATCGCGCTGCTTCACCGAATCCAGCAGGCGCAACGATTGGTAGT
>CAZMCA010000296.1:0-2006 GCA_964564595.1 uncultured Caulobacteraceae bacterium
GAAAGCCGCGCCTCCGGCGCCGGCCAAGAAGGCCGCAGCGCCCCCAGCGCCCGCCAAGAAAGCTGCTGACGCGAAAGCCGCGCCGGCCAAAACCGCACGGAAGAAAGTCTGATGAAGCCCTGGCTTTGGCTCGTCGCCGGTCCTGACGGATCGGGCAAGAGCACGCTCGTCGCCTCCGAAGCGTTCAACCGCATCACCCGGACGCCGGAATCGGGCGCGCCGCCGGCGTATCTGTGCCCCGATACGATCGCGGCCACGCTGCGCTCGGAGCGGCCCGAACTCACGTCCACCCAAGCTTGGCGCATGGCCGCCGAGCGCACGGACGCGCAGGTCAACACGCTGGTGCGCGAAGGCCGCTCGATGGTCGTGGAAACGATCCTCTCGACGCCGAAATTCGAACCCGTCGTGGAGGAGGCCAAGAGCCGCGGCTTCCTGATCGGCGTTTGCTACGTGATCATGCAGCGCCCCTCGCTTCACATGGAGCGCGTCGCGCAGCGCGTCGGCCTCGGCGGCCATGACGTTGCGGGAGAGAAGATCATCGAACGCTGGGTGCGTTCGCTCGGCACGCTGCCGTGGTTCGCCGAGCGCGCCGACCACTTCTCGCTCTGGGATAACTCGGTGCTCGGCGGTCCGCCCAAGCTGCTGATCGAGGCCACCCCCACGCGCGTCTTCGTCGATCCGGCCACCACCGCCGCGATCCGCAACGACGACACCCACCCAAGCCTCGCCACCGCGCTCCAAACCGTTGTCGGCAAGCTCGCGGCGTAAACCCGTCTCGATTTGACTTAACCGGCCCCCGCCTTAGTCTCCGCGCCGCCTGCTTCGGGCGAAAAAACGACGGAAATTCTGAGGGCGCGCATGGGCGATTGGGCCGATCCCAGACCGATGTCGCCGCACGCATTTGCGTGGCGGTGGCACGTCACGATGGCGGTTTCGATTCTGCACCGCGTCATGGGCGTCGGGCTCTATCTCGCCGCGATCGGCCTTGCCGTGTGGCTCACCGCGCTCGCCGCGGGCCCCGCCGCATATGACGCCGTGCTCGGCTGGGCGCCCGCTTGGCTCATCTGGCTCAAAATCTACGGGCTCACCGCCGTGTTCGCGTTCCACTTCGCGAACGGCGTGCGCCACTTCTTTTTCGACATGGGCGCGGGCTTCAAACCCGCAACGGCGAACACCACGGCCTGGCTCGTGATCGCGTTCACGTTGGCCGCGCCCGCCGCGCTCTATCTTCTTCTGCAGCGTTGAGGAGGACGCGATGACGAAGCTTCCTCTCCGCACGCCGCTCGGCCAAGTGCGCGGCCATGGCGCCGCCAAGTCCGGCACGGGTGATTTCATCGCGCAGCGCGCCAGCGCCGTGCTGCTCGCGCTCACCGCGCCGTATCTTCTGATCTCCGCCGCGCTCAACATGGCGCCGGGCGGCTATGGCGCGGCCCGCGCATGGGTCGCCGATCCGTTCGTCGCGCCCGTGCTCGCGGTGTTCATCCTCACGGCGCTCTATCACATGCGCATCGGCATGCAGGTCGTGATCGAAGATTACATCGGCAAGCACACATCGCGCGCTGCGCTCTCGCTGCTGAACCTCGCGGTCGTCGTGACGATCGCGGCGGCGAGCGTGTTCGCGATCCTCAAAATCTATCTCGGAGCCTGAAGGCGTGGCGAGCAACGGCGAATATAAGTGGATCGACCACACGTTTGACGTCGTCGTCGTGGGCGCAGGCGGCTCAGGCCTTCGCGCCGCGCTTGGCTGCGCGCAAGCGGGCCTCAAAACCGCGTGCATCACCAAAGTCTTCCCGACGCGCTCACACACGGTCGCGGCGCAAGGCGGCATCTCCGCTTCGCTCGGCAACATGAGCGAGGATGATTGGCGCTGGCACATGTACGACACCGTGAAGGGGTCGGACTGGCTGGGAGATCAAGACGCGATCGAATATCTGACGCGCAACGCGCCCGCCGCCGTCTACGAGCTCGAGCATTGGGGCGTGCCGTTCTCGCGCACCGAGGACGGC
>CAZMCA010000297.1:0-1948 GCA_964564595.1 uncultured Caulobacteraceae bacterium
CAGCGACGGTTCTTTCGCGCAGTTCTGCAAGGTGCAAGCGCGCCAGCTGATGCCGCGCCCGCAACACCTCACGTGGGAAGAGTCGGCTTGCTACACGCTGACGCTCGCCACCGCGTATCGCATGCTGTTCGGCTGGCGCCCGAATGTGATCCGCCCCGGGCAAAATGTGCTTGTGTGGGGCGCATCCGGCGGCCTCGGCGTATTCGCAACGCAGCTGTGCGCGGTGACAGGCGCGAACGCGATCGGCGTCGTCAGCGATGAAAGCAAGGTCGATTACGTGATGAGCATGGGCGCCAAAGCCGTGCTCAACCGCAAGAACTTCAATTGCTGGGGCCAGCTGCCGACCGTGAACGGCGAGGGCTTCCGCGAATACATGGGCGAAGTGCGCAAGTTCGGCAAAGCGCTCTGGCAGCACACCGGCGGCAAGGACGTCGACATCGTGTTCGAGCACCCGGGCGAAGCGACGTTCCCGGTTTCCGTGTTCGTGGTGAAGCGCGGCGGCATGGTTGTGATCTGCGCCGGCACCAGCGGCTACAACCTCACGATGGACGCGCGCATTTTGTGGATGCGCCAAAAGCGCGTGCAAGGCTCACACTTCGCGCACCTCTATCACGCGAGCCAAGCCAACCAGCTCGTGATCGACCGCCGCGTCGATCCCGCGCTCGGCGAAGTGTTCGAGTGGGACAAGATCCCCGACGCGCACGAAAAGATGCTCGATAACGCGCACACCCCCGGCAACATGGCCGTGCTCGTGAACGCGCAACGCAGCGGCCTGCGCACGTACGAAGACGTGCTGGAGATCAGTGAAAGCCGGGGTTAAGGCCTCAACGCAATTTCGCGATGCCGAGGCCGTCGGCCTTGGCGCGGTCTTTTACGGATTCCTCGCTGCGGGTGAGCGCCTTGGCGATCGCCTTCAGCGACATGCCCTTCTTGGCGAGCATGTGAAGCTTCTGGATTTCATCGTGGGTCCAGGGTTGGCGATGCCGTTCAAATCGTTCCGCCATAGCGCGTCCTCGTAGTAGCTTCGCGTCTGCTTACCACGATAAGCGGACAAGGAGCGGTTCATGCGCGGTGGCTTACGTGCGGCATTGACGGGCGTGGTCATGCTGGCTTTGGCCGCGCCGGCAGCGCTCGCGCAGCCGCAGGAGCTGTGGCGGCGGGACACGCGCCACCTAGCGGTCGATCGCGCAGCAGTGCGGGCGTGTCTGCGAAACGACGACGCCAACCTTCAGCACTGCCTGGACATCATTCAAACCCGCTGCGCCCCGGCCAACCCAGATATGTGGAACAGCGCGTCCGAGCGCATGTGCCAATGGCGCGCGATCGCGGCGTGGGAAGACGTAATGGCCGAGACGGTCGCGCGCGTGCGCGCGGGGGATGGGGCGGCCGGCGTGGCGATCGATGGCGCGCAGGCGGCTTGGCACGCGTCCATGATTGCGGATGTGCGCATGGTCTCCGGTCCATACGAGGGCGGCAGCATGCAGGGCATGATCGCCGCGACCGAGCGCGCCCGCGCGACCGCTGCGCGCACGATCTGGCTGGAGCAATTCGCCAGGTCCCTCGAAAATCCTTGACCGGCCAGTAAGCCGCGATTTTGCCAAAGATCGCGCGCGCTATGGCGGCGATAGGGAGTCGCCAATGCGCCGTCTAATCCTCACCGCCCTCATGGCGGCTTTCACCACGCCTGCGCTCGCGCAGGACGAGGGCGTCGCCGCTCAGATGGACCGGGCCGAGCAAGCGATCCGGCGCGACATGGCGCCTGCGGGCGTGGAGGTCGAGCGCGCGGCGCCCAACGATCTCCGGGTGCGGATGCCGGCCGACATCACGTTCGATTTCAACGAGGCCTACATCAAGCGCGAGTTCCTGCCGCGCGTGCGGCAACTCGGGCGCATCATGCAGGACTCGCCCGCGCTCACGATCTCCATCACCGGCCACGCCGATGCGATCG
>CAZMCA010000298.1:0-1103 GCA_964564595.1 uncultured Caulobacteraceae bacterium
CTCTTGCATCGTGACCGTCTTGCCGACGCCCGCGCCGCCGAAGAGGCCAATCTTGCCGCCCTTCGTGTAGGGGCAGAGCAAATCGATAACCTTGATGCCGGTGACGAGCACTTCGGCAGTGTTGGTTTGCTCGGCAAAGCTCGGCGCGTCGCGGTGGATCGGCGCCATGTTCGCTTGGCTGATCGGACCCGCTTCATCGATCGGCTCACCGACGACGTTCATGATCCGGCCGAGCGTGGCCGGGCCAACCGGCACGCGGATCGGCGCGCCCGTGTCGATCACTTCCTGACCGCGCACGAGCCCTTCGGTCGTGTCCATTGCGATAGCGCGCACGGTGTTTTCACCCAAGTGCTGCGCCACTTCGAGCACGAGCCGGAATTCCTTGCCGGTGCGCGCGTCGGTGTTCTTCGTTTCCAGCGCGCTCAGAATGGCCGGCAGCGCGTTGTCGAACTCCACGTCGACCACGGCGCCGATGATCTGAACCAGACGACCCTTGTTTGCCATCTTCACTTCCTCGTTTGTCTCAAAGCGCTTCGGCGCCGGAGATGATTTCGATCAGCTCCTTGGTGATTTGCGCTTGGCGCGTGCGGTTCATTTGAATCGTCAACGCATTGATCAGATCGCCCGCATTGCGCGTGGCGTTGTCCATCGCCTGCATCTGCGCGGCGTAAAAACCGGCGCTGTTGTCCAAGAGCGCGGACAGCAGCTGGACTGAGATATTCTGCGGCAGGAGGGCCGCCAAAATGGTCTCTTCGTCCGGCTCGTATTCGTAGATCGCGCCGTTGAAGCCCTTTGCGTCAGCGCCATCGACCCGCGCGGGGATCAATTGCAGCACCGTCGGCGTCTGCGTGACGACCGATTTGAAGTGGCTCGACAGCAGCGAGACGATATCGAACTCGCCGCTCTCGTAGAGCTCGCGGATCTTGTCCGCGATCGGCTTCACGAGCGCGAGGTTCGGCGTCTTCGTCGTCGCTTCATAGAACTCAAGGATGCGATCGCCGTATTGGCGGCGCAGCTGATCGCGCGCCTTGCGGCCGATCACGATCAGCTTCACGTCCTTGCCCGCTTCCGTCAGCTCGCGGATGCGCTCACGCGCGAGCCGC
>CAZMCA010000298.1:1113-1930 GCA_964564595.1 uncultured Caulobacteraceae bacterium
ATTGAAGCCGCCCGCGAGGCCGCGGTCGGACGTCGCTACGATAAGCAGGTGACGCTTGTCGTCGCCGGTGCCGCGCAGCAGCAGCGGCGCGCCATCGCCCGACACCGCCGACGCGAGCGAGGCGATCACCTGCGCCATGCGGCGCGCATACGGGCGCGCGCTTTCAGCCGCGCTTTGCGCGCGGCGCAGCTTGGCGGCGGCCACCATCTGCATCGCCTTCGTGATCTTCTGCGTGGATTTCACGCTTCCGATCCGTGTGCGCATTTCCTTGACGGAGGCCATCGCCCGCTATCCCGCTTCCGCTATCGACTTAGGCCGCGAACGACTTGGTGAACTCGTCGAGCGCGCCCTTCAGCGTGTCTTCGAGATCCTTCGAGAGCTCTTTCTTGGTCCGCACGCCTTCAAGGAATTGCGGGTACTTCGACTTCAGAAGCGCCAGCAGACCCTCTTGGAACGCGCCGACCGAGCTGGTCGGGAACGCATCGAGATAGCCGCGTGTGCCGGCGTAAATCACCGCCACCTGCTCTTCGACCGCGAACGGCTTGTACTGCGGCTGCTTCAGCAACTCCGTGAGGCGTTCGCCGCGCGCGAGCATCTTTTGGGTGGCCGCGTCGAGGTCCGAGCCGAACTTCGCGAATGCCGCCATTTCGCGGTACTGCGCGAGCTCCGACTTAATCGGGCCGGCGACCGTCTTCATCGCCTTGATCTGCGCCGACGAACCCACGCGCGACACCGAGATACCGACGTTCACCGCCGGCCGGATGCCTTGGTTGAACAGGTCGGACTCAAGGAAGATCTGCCCGTCCGTGATCGAGAT
>CAZMCA010000299.1:0-1859 GCA_964564595.1 uncultured Caulobacteraceae bacterium
CGTCAAGGCCGCCACCAGCGCAGCCAGCCCGATAGGATCGTCGCAGCCGGCGCGGCGAAGAACACGATGGCGGCGATCCAGGTTTCCCAGCCCCACACGTCGCTCGCGCCGAAAAACGCGATGATATTCCCGACGACCGGCACGAAAGCGAGCATAACGCCCGCGAAAGTCGCGAGCGCCGCTGGCCATTCGAGCACGCTCTGGATTTGGTCGGACACCGCGAAGATCTGCAGCAAGCAGAGCCCGATCCACGCCAGCGCGATCAAACACCCCAATCCGGCGAGCCGGCTGATGTTCACTTGGAAGCGGCGCATATCCTCGCGCGCGCGGGCGCGATCGTAGGTGCGCGCGCCTGTAAGACCGCCGCGCGCCGGGCCGTCGCCCTCTTCACGCAATTGCTGGAGCGCCTTGCGCGCCGCTTCCAGCATCTCCTGCTCGCTCGCGCTCGTATCGCTGCGCAGCTCGGGCTCTTCGTCGTAGGCTTCAACCGTGTAGAACAGCGTCTCGATCGCGGCGGGCGCCGGCACGGGGCCATCGCGGTTGGCGCGCCAGCCCTCGAAAAAACGGCGATGAAACGCGTCCGCGCTGATGCGGCCGCTCACGAACGCTTCCAGCAATGCACGCCATTCGGCGGGGCTCATAAGCTGCCTCGCGTTGCGCGCCTATTTCGGCGCGCGTTCTTTCTTCTTGTACATCGCCAGCATGCGCTGCGTGACGAGGAAGCCGCCGAAGATGTTCACGGCCGCGAGCGCCACCGCGAGCCCGCCCGCGCCCTTGGCGACCCAGCCGCCTTCCACCATCGCGCTCGCCGCCGCAGCGATCAGCGCGCCCACGATGATCACCGAAGAGATCGCGTTCGTCACCGCCATCAGCGGCGTGTGCAGCGCCGGCGTGACCGACCAGACAACGTAATAGCCGACGAAAATCGCGAGCACGAAGATCGCAAGATAGAAAACGAAGACCGATTCCATGACTGTTACTCGCTGGCTTCGTACGTGGCGTCGGCGCGGATGATGCGCCCGAGGCCATCGCATTCGTGGCTTTCCGCGGCAAGCTCGCCGCGATGGTTGCGATAGATCAGCGTGTGCGAGCGCGCGCCCACGCACAAAGCTTCCGGCGTGAAATGCAGTTCCGGCGCGCGCTGCAACGCCCGCTCGAAATACATCTTCAGCATCGCTTTGCCGTGAACGACGCCGTCCGGCGCAAAGCCGAGCGCCGCGGCATAGGGCGAAGCAAACTCGATCTCTTCCGCGTACAGCTCGAGGATCGCGTTGAGGTCGCGCTTATTCCACGCATCGTACCAGCGCGCCGCGAGAACAGAATCGTTCACGCTGCTGCAACGGGTTGCGGCGAGATCGCGGCGTGCACGATCGCGCCCGCGCGCGTCAGCATCGCGCCCTTGATGATCTCATCATCCCACGCCGGCGCGTAGGCCTTCGTGTCCTTGTCCGTCAGCAGCGGCAGGAGCGCGAGCAGGTTCTTGGCGTAGAGCGCCGACGAATCCGACGGCAGCCGCGCCGGCAGATTGGAAAAGCCCGCAATCTTCACGCCGCCGATATCGACGATCTCATCAGCCTTCGAGAGCGGGCAATTACCGCCCTGCGACACAGCAAGATCGATGATCACCGAGCCAGGGCGCATGCTCTTGGCCTGCGCTTCGCTCACCAGCACCGGCGCGGCCCGGCCCGGGATCAGCGCCGTGGTGATGACGATATCCTGCTTGGCGATATGCTCGGTCACGAGCGCGGCTTGCTTGGCCTGATAGTCCGCACTCATCGCTTTGGCGTAGCCCGCGGCGGTTTCGGCCTGCTTGAACTCTTCGTCCTCGACCGCGACGAACTTCGCGCCAAGCGACGCGA
>CAZMCA010000300.1:0-1835 GCA_964564595.1 uncultured Caulobacteraceae bacterium
GCGCTGTCGGCCCCGCGCCGCCGCAGCCCGAAGCGGCGGGCGTGCGCATTCCCTACGGCGCATCGCGCACCCCGCCTGGCGACACCACAAGCGCGCGCTCGCAGATCAACACCATCATCGAGCGCGTCGCCGCGAACGATCTCTCCGGCGCGCGCAGCCTAGGCGATAGCGCGCTCTTTGGTCCGCGCGCAGGCGAAGCCAATTGGTGGATGGGCCTCGTCGCCTATCGCGAGCGCGACTATGCGCGCGCGACGCAGCATTTCGATTCCGCCGCCAACTGGCCCTACTTTTCAACGTGGACGAACTCGGCCGCGCATTATTGGGCTGCGCGTTCGCGCATCGCATCGGGCGCACGTGAAGGCGTGTCGGTTCATCTCGAAGCCGCCGCGCGCAATCCGTACACGTTCTACGGCCAGCTTGCCGAAGAGCAACTTGGCCGTGAGAGCGGCCTCACGTTCGAGCGTCCGGCGCTCGATGCGGACTCGCTGCGCGATTTCTTCGAACGGCGCCCGGGCGCACGGCGCGCCGCGGCGCTCGCGCAACTTGGCCGACTCTCGGATGTCGAAGCGGAATTGCGCCGCCTGCACAGCGGCCTCAGCCCGAACGAAGATCCGATCTTCCTTGCGCTCGCTGGCGCGCTCGAAGCGCCGAGCGCGCAACTACGTGCCGCCGAGTACGGCCCGCTCGAACTTTCCGCAGGCTTTTGCCCGGACACGAGCTTCCGCCCTGCCAACGGCTTCAACCTCGATCGCGCGCTCGTTTACGCTATCGTGCGGCAAGAGAGCCACTTCAATCCGGTCGCGATCTCCTCCTCGAACGCGCGCGGCCTGATGCAGCTTCTGCCATCGACCGCGAGCGACATGGATCGCTCAACGAACTATCGCCGCTCGCCCGCGCTGCTGCACGAACCCGGCCTCAACATGCAGCTCGGCCAGCAATATGTGCGCTGGCTGATGGACATGTTCCACCAGGATCAAGACCTCGGTCGCGTCTTCGCTGCGTACAATGGCGGCCCCGGCTGGCTGCAGCGCTGGATGGCGACGCAGCCTTCGAACGATGATCCGCTCATGTTGCTTGAGACAATGCCGCGCCAAGAAAGCCGCGACTATGCTGAGCGCGTGCTTGCGCATATGGGCGTGTGCCGCGCGCGCTACGGGCAAGAGCGCATCGAGCTGCAGCGCATGGCGCAAGGCCAGCCCGGCCGCTACGAGCCGCAAGACAACCGCAGCGCCCCTGCCCGCGTCGCCTCGCGCTAAGTCTGCGGGATCGCGCGCGCGCCGAGCTTCGTCATTGGCCCACGCGCCGCGTCGTTGAGCGTCGCGGCTTGCGCATTGAACGCACTCCGCTGAATGAGAACGCCCGCGCGCCCGCGCGGCGCGATCAGTGCAGCGAGCGGACTTTCGCCATCGAACCGGAATGTCGCCACGCGCCCGCTGCGCTCGATGAAGCCGCGCGCATCCTCGATCCAACCACGCTCGAGCACGAGATGCTGCGCAAGAAACAACAAATAGTCGCCCTTCGCAGCTGAGGCGCCAATGCGCCAACCTTCGCCGCGCGCGCCGCGCACAAGCGCGCACCCAGCCGCTTCCGCCATTGCGCACGTCTCGTCCGTCGAGCCCTCGTCCGCAACAACGCAATCGCGCACCAAGCCGTCAGCTACGCCCGCGACGAGCGGCGTTAGCGTGCGCGTGAGCACGCGCTCGGCGTTCAGCGTTGGAATAATTACGGAAAGCATCGGCGCGTTGTAGCGCGTTTACGCGCTCGGCGCCGCTGGCGCGCTTGCCGCAGGGCGCTGCTGAGGCGCGGCAGGCGGCGTTGCGGCTGCGACTGGCGCA
>CAZMCA010000301.1:0-1754 GCA_964564595.1 uncultured Caulobacteraceae bacterium
GGCCGCGGCCGATGCGCCGCCGCGCGTGCGCGACGACGGCGACGACGGCGATGACGCGCCCGCCGGCGGCGCGCCGTATTGGGGCGACGATGGCGCGTCCGTCCGGGCGTGGGGCGAACATTGGCGCGCCCACCGGCGCAACGAGCCGCTGCGCGCCTGGAAGCGCGCGATCACGTTCTCGGCGTTCGCCGGCGCGTTCTATGTGGCGGCCCAGCTTTCCGACATGCCCGATACGGAGCGTGGCTTCATGATCGCGACGGTGATCGTGGGCGCCATCGCGCTTGCGACGCTCGTCTCGGCGATACTGACGTCGATTTTCCGTGAGAAATGAGCGTGGCGTCGCACGACGCAGCCTTGGTGGAGGCCGCGAAAGCGGGCTCCGCAGCTGCGTTTTCGCGACTGGTTGGGATGCACCAGCAGGCGGTGCGCGGATTTCTGCGGCGCGCGTGCGGCAATTGGGCGGACGCGGACGATCTGGCGCAAGAGACGTTCCTCTCCGCGTTCGAGAACATTGCGCGGTTCGCGGGGCAATCGAGCTTCCGCTCCTGGCTGTGCGGGATCGCCTACAACAAGTGCCTCTCTGCGGCGCGCTCACGCGGGCGCTCGGCGGCGCGGGATCTGGCGTATCTGCAGGGCCAGGAAGATACCGTGACCCCGAGCGGGGACGACCGGATGGATCTGGCGCGGGCCATGAAAACGCTGCCGCTGGAACAGCGCGCCGCGGTGGCGCTTTGTCTGGCGCAGGGATTTTCCCACAGCGAGGCCAGCGAAGCGTTGGGCTTGCCGTTGGGCACGGTGAAGTCGCATGTATTGCGTGGCAAAGCCAAGTTGATGGAGGCTTTGGGCGATGAGTGAAGAGCAGATCTTTTCCGCGGGTCGCGAAGCGCGGCTCAGTGCGTTTTTCGCCGAGGCCGAGCCCCCGGCGCGCGATCCCGCGTTCGAAGCGGCGCTGATGGCGCGCCTGGAGCGGCGCCGGCTGTTCGATCTTATCTCCGATTACCTGACACCCGTGGTGGCGGGGCTTGCGGTGCTGTTTGCGCTCTGGCCCGCGATCGCGCGGATGTCGCTCACGGCGCTGGAGGCAAGCGGCTACGCCGCGCCGATCGCGTTCTCGTTCGCCATCGTGGCGGCGACGTATTGGGCGGCGGTGCGGCTACGGCTGATGCCGCCGATCATGGGAGTGGCGGCTTGAGTCATCTCGATGCTTCGGTGCGGCGCGATCTGGCGCGCGCAGCGCTCGCGCTCGCGGCGGTGAAGCCCTGGGCGCAGGTGACGCTCGTTGAACTGGCGCACGAAGCGGGCCGGCCGGTGGCCGATCTCTATGGCGCGACGCTCGGCGAAGCGGTCGAGTGCGCGGAAGAGGCGTTCGACCGCGCGATCGCGGATGGGCTTGAGGAGCATGACCCGAACCAGAGCGTGCGCGATCGTTTGTTCGATCTCATCATGAAGCGGTTCGAGGCGATGGAGCCGCACCGCGCGGCGGTGCTGGCAATGGAAGTTGGGCAGGACCGCGATCCGCTCGCGATGAACGCGGCGCATCAGCGGAGCGTGCGGTGCGCGCGCTGGGTGCTCGCGCTCGCGGGGCTCGAGGCCGATCACATGACGGGCCAGGCGCGCGCGCAGGGGCTCGGCGTCATCGTCGGCCAAGCGCGCGCGGCGTGGCGCGGCGACACCGACGGCGATTTCACGCGGACGATGGCCTCGCTCGACAAGAATTTGCGCCGCGCCGAGGAGATGTTCGGCCGCTGGGCCGG
>CAZMCA010000302.1:0-1659 GCA_964564595.1 uncultured Caulobacteraceae bacterium
CGCCTTTGCCGAGGCCGCGGCCGCGTTGAACGCGCGGCGCAGGGTGCTCTCATACGACGTCAGCCGCGAAGCCATGTTCGCGGCGCTCTCAAGAAAGGACTTCGCCGCGGCCGCCTGCCACGCCGAGCAGATGGCCGAGACCGCAGGCTCGCCGCGCGAGCGCGCGGAGGCATTGGAGGCGCGCGTTTTCGTGGCGCGCGCCTGCGAGGACGTTGAAGGCGCTATCGCTGCGGCGCGCGCCGGGCTCGCCGGTCTTGGCGTCGCCGTGCCAGAACGCGCAAGCTGGCTCACAGTTGCGAAGGCGGCCGTTCGCGTGATCGCCGCGCGCATCGAGAGCGCGGACGGGGATACCGAACCGTTAGGGACCGAGGAACTCAGCGTGCGCGCGCCGATGCTGCGCGCAATGAACGCGATCGCGCCTGTTATCTTTGAGCGCGACCTCAAGCTTTCGGTCGCGTTCGGTGCGGGCGCCATCGCGCCGCGTGTAGCGCGCGGGTCCGCGGCGGGCGCGGCGATCTACGCGTTCGTCTGTTCGATGCTGGGCTTTCATCGGCGCGCTGGACGGTGGGCGGTGCTCTCGGATCGCTTGCAAGGCCCCGACCAGCCTCTGCGCAGCACCGCCATGCAATTTGCGACAGGTTTTGGCCACTGGTACGTGCGATCGCGCGCCGACATGCGCGACCGCGCTGAGACAGTGCTGGCGCTTGCGTATGCGGACGGCGATCTGAGCCTTGTGGCGCAGGCGAACCGCGATCGCGTCTACGATGCGCTGATGAGTGACGGGCCCCTCCGGAATGTCTCGGAGCTTGCTGATCGCGCTCTTGCTGTGGGTGAGCGCTTCGACGACTTGACGAATGTCCTTGTGCTGCGCGCGCTGCGGCAAGTGGCTGCCTCGCTTGCCGGCGCCAGCGCCACGCCGTGGATCTTACAGGGCGATTATTTCACCGCTGCGCATCGGGTCCAACTTGCGCGTGCGCCCTTGCGTGATCTTCGGCGCACCATCGCCACGCTGGAGCAGACCCTCGCGGTCGCGTTTGGCGCTTACGCAGATGCCGGCGCGCGCGCGGCGCGCATGAAAGCCGACTTCGATCGCGCGCGATCGTTGACGCAGCACAGGACATGGACGTTCCTCTCTGGCCTTGCCCAAAGGCGCATGGGTGGGGCGCCCGATAGCGCCGGGATGCGGCGCCTGCGCGCCAGCGCGCGTCTCAATCCGCGTGACAACATGCATCGCTGGCTGCTCTTGCGTGCGGAAGGCGCACGCGTTGCTGGCCAGCGGCTGCGGGCATTGCGGCTTTATGCGGAGGCGGTCGATTGGGCGCGGCGCTCAGGCTGCGCCATCGAGCACGGCATCGTAACGCAAGCGGCCGGCGAGGGCGCTGGGCTGCTGGGCGAGCCACGCCTGCAACAACACTACCGCGATGAAAGCGCCGAAGTCTGGCGCGTCTTTGGAGCGAGTGCGGTTTTGCGCCAGCGCGGGGCCGCGGCCAAGGCGGTGCCAAGTATCGAAGAGGAGAGCGATTTGCCGCGCGCGCGCGAGGCCGGCCAGTCGGCGGCGCGGGAGGCCGCGGAGCGTGCGAACGCAGCCAAGTCGCGCTTCATTGCGACGGTTGCGCATGAATTGGCGACGCCGCTGCAAAGCATGCAGGCAATGATCGA
>CAZMCA010000303.1:0-1626 GCA_964564595.1 uncultured Caulobacteraceae bacterium
TGCCAGATCGATGTTCGCGGCGGTTTTTCGCGCTTCTTCTGCGGCGATGGGAAGAGCTGGAGCGACACGCGCCAGTGCTGCGAATCTTCCTTCATGCGCGGCTTGTTGGTGAAGAACTCAACGCAGGGCTCGCGCTGGATCACGTAGGTGACGATCGGGACCTTCTGTTTGCGCGGGCGCGGGCCGCGGAGCGTGCCAGGCTTCAACACGATCGCGAGAGACTCGATGAGGATCAGCCTCCGCACGAGCGCGAGCATGAGGTTGAGCGTTTGTTTGAGCTTGAAGCGATTGCGGGCGGCCGCGGGACGCAGGTTCGCGAAATAGATCGTCGTGGGGTTGCCGAAATAGCCGGCGACGTTTTCGATCAGACGACGCACCAGCGGCCAGCCTTCTGGGCTGTGCTGGAATGGTTGCGGGGCGTCTGCGCTATCGGTCATGCGCAGCATTGTACGGGCGTTTTGGCGCGGTCGGATTGAGGTGGTGCGTATCCGACTAGCGCGCGGTGCGATGGGCGTTGATGTGCTTGAGGTTTGCGCGCGCTCTATCCTTCGAATTTGCTCCACCAAATCTCGCAACGTCTCCTCATTCCGGGCGAAGCGTAGCGGAGACCCGGAACCCAGGGGCCACGTACGCGACATTTGCCCCTGGGTTCCGGATCGCGCTTGCGCGCGTCCGGAATGAGGGAAGGAGGGGGAGCGTACAGACGCACGCCAAGACGTCGCGCCGCGCTGGACTCGCTAGACCGGTCTGTCTAGAATTGCGCCAGGAGATGCGGCATGCGTGATGCGGAGGGGCGCCCGGTTGGGGCGGATCGGTTTGGGTCGGAGGGGGCGGCGTTGGCGGCGTTTGCGGCCGCGCGCGTGACCTCCGGGTTTTCGACTTTGCTGGCGGCGCAGCCAACCAAATGGTGGGCGGGGGAGGCCGAGCTGGTGATCCCGCTGCGGCCGGAGCTGTTGCAGCATCACGGCTACGCGCATGGCGCGGTGGTGGGCGCTGCGGCGGACAATGCGTGCGCGTGGGCGGCGGCCTCCGTCGCGGGCGACGTCGTCACGTCGAGCTATACGCTGCAGCTGCTCGCGCCGGCGAAGGGCGCGCGGCTGCGTGCGAAGGGCAAAGTCATCCGCGCGGGCAAGCGGCAGGTTTCCGCCGAGGCCGAAGTGTTCGCCGAGAGCGATGACGGCGCGCCGCCGAAACTGGTGGCGGTTGCGCTCGCGCTGATTGCGCCGCTCGCATGAGCAAATCCGTCCTGCGCAAACCCGTTGTCGTGCCGACGCGCGAACGGCTGATCACCGCGGCGATCGAGCTCTTTCAGGCGCGCGGCTACCACGGCGCGGGCGTCAACGACGTGCTGGCGGCGGCCGATGCGCCCAAGGGCTCGCTCTATCATCACTTTCCAGGCGGCAAAGCTGAGCTTGCGATCGCCGCGATCGAGCGCGTGTCACGCGATGTCGGGCAAACGATCGTGGCGCAGACCGCGCGCGGCGTGCCCGCGGCGGACGTCGTGCTGCGCCTTGGCGAAACGATCGGCGCGTGGATGAAGGCGCGCGGATACGATTGCGCGCCGCTGATTTTGACGCTGGCGGCGGCCCCCGCCGCTGGGAGCGGTGGCGACCGACGGTCGCCCTG
>CAZMCA010000304.1:0-1515 GCA_964564595.1 uncultured Caulobacteraceae bacterium
GCGTCGTGCCCGGTCCTGATGGCTGGCCGATCGGTTGGGAGCATCGCGCGGGCGCCGTTGTGCGCAGGTTCCAGCGCGATGCGCTCACCGGCCAAGCGCCGATCCTCCATCTGAAGCTCTTTCACCCGGGGGATGATTGGTACGGCCAATCGCCGATGGAAGCCGCAGCGTTCGCGATCGATATTCATAACGCGGGCGGTGCTTGGAATAAGGCGCTGATCGACAACGCCGCGCGCCCATCTGGCGCGCTCATCTATTCTGGCGCCGGCGGCGTCGATCGCCTGAGCGACGATCAGTTCCAGCGCATCAAGGAAGAATTGGAACAAGCGCATGCGGGCGCGCGCAACGCCGGCCGCCCGCTCGTTCTCGAAGGCGGGCTCGACTGGAAGCCGATGAGCCTTTCGCCCGCAGATATGGATTTTATCGAAGCGCGCCACGCCAGCGCGCGCGACATCGCGCTCGCCTTCGGCGTGCCGCCGATGCTGCTCGGTATTCCGGGCGACAATACCTATTCGACGTACCGCGAAGCCAATCTCGCGTTCTGGCGCCTCACGGCGCTGCCGCTCGCATTCAAGGCGGCAGCGGCGATTGAAGCGTGGCTCGGCGCGCGCTGGGGTGAGAGCGGCGCCGCGCGCGTCGCGATTGATCTCGACGCCGTGCCCGCGCTCGCGTCCGAACGCGAAGCGCATTGGGCGCGGCTTACGGGCGCTGAGTTTCTGACGCTCGATGAGAAGCGGCGGCTTGCGGGCGTGGAGCCCGCGCCATGAGCTTCGATCCGAAAATCGGTTACGCGTTGATCGTCACGATCTTTCTGCAGACGGCGGGCGCGTTTGTTTGGGCGGGCCAAGCTTCGGCGCGCCTCGCGGCCGTTGAGCAGAGCGTGGGCGCAAGCCCCGAGGTTGCCGTGCGCCTGGCGCGCCTCGAGGAGCAAGTCAGCGAAGCGCGCCGTTCGCTCGCACGTATCGAAACCCGGCTGGAGCGCGCGCCGTGATCGCCGAGTGGCTGCGGCGCGAGCGCAAGACCGAGGCGCCGATCCCGGTCGAGGGCTACGCCTCGCTCTTCGCTCTGGCAGATCAGTCTGGCGATGTGATCCGCGCCGGCGCGTTTCGCGCGTCGCTGCTGCGCCTCAAGGGTCCGCTGCCGCTGCTCGTGCAGCACGAACCGCGGCTGCGCGCAGGCGCGTGGATCGATGTGACCGAAGACGCGCGCGGGCTTTATGTGAAGGGCGCGATCCTGCCGGATGAGCCGGGCGCCGCCAAAGCGCGCCGCCTCATTGCGCGCGGCGTTGACGGGCTCTCCATCGGCTTTGTGCCGATCGTTGCGCGCGCGCACCCAAGAGGGCGTGTGCTCGAGGAAATCGATCTCATCGAAGTGTCGCTTGTCACGCACCCGATGCAGCCGCTGGCGCGGCTCACCCTTGCGCGAGGGAACAGCCGCGCTCTCTGACCCCTGGAAGGACCACAATGCGAAAAGAAACCAAGGCTGCGCCGCCCCCGGCGCAGGATGCGCTGTTGC